>DYIZ01000041.1:35046-41905 GCA_020723385.1 Candidatus Aquidulcis sp.
AGCCGATGCTGGCTGCGCTGCAAGCCGCCGAAAATGCCCTCCTGACCGCTGTTTTCGCCGACCAGGAAAAGCTGCGTCGGGCGCTGCTGGCCGAGCTGTGCATCGGATGCGAGGTGTAGCCATGCCCGCCTGTGTTGTTTTCCATCGTACACCACTCTGGCCGTTTCCGATCTCGGCCGGCGTGAACATCTCGCTGGTCGAGTTGGCCTGGCCGCACGCCTATCAGCCGGTCGCCCTGGTCGAGGCGGACAGTCCCGAAGTCGCCTACGCGGCCACACAGCATATCGAGTGCGATTGGTGGTCGAATGAACACGTGACTCTTGTGCGTCAGTCGCGCTCGACCAGTGTAGGCGATGTGATCGAGGATGCAGGGCATCTCTGGGTCGCTGTCGAGTTTGGTTTTCGGCTGCTCGCCTACGCCCGGCAGACTCCTGATGGCCGCTGCCGGGCCTCATGCGCCTTCAGGCAAACGCCGCTCGGCTGGCGCTGGATGTGGTGGACGGAATCGCCTAACCACAACCCGGGCTCCGGCACGATCGCAGAATCCGAGGAGGCGGCGTGCCGGCTGGTAGACGCCTACATCGCCGAACACGAGGAGGCGACCCAATGCGCGGCAGGCTGAGAGCCTGGGCACCCAGGAGCCAGCGCCCAAGTGGATACAGACGCGGCGGAGGCTGGAAACCACCCGAGAACTGGAAATCGCCGATGAGTTGTACCGAAACTGCGCTGGGGTCTGTAGCCCATGGCGATCTCGAACCCGACGCCAGGCAGCCCTGGCAAATGACACAGGCCGAATTCCTCGAGCTGGATCGCCGGCGAGAGGAAGCCAGGGGGACAATCGGCGCTCTCGGTCGAGAAGGACTGCGTATCTGGCAGGTGGATGAGGATCATCTCATCTGGGTTGGCGAGCACGAGCTTGCGGTCCGCCTGGCTATCGCCGGCGGCAAGCCCGTGCCGCCGGAAATCCTGACTGAACTCCCTGCCAAAACCTACATTGCCACACCCGGCGCAGACCCGCTAGGCGGGTGCAGCCTGATTGTGCTGACCCGCGAGAACGCGACCTACCGGCGAATCTATCTCCCGACCGCTGATGGCGCTCACCTGCCCGAAGTGCAGCCGGTCTCAGGCGTGAAGGACCTGGCGCTCGTTATCCTGGCCGATTTCTTCGGCGAGTTCGAGCGCGGCCTGGAAGCGCCGGGCGGACTGCTCTTCCTGCGCCGAGGCTATGACATCTTCGGCAATCGCCTGAAATCCTACGCCTGCCACGAAAGGTTCGCAGCAATGTTCCTTGGCTCTACCCAGGCGCAGATAACCACCTGCCAGATCGAGGCCTGGCTGGCTTCCCAGCCGCCGCTCGATGAGTGGGGCTATCTGCCGGAAGTTGCGCCGCCGCCCGCTCTTCTGCCGGTCGCTGCCTCTCAACTATCTTTCGATTTTTGACCATTCCTGTCAACCCATCTCAATCCCCGGAAACGCGTCTTCCCGACCCGCTTCCGGGGATTTTCATTTTCCTACTATGGAGGTTCATAATGAAAACTTACCTTATCCAACAGGGTCAGGTTGTCGCCATCGAAGGCGGCGCGCAGACCCCCATCCCCCTGCTCGGCTGGACGAATAAGCCTGATCTGGCGCTGAGTGTGCTGTGCCACGCCCTGGGCGAAAAACCTTCCCGCAAGCAGCTCGAAGACGAGCGTTTCAAAGCAGCCCGCCTGCTCCCCACTTTCCGCAGGCAGTTTGCCCGCAGCCTGGATTTCTTCCCCGGCCAGCAGATTGAAGGCCAGGCCCTCGCCGCCTGGCTGCGAGAGAAGGGGATGAGCCAATGACCGGCGAAACTCGTTTCGCCACCCTTGCCAATGAAAGCGCCCAGGTGTACCTGCGCAGCTATGCTCACACCGAAGACGGCCTGCTCGTCTGGCTGGAGATCGCCCCGCAGCACCCCAAACTGACCGGGGCGATTTGGGCTTCGCTCGTCAATGGCCACCGCGCCTATCTGCAACTCAAAGACAGCGATAAGGGCGTCGGCAAGAACGTGTACGGCCTGAGCAGTGCTTACCTTCGCCTGGAGGCCGACGCGCCGAACCTGGTGGTCGCCGCTGGCGTTGGACGCGCCGCCGCTGCCCGCCCGAAGCTTCTGCGCCTGATCGCTCCCGAAGCGGTCAAGCCAGCCTCGCTCGATGAGCCGTTCTACATCCTGGCCTGGCCTGGGCTGAAGCCTGAAATCGTGCTGGCTGCTGCACTGGAGAAGGCGGCTCCCTATCCGGTGCGCATCGAGTGGGGTCAATATCTGCTCGAAACGGCTTTGGAACGCGGCAGCGCCGTTCCGCTAGTCGCCGGCGGCGCCGCGCCGGCCGGGTATGAAATCAAGGCCGGGATCAACTGGCCGGACATCATCGGCCAGGGGCTGCAGGCCGGTCAGATCACATTGGATAATTAAGGAGGTTTGTATGCGACTCGAAGGACAGAGCAAGTTGGGGTACTACCCTACCCCAGACACCCAACTTCCCCTGATCGCCTCCTGGCTGGAGCGATGTTCTGTATCGCCACTGGCCGGAGGCGATCTCGTTAGAATAGCCGACCCATGCTGCGGCAAGGGCGAAGCGCTGGCCTATCTCGCCCGCAGTCTGGGCCGGATCGAAACATACGGCATCGAGCTGTCATACAGCCGCGCCGACGAAGCCGAGAAGTTGCTCAATCATGTGCTGGCAACCGGCTTCGAGAACGCTCTGCTCACCGACGGGACGTTCTCCCTATGTCTCGCGAATCCGCCTTACGATGGCGAAGGCGCAACCGGCGGCGGCGAGCGCCTGGAAGGGCGTTTCCTGCTCTCCACCACTCCTCTGCTGTGCGAGGGCGGTGTGCTGGTATACATCATCCCCGAAGGGCGTGTGGACGAGAAGATCGCCCGCCACCTGGCCGGCTGGTACTCGGACTTACGCTGCTTCCGCTTCACCGCACCCGACTACCAGGCCTTCCACCAGGTGGTTATCTTTGGGCGCAAGAAAGCCTACCGCCAGCCTACCCAGGAAGCAGTGGCCGAGATCCGCCACTGGGCGCAGGGCCAGATCGTCATCGAATACGAAGGCCGCCTGGTCCCGCTGACTGACGACGAAATCCTGCTGGTCCATCTCGAGAAGGCCATCGGCAAGAAACCGGACGACCTGGCACTTGCTAACCGGATCATCACCCATGTATCCGGCGATGCACCATCAAAGCAGAATTCGGACGACGCGGCCCTGGTGTGGGTAATGCGCGCCAATGCCTGGATTGTCCAGAAGGCGGCGAAGCTGCTGGAAGAGGAAGCCGAGCGCCCAACCAAGAAGGTCCGCGTTCCGGTTCTGGCCGACCTATCCGAGATACCGGTGGGGTATAGCGCTTATTTGATCCCGCCATCGCCGCTTTCGGGGCCGCGCGGCCAGGCCTTCCGCTTCAAACACGTGCCAGTCACCGAAGAGGATTACTTGCGCGCAGCAGAAAAGGGCGCCCGCATGCTGGAGAAATCCAACGCCTGGCTGAACCTGATCCCCGAGGTCGAAGCGCAGACGATCACCCCGGTGATTACGCCCAAGCAGGGTCATATTTCGATGTTGGTCACAGCTGGTTTGCTCGGCACAACGCTCGTCACGCACAATGGGCAGCCGCTGCTGCTCAAAGGTGGCACGGAGAAGTACACTGTTCGGGTGGATGAGGAGAGCCAGGATGAAGAAGAGATCGAGTACGATCCCGACGATCCGCAGAAGAAGAAAAGCCTCTTCCGGGTGCGGGTCGAAGAACGTTCCCGCCCGACGTTGTGGACGCTTGACGCCAATGGCAGCTTTACCTTCTCCAATGATCCGAACGCGATCAGCGACACGCTGCGCGTTCACGTCAACGAGCTGGCGCAGCGTGTATTGGGGCGCAATGTGCCGCGCTACGATCTGAAGCCGCAACCCTGGGAATGGAAAGTGTTTGATCCGCTCTCCATCGGGCGCTACCTGCCTGGGCGGCGCGAGACCGGCCTGACCGAGTTCCAGAAGCACCTGTCGGTGGGGTTGGGCCGGTTGCTCTTAGGTACCGGCAGCGGGTTGATTAACGCAGAGATGGGCGCCGGTAAAAGCTGCATGTCTCTGGCCGTTGCCGAGTACATCACAGCAGCCAAAGCCCACAAAGGGTCGCAGAAATCAGCCTACCCCCTGCTGGTCGTCGCCCCTGGCGTCGCCACCGGCGAGCAGAACTGGCCGAAGGAGACCCGCGAAGTCATCCCCGGCGGTACTCCCAAAGTCATCGAAGCCGCCGCCCGCCCGCTGCCCAAGCCAGCCAAGGTGGTGGACTGGCTCAAAACCATCGGCGTTCATATCAACAGCCAGGATGCCTTTGAGGGGATGTCAGCCAAGCAAGCCTGGAAAGCCATTATCGAGACTGCGACTAAACAGGGGAAACTAACCGGTGCAGACCACCGCCAGGCGCGTTATGCCTTGTGGCGCACGCTCCAGCAGGCAGAACAACGCCCGCCGCGCAAGCGAGACGGAGCTGATAAGCCCAACCTGCTCGACACCCGCATTGGCGGCCTGACTTGGCTGGGCCTGGGTGAGCTTCCCTGCGACAAAGATCACGCAGCCGAGATGCGCCGGCGCTACACCCTGGCGCAGTTCGTGGACGAGTACCGGGCCGGCATCCTGCCCAAGAAGAGTGTCGCCATCCTCTCTTACGAGACTGCCAAGCTGGGGTCAGGGCGCGTCCCGGCCATGATCACCCGTAAGTGGAAGATCACCTGGAAAGAGGGCGAAGAGACAGCCTCGAAGATCATCGACGCCTGCGCCTGCCCCCACTGCGGCCAGGTGGTCACCGGCGAGTATGACGAAGAAGGCAATCCCGTCCCTTGGGAGATCATCACCCCGGCGAAAGCCGGCCAGTTCATCGGCGCAAAGCGGCGCTACTGCCAGGCCCCAGCCCCCAAGTGGGTCTGGAATCCCGAAACCGGCCAGCACGAGTGGCGCGATATGGACGATGAGGGCAACAAGCTGGTATGCGGCGCGCCGCTCTTCGAGTACAGCGAGTTGCGCCGCGAGGCAGCCGCTCGCTACGTTCAGCGAAAGGCGAAGGGCTTTTTCCCTCTTTTGGCGGTGGACGAGATTCATGAAGCCCGTGCCCAGGATACTGGGAACGGCTGGGCGCTTGGCGTGCTGGCGAATTCGTCGCTGTACTCCCTGGGGCTCACCGGCACGCTGTTTTCTGGTTATAGCACGAGCATCTTTTGGCTCATGTATCGCCTCTCGTCGCTCGTGCGGCGCGACTTCGGCTTCCACGACGCCAACGATTGGGCGCGGCGTTACGGGCTGCTGCGCTACACCTTCTATGTCGCCAAACCAGGGGATGTGCTGGAAGATGGGACATACACCGGGGCTAAATTCATGAACCGGGTAGACGAGCGTCCCGGCATTCTGCCCTCCATCATCCGGGTTGGGCTGCCCAAGATCGCCTTTGCCAGCTTGCAGGACATCGGTCTGCCGCTCCCCCAGTACAACGAGGAAGTGGTCTGGCTGCAAATGTCCGGCGCGATGGCCGACCAGTACCACGAACAGGCCGACGGCAGCATGCTGGGCAAGCCCTATCCGCCAAGCTCAATGTATGACTGGGCCATCGAAGAAATGAAAGCTGGCACAAAAGGTGCGCTCTCGGTGTGGTTGGCCACCGCCCTCAACCGGGTCAACTGCATGTTCCGATCCGAGCGGGTGATGTTCAACCGCCGTGTGGCTGGTAAGGGCAAGTATGCCACCCGCCGGCAGGAGCTGGTTAAGGAGTTGGATGCCCTGGGCGATGGGTTTGTCTCGTCCAAGGACGAATGGCTGGCCTCGCGCTGCCTGGCCGAACGGCAGGAGGGGCGTAAGGTGATCGTTTTCATCCGGCAAACAGGAAAGCGAGACATACAGCCCCATGTGGCGCAGGTTCTGCAGGAGCATGGCCTCCGGGTGGCAGTACTGTCGCCGTCGGTGGATCCCCGCCGGCGGGTGGCCTGGATCGAGAAGCATATCCCAGGGATGGATGTGCTGCTCACCAATGCCCGGTTAGTGCGCGTCGGTTTAAATCTGCGCATGTTCGCGACGGCGATTTTTGCCGAAGTCGAGTGGTCGCTCGCCACACTCTGGCAGGCGATGAGGCGTGTTTACCGACCTGGTTCCCCATTGCCGGTGCGAGTGTTATTCCCAACTTACGAGAACACGCTCGAAGAGCGGGCGATCAACTTGATGGGGCAAAAAATGCGCGCCGCGCAGCTCTTTTACGGCGATACCATAGCCTCGGCCCTGTGCGACGAGGAGGACGGCGACTTCCTGAACGACTTGATTCTGTCGGTGCTCAAAGGGGAACAGATCGAGCGGGCGACGAGTATCTTCGCAACGCAAAACGATATGACGGCTTCTCCGCTTGGCTCGCCGACGGCGATCAGTCCGCGTCTCTTGCCCTTCGATACGCACACATGGGCTGAGTGGCTGGCGATGCGCAATCAGGCGGCGGATGCAGAGCGGGGGCAGCGGCGTAAGGGGCAGGATATAGCCGGACAGATGAGCCTGTTTGGGTAGTGGAATTCATACAAAAAAGCCTCGGCGGAGTATATCCGGGGCTTTTTTGTTTTAACGTCCACTCCTGGTTTTAATGACGAAGTTTCAATATCTTAGAAGTGGATCGTTGGGGTGAAGCGAACAACTTCCCATGCGGTACTCACTACTGCCCGCACTGTGTTTAAGTATCCTCGAAGTGGATCGTTGGGGTGTGACCTTGGCTTTGGCCGACACGCCTTTTTCCCCTTCTTTGATAGCTGCTAAAACGGCTGAGTAGTTTGACAAAGTCAAGTTTCGGCTGACTTTCGCTGCCGCTTTCGCAGGCG
>DYIZ01000042.1 GCA_020723385.1 Candidatus Aquidulcis sp.
GGCTGGCTGCCGATGCCCTGGCCGATAGCCGAACAGAAATAGATATTCGGAGCGTGGGTGCGGCGCGCCAGCAGCAAGGCGGCGGCGGTCATCGGGGTGGCTAATCCCTGGATGACCACATCGCCGTCAATGATTTGGCGGGCCATGCAGACGACCATGATTTCGTCGGGGGTGGGAGGAACGGTCATCAGTGATCAGTAATCAGTCGTTCACCGGTAATCTCTTCGAAAACTTCCGGCTGGATATTACCGCCCGTGACGATAAGCACTGCCGGGCGGGAAGGGGCTTTCCCGGCGAGTATCGCCGCCAGCCCGACAGCCCCCGAGCCTTCGATGGTTTCGCCATAAACCTTCCAGGCGTGGCCGATGGCCTGGGCGATCTCTGCCTCGGTCACCAGGATGATCTCATCAACCAGTTGGCGAACGATGGGAATAGTCACCGCGCCGTCTTCGACCGCGCCCGCCAGGCCGTCGGCCAAGGTTGGCAGGTCGGGAACGCTGTCCTGGCTGCCCCGGTAGTACAGGGCGTGCATGAAGGCTGAAGCTTCGGCCTGGATGCCGATCAGGCGCGGCTTGGGTGAGAGGCGCGCCAGCGCGACGGCAACCCCAGCAATCAGTCCCCCGCCGCTGACCGGAACCAGCCAGGCCGCCTGGGCGGATGCGGGGCATTCGGCCAGGATTTCCAGGGCTACCGCGCCCTGCCCGGCGATGATC
This sequence comes from Candidatus Aquidulcis sp., assembly GCA_020723385.1. GTDB lineage: Bacteria > Chloroflexota > Anaerolineae > Anaerolineales > UBA4823 > DYIZ01. The sequence continues at coordinate 714 of DYIZ01000042.1, forward strand.
TGTCCATCGTTGTAGGGTGAAACCCAGGTGAGGTTGTTCTGACGGGCGAAGGCCAGCCCGGCCTGTTCGGCGTCGGCGTAGCCGCCGGGAACCAGGCGCACCTCCGCCCCCAGGGCGCGCATGGCGGTGATTTTAGCGGGTGTGGCGTGTTCGTAGCTAAAGACGATAACTGGCGCGCCAACCAGCCGTCCAGCCAGCGCCACCCCCTGGCCATGGTTACCCGCCGAGGCAGCCACCAACCCGCGCTGGCGTTCCCAATCTTGCAGTGAAAGAACTTTATTGAATGCGCCGCGCGCTTTGAACGAGCCAGTGACCTGCCGGTTTTCCCATTTGAAGTACAGGCCGTTTTGGGCATCGTGGGTGAGCGGTGTCTTGCAGACGTGCGGGGCGATACGCTCCGCTGCCTGTTCGAGCCATTCGTAGGGAATCATACAGCCTCGGCCAATGTTTGCCGGGCCAGGAGGGGATCGTCAGTGAAGATGCCGTCAACACCGGCGTCAAACAGGCGGCGCATGTCGGCGGGCTGGTTGACGGTGTAAACGAAAACCCGCCGCCCGCTGTGATGCACTCGCTCGATCAGCCGGGGGGTGACATCGCCCAACTCGGGATTGAGCGTCTGGTGGGGGATGATGCTTCCCAGCCAGGAACGGGCCAGTGCGCCTTTCGACCCGGGGAACGCCAGCAATCCGATGGGGACTTGGGGCAAGCGGCGGTGGGCGCGAATCAGCGCCAGCGGGTTGAACGATGAAAACAATACACGGCTTTCGAGACGATGACGCTTTACCAGCTCGCAGACTTTTCCCGGGAGATCGTCGGTGAGGGAGGCATAATTGGTCAGCTCGACGTTGATGATCGTGCGCTGGCCAACGGCTGCGAAGACCTCATCCAGCGTGGGCAGCCGCTCGCCTTTGAAGGCTATGTCGAAAAAGGAACCCGCATCGAGTTCTTTGAGCGCCTCCAGGGTCAACGATCCCACGCGGCCTTCGCCATCCGTGGTGCGCTCGACAGTCTGATCGTGGATGACGATCACATGACCATCGGCGGTCAGTTTGGCATCCAGCTCGATGGCATCAGCATTGTGCTTAAGGGCAAGCTCGAAAGCGGCCAAGGTGTTCTCAGGGGCGTGGGCGCTGGCGCCGCGGTGAGCGATGAGGGTGGGGCGGGGGAGGGTGGGGAACATGGCAAATCAGCAGATGAGCAAGTCGGCAAATGGGCAATTATAACTCGACGAAGTAGGCGTCACAGGAGGCGTCAATCAACTCGCGGGTCATCACCGGCTCGACGGATAGGTAGTGGGAGATGTCGAGAATCTGGTCGCACAGGTCTCGAGGGTGCGAGGCGCGCAGTTTGCGGTTGCGCTTGATGTACCATTCCTGGAGCAGATAGGCCAATCCCTGGTCGGTATATTTAACGCCTTTGGCAGAGGCTACACGCTTGAAGATTTCGCGGTATTCTTCGAAGGATGGGTCGCCAATCTCAATTTTGTGGCGCAAACGGCGCAGGAAGGCTTCGTCAACAAGGTCACGCGGCGGCAGGTTGGTTGAAAAAACCACCAATACATCGAAGGGTACTTCGATCTTGCGGCCTGTATGCAGGGTGAGGAAATCAATGCGATTTTCGAGCGGGACGATCCAGCGATTGAGCAGGTCGCGGGGACGCACTTGCTGCCGTCCGAAGTCGTCAATCAACAGGATACCGCCGTTGGCCTTGACCTGGAAGGGGGCTTCATAGAATTTGTTGACATCATCGAAAACCAGGTCGAGGCCGGCCAGGGTCAGCTCACCGCCGGTGACGACGAAGGGGCGGCGAATGCGCACCCAGCGTGGGTCGCGCCGGACGCCGGGACGCAGGTTGCCGGTGCCGCCGGGGGTATGTTGGTCGTCGCCGGCAAGCTGGTGGTTGACGGTGTCGTACATCTTGATGACCTGCCCGCCGACTTCGACCGCGTAGGGGATGTAAATGCTCTCACGCAGCATCATGTTGCCTAGAGAGCGCGCCACGCTGGTCTTCCCATTACCCGGAGGGCCATATAGAAAAATGGATGTGCCCGAATTGACAGCCGGGCCGATACGCTGGAAACTTTTTTCGGAGAGGACAAGGTGGGAGAGCGCCTGGCGCATGACGCGATTGGTGATGGTCGTGCGGCCTGGGCTTTGGCGGAGCACACCCTCGTTGTAAACCTGGATGGGGACGGGGGCTGGCCCGGCATACTGGCTGCGTTCGAGGGCTTCCCGCGCTCGGGCAATGCCAGCGCCTGTAATGGCGTATTGGTAAGCGCCCTCTCCCAGGCCCATTTGGGAGGATTTGACCTCGACATATTTCTCACGCTTGAGCGCATCGAGGATCTGATCCACGACGCCGCTGAAAGGGAGAGCGATCTCCTCGGCAATTTTGAAGCCGGTGAGGTAGCCCTGGAAATAGAGGATTTTCAAAGCCAGGTCTTGCAGCCAGAGCTGGGATAAGCCGGTATCCTCGATGCGGGAAATGTTAGGCGGGACAAAGACGCCGCCGGAAGTGGTTGCGGCTCCGCCGGGCGCCTGCCTCGGCTGTGGAGCGGCCGTAGCCGGGCCGGGTTTGGGCTGCTGTGGGATATTCATAATTGCTCACCTCCACGGGATGAACGGGCAAAAATCAGTTGGCGACACGATTCATTGGGTTCTGAGTTGATTATAGCATAGGCATCCGGTGAAAGCGGGAAAAGAACCCAATAGGGAATGCCTGTTAGGATGTTAGCAATGATAATTGGTGCCGAGCATTCAAATATTCACTTGATTTTGCCTCTTGCGAACATCAGTCAAAATGTGCGATAATGATATATCGTAATCGGGCTTGACGGACAACCTAAGGAGGATTTCATGGAATACATTCATCAATCTTCAGCAGATCGAGGCGGCTGGCGACCGGCCATACGTTCGCTCATCATCGTTGCCTGTTTTCTAATACCCCTTGGATTGTTGGTTGCCACATTGAAAGCGGTGAATGCGGCCGTTGTTGTTCAGCGGGCGCCTACAGCCTGGATTGATGGTACAGTTTTTGGCCCCGGTTTTGAGCTGATCCCTGAGTCTACGCACGTGCGTTTGTATAAGCTATACCCGAATGGTGCGTGCTGTGAATACAATGATGCATTGGTAATGGCATTTGCGGGCACGGGCAGTTTCTCGATCCCGACAGAGCCATTAGCGCCTTATTTGCCGGGTACGTTTTATATTCAGTCCGAGGCAGAGAATATGTCGCCGTGGGAACGATCAGTGCCGCAGCCGATATATATCACCAGCACGAATATTGCCTATGTCTCACCCGCAATTCGGCTGACTTATCCGAGCTTCGATGGGATGGTCTATACTCCCGATTTCCAGCCAGTCATGCAGTATGGCGATGTTAAGGTGTTTTGGCCTGGACTTATCGGGATGTTCCCAGCCGCGCATGGACGTTACGATGCAGGCGTTTCCTATAAAGTTGGTGGCGTGCCTGCTGGAACATTCATTCTGCAGGCCATGCCGCCGGCGGATTCAATATATGACGCTTCGGAGCCGGTCACTGTAACGGTGATTGATGGCTCACAGTATAGCCCGGGCGGTACTCAAATAATGCCTCCAGTTTTGTTGACAGACCCTGACGTTATGGGTCTGGTGTTATATCCTGGCCCGCTATGGACGCCAGCGACCTGGATTTCTGAAAGCGGGATGATTATTGGGTCAGCCCGAGTCAACTTGCACCAGATGGACCCAGTAAACGTCAGGAACCGTATAACTGCATCGAGCGGCCAGTATGGTTTTGGCTTCAATCACGCAGGTCAACAATATCAACTCTGGGCCGAGCCGTCAGGTGTCATGGCTATCACGTATACGAATTCGATACCTGTCTCTTTCACTTACACCGGGATTACGATAACTCAAAATTTGACTCTCACTTACCCCAGTGTCCAAGGGAAAGTATTCGATCCTGAAGGCATATTAGTCAGCCAATGCGTTTCTGTCCGGTTGATTGACCTGGCCTTTCATCATGTGGCTGTGGAGGATGAATACTGCGGCGGGACAGATGAGCTTTTCCGGTTGGGTGGTGTGCCCGATGGCTTCTATTACTTGGATGCCACCACACCGGCCGGCGCGCCCTATTTGACGCCCTCCATCGTGTATATCACCGTGACCCATGGCAGCCAATACGACCCGCTGGGAATCCAGTACCAGAATCTTCAATTCCGCACTGCGCCGTTAACGGTCTATGTGACCAATGGCAGTCGAGCCGAAGTCAGAGTATGGAACGATTTCGGATTTGTGGCTCGGCAAGAGATAACGCCTCCGGGTCCCGCGCTGTTCGATGGATTGTCAGCCAATACAACTTATTGGGTGCAGGCTTGGCCTCTAGGAGCCGATATTCCCGAATGGGCGAATTCGCTACAAGTCCCCATCGAGATTACGGGCATTGGGCAGATCGTCAACCTGGCTTTTCAGCCGCCAAATGTGACCGGCGAAATCTTTGACCCACAATATGGCCCTCTCCCAGCCGCTAATCACTATGGCGTTCCGACTTATCCTGCGACAGTTTTGGTGATGCCTGTGGGTGCAGGCGATCCTATGATTGGGCCGACGAATGATGCAGGTCTTTTTAGCCTGAACTTACCAGCCGGTTCTTATAGGCTCGAAGCCTATCCAAACGCCTCCAATGGGATCACCTTGACTCGATCCGGGAGCATCACGTTCACTGTGACCGCGCCAGCGACGATACTCCCACTCGATCCGCTCCGCCTGACTTACCCATCTATCCGCGGACGGGTGTTGGACCCATTCGGGCAGCCAATTTTGACGATGGTAGATTTATGGAGTGCAAATCTGGATTATTTCGATAATGGCAGTTCTTCATTAGGGCCGGGCGGGCAGTACTTCCAGTTCGGCGCGATGCCTGACGGTTTGAATTATGTTCAGGCGCAGCCGCCAGAATCCAATCCATTTCATTACGGTTCGTCTGAAATCTACACTTTCACGGTTTTGCCGGACAGCCAATATGTTTTCACGGCTACCCAGACTCATAGCCTGACACTTACAACCGCCAATTTCATCGGCAGGCTGGAATATCCGCCCACCTTTTCTGACCACTTTGGGAATCCTGTGCCAGAGGTGGATGTTTTGCTGAGAGATGCTTCTTCGTCCTTTTTAGATTGGGCGGTAACAGATTTCGACGGTAATTTCTACTTTAGCGGTTTGCAGCCCGGCAGTTATCAAATCGTTTTCTACCTGCCGCCTGAACTCTCGCTCGATTGGGAAGCCCCCTTTGGCTATGACAATGAGTTTACCCTGGTCACAACCACGCAACAGATCAACCGGGTTTTCACATTGGACTATGCCAGCCAGACTAAATGGCTGTCTGGAACAGTTACATTCGAAGGCGGCGAGCCAGTGATAGACGCGCGTGTTGTGGCCTATCATCAAGCCTCAAGCCAATGGAAAACCATCCTCACAGATATCTCGGGTAATTACTCGATGCCGCTTGGCCCAGGGCGGTGGTTTGTTTGGATCGAGCCAGCCGTCGCCAGCGCAAACTGGTACTTCAACCAGTCGTGGGGCCAATGGATAGACTATACCCTGCCTCCCCAAATAAACGAGCCGCAGTTTGCTCATTTCACGGTTGCCCCGGCAATTTTCTATCGTGTCATTGGAACAGTGCTCGATCCAGCCCTGGCGCCGCCGCCGCTTGGCTCAACGACGATACACTTGTGTACCGATAATGGCACGTGCTTCGCGGGGCCTGGCGATAATACCGGTGGTTTTTCGATAGATGTGTTGCCCGGAAGCTACCATGTTTGGGTTCAAGTTGACTCGACCACCGGGCTTTTGCCGCCCCTCGATAACGGTTTTATCATCAACGTGACCAGCGACACCAGCCTCGATCCGATAATCCTGCGGGCCCAGGCATCCCGCTCGGCCCAGGTGAGCGGGCAGGTAGTCAATATCGCCACCGGTTTCGGTGTGCCCGGAGCAGTCATCGAAGCCTGGACAGACAGCGGCGATTGGGTCACTGCCACGACCGATACGGCTGGTTATTACAATCTGTATTTAGCGCCAGGGTTCTGGCACGGCAGCCTGTGGCTGTCGGAAGCCCAGGCGCAAAATTGGTTCGTCCTCCCGCCGCAAGTGAAAGAAGGTTATGTTGGCGAAGGCGAAATCGTCACCGATGTTAACTTTGTGGTTCGCTACCGTGATGCACAGATTCAGGGCTTTGTCAGCGATGACCTGGGAGGCCTGGTCACAGACACGGTGGCTGTGGCTTATGCCGCTATGTGCGATACGATTGATTGCTGGATGGTGGACGTGGGAATGGTCATGGGTGGATACTTCGATCTGCATGTACCTGGAAATGTCACTTACACCGTAGGGGTCTGGCTGCCCGGTAATGATTATTTACCCGGCGATCCCGTCTCTGTCCCCGTGGCTCTTGGGCAGACAGTTCAGAATCTACAATTGACGGTAATTCCGGCGAGAACCCGCATCCACGGAATTTTGGTTGACCCGGAGCAAGGGCCGGTGCAAATAAATGCCGCCGTCTTTGCCAGCGACGGACAGCACTGGGCTGAAGATTACCTGTGGCCGGAAAAAGACCCCTATGAGTTTGATCTTCGCATTCCCACCCCGGTGACGAATACCCATTGGGCGGTTGGCTTGTGGGTAGACCCGGCAACCGGATACGTCGCTGCCCCGGATATGCCCTATGATGTTGAGGTCGGGGCAGGGATTACCAATACCGAGCCGATAACTCTCTACGTCAGACGGTTGGATGCCACGATCACCGGGACAATCACCCTCGATGGTAATCCTGCCCCCTACACCTGGGTTTACGCCCGGGGGATCGAAGACACAACCGGCGAGGGGCTGACCTTCGAAGGGATTTCCAGCCCCGACGGGACTTTCACCATTACCGTCGCCTCCGGCAGCTACCGGGTGGGTGCATACCTGCCTGCCAATCTCTCTGCTGACTACTTCGCGCCGTCTCCAGTGATTTGGACCACTGCCGCCAACAACCCGGTGAGCCTGGCCTTCACGCCCAAAGGAGAGATCGAAATCAGCGGAAGCCTGGCGATCTTGCCCACCGGAGCCATCACGGACACCGCTGTTATTCACGTTTTCGGCGCTTCAGAACTCGGTTACGTCGAAGTCACCGGCACCCTGGCGGGCGGTTATCACCTGTCAGCAGCCCCCAACACCCGCTGGACATTGTGGGCCGCATACGAAGACGCGGCCACCGATACCTATTATCTCAGCCAGATTACCTCGGTCGAGGTTGAGACAACCACAGTGACCGGGATCAACCTGGCCCTGGCTGGAGCATCGGATGCACTGCCCGACGCCCAATGTTGGGTCTTTGACTCGTCGCAGCTCATGCGCCTGAACCTGCCGGGGAGCGGCGGCCAGCCTGGGCCGGTCGTGACCATTCCGGCGGGCGCGTTCCCGGTGGATGGACAGGTGTCTGTGTGCGCCACGCCGCGTGTCGCTGTCCCAGGCGGCAACGACCTGATCGGCTTTGCCTACGAGCTGGAAGCGCGTGACAGCCAGGGTAACCTGATCACTGAGGATTTCAACAAGAAAGTGCGCATCAGCTTTTACGTGGATCCCGGCCAGCTCCCGCCAGGGGTTGACCTGGCCAGCTTACAGGTTGTGTTCTTCTCCACCTCCCGGCAGGAATGGGTGGCATTGGTAGACCTTTACATTGATCCGGTGACCGGGTTGGTGACCGGTACGACGCAGCATTTTACTAAGTTTGGCGTCAGAACCGGGTTCGCAGGAGAAGAAGAGGGTTATTACCTCTATCTGCCTGTCGTTGTCAGAGATACAGGGAGCCGATAACCTGTTCATTTTCCCTACTACCCCGTTTGTGATTTTGCACAAGCGGGGTAGTTTTTTGTTGGTTAAAAGTTGCCTGAGTCGTAAATCCCTTGTCGGCTGATTTCAGTCAATTAAGGTACAATGACAGCATGGATGACAAGCAACGAGCACTGCTTCGTTCCATCAGCCCTTACGTACCGGGTTCTGTATTTCAACGGGTTTGGGCTGTTCCGTCTTCTGAAGTTGTGTGGGAAGAGCGGCGGGAGGCTGCTGTACTGCTTGCCGACGTCTCTGGTTTCACTGCCATGTCGGAGAGTCTGGCTCGGATGGGGAAAGAGGGCGCTGAGGAGCTGACTCGCGTTCTCAATGCTTACTTTACCACAATGGTTGATCTGGTTTACGAATTTCGGGGCGAGGTAGTCAAGTTTGGCGGTGATGCAATTACATGCCAGTTTTACGGAGAGCAAGCCAGCCAATCAGCAAATGAGCAAAATGTGGGCATGGCGGATGCCCTGAGGCGCGCTTGTGCCTGCGCCCTGGCGATGCAAGCCAGGATGGGCGAATTCCACGCTGTGCAGACCCGCGCTGGTGTCTTCGAATTACGGATGAAGATCGGTATCAGCGCTGGAACCGTACTATCTTTGAGTGTGGGTAACCGGGAGAATGGGGCAGAGTGCGTTTTGACAGGCCACCCACTCGACGAGATGGCTTCAGCCGAGCACCACGCCGCTGCCGGCGAAGTGTTGGTTTGGGATGATTGCCTGTCGGGCGCGGGCGTCACCTGGAATGATCTGGGGATTGTCGTTGAGCCAGCCTGTGAGGGCTTTCTTTCCGTAAAGACTCTTCTCGGCAATATCAGTTGCCCCCCAAAGCCTGATATGGAATGGGATGCCCTGGGAAATGAGAGCGCGGAACAAATCATTCGACAGTTGTCGCTCTACATGCCATCCACCGTGTATGCGCAAATCATCGAGGGCCAGCGCCTGTTCGTGGGCGAGCATCGCGACGTTGTCAGTCTGTTCGTGAGTTTCGCCGGGCTGGATTACGACAATGATCCGTTAGCGGGACATAAATTACAGCAGTATTTCATTGCAATGCAAACTGTCATCCACCGTTATGGCGGGCGGTTGAACTGGATCAGCGCTGGCGACAAAGGCAGCCTGATGCATCTCATCTTTGGCGCGCCAGTGGCGTACGAGGATAACGAAGAACGGGCGGTGGGCTGCGCCCTCGAGCTGCGTCGAGAAGTTGCTGTGCTGCCATTCATTACCAGCCAGCGCATCGGCATCGCCTCCGGGCCGGTCTTCGCCGGAGACGTTGGCTCCGACCGGCGGCGGGGCTATACAGTCATGGGGGATGTGGTCAATCTATCTTCCCGGCTGATGCAGGCCGCTCGAGCTGGCGAAATCCTACTCGATGAGCGTACCGCCCGCCGGGCCGCAGATGAATTCGTCTGCGAAGCGCTCGCTCCCATTTCAGTCAAGGGCAAACGGGAGCCGGTTCCTATCTGGCAAGCTGTCGAAACTCGCCAGGATACGAGGACATTGGGGGAGAGCGCGGCGAAGCGCCACACCTCGCCGTTCGTTGGGCGAGAGCCTGAACTGGAAAAGATCGGAATTATCCTTGCCCAGGCCAGGGCCGGTCACGGGCAGTTGCTGGTAATTTGCGGTGAGGCAGGCGTCGGAAAGAGCCGCCTGGTGGAAGAGTTGGTAGTTCAGGCGCGTCGGGAAGCGATGCTTGGTTACGGGGGCAATTGCTATGCTCATGGCGTGCAATCCCCTTACTTGCCCTGGATCGGCCTGCTGCATGCCCTGTTCGGTCTCGATGTGGAGCAAAGCGGGGGGCGGCTCGAACGAATCGAGCAAGTGATGGCAGCCGCCGATCCCGAATTGAAGGATTGGGCACCGTTGATGGGGCAGCTTCTGGGGCTGCCCGCGCCAGATAATGCCTTGACGGCTGTGCTGGATGCCCAACTGCGCAAGCAGCGCATTTTCGATATCATTCTGGCGCTGCTGCGGGATCGAGCAGAGCAAACACCCCTGCTGCTGCTGATTTTCGAGGATGTGCATTGGGCTGATGCTATCTCGCTGGAACTGTTGAATTATGTGGCACGCAATATCGCCTGCGACCGCATCTTGCTGGCCGCCGTTCATCGGCCCACCATAGAAATGGTCGAATGGCAGCGCTATGAGTATTGCACCTCGTTCACGCTGACAGACCTGCCAACAGAAGATGCCCTGGCGCTGGTGAAGCTCAAGCTGGGCATGATGGATGTGCCCGAAGCGTTGCAAGCCTTGATTCTGAGGGGTGAGACGCATATCAATGCCTTTTACCTGGAAGAGATGGTCAACGCCCTGATTGACCGGGGATACCTGGCCCCGAAGGGATCTGGCGAAGGGTACGAAATCGCTGGCGACCTGTCGAAGGCCGAGCTGCCCGGCAGCATCCAGGCCCTGGTGATGAGCCGCATTGACCAATTGGACGAGAGCAGCAAGCTGACTGTCAAAGTCGCCTCCGTCATCGGGCGGACGTTTTTATACCGCACCCTGCATGATATTTACCCGGTCGAGATCAGCGGTGAAAAGCTGCAAGGCAACCTGGAGCGTTTAAGCCGCCTCGACCTGACCCCGCTGGATCGCCCGGCCCCGGAGTGGGAGTACATCTTTAAGCACGTCATCACCCAGGAAGTGGCCTACGAGACTTTGCTTTATGCCCACCGGCGGTCACTGCACCACCGCGTAGGGGAGCATCTCGAACGAGTTTACGCCGGCAGTCTGGGTGAAATCTACGATCTGCTGGCGCATCACTATTTTCACAGCGGCGATGCTGCAAAAAGCTGGCATTATTTGGTTTTGGCAGGCGACCAGGCCAAGTCGCGCTATGCCAACGAGGCGGCCACCGCACATTACAGGCTGGCGTTGTCTATCGGCGGTGATAATCAGAGCCTGTATCCCGTCTATGAATCTCTGGGTGATGTTTATCACCTGACCGGGCAATATGAACCGGCCATGAAAAGCTACCAGAGTGCGCTCGACTGCAAGCCTGCGATTTCCCTTCGAGTGGCAGAGATCCAGCGAAAGATCGCTAAAACATGGGAGCTTCAAGGGCATTACGATGATGCGGTAACATATCTCGACCTGGCGCGTGCCAGTCTGGGAGATGAACGGGATACATTAGAGTTGGCGCTCATCTACAAAGATTTGGGCGGGATCGCTATGCAACGGGGCGATTACGATCTTGCTTTGCAGTTTTGTGCCAAAGGGTTTGGCATCTCGACCAGACTTTCTGACGACAGAGAGAGTCAAAAGGTTATCAGTGACTTAGAGCATATTCTTGGCACGATTTATCAACGCAAAGGAGATTTGAGCCAGGCAATCTTGCATTTCAGTACTTGTATTGAGGCGAGAGAAAATCAGGGTGATTTATTTGGGATGGGAGTCACCTATAACAACCTGGCTGCTGTCTATTGGGGTCAGAGTGATTTCAACCTCGTGACCACCTACCTCCAAAAGAGCCTGGATATCTGCCGGAAAATTGGCGATACCTATGGAACTGCGATGTGCTATAACAATCTTGGCGCCGTTGGCTATACCACTTGTGATTATATGCCGGCGATAGAGTTTTATGAAAAAAGTTTGGAAATCAGACTGAGAATCGGCGATTTACAGGGTATTGCCGATGTCTATAATAATTTAGGGGAGGTCCATCGTACGCTGGGTAATTACCAGGAGGCTCTTCACTACCTCTTGGAAGCCGTCAAACTCTTCACCGAACTTGGCGACAAGATGACGTTGATTGACGCCTACAAGCTGCTGTCTGAAGTCTCGCTCGAATTGTGCGAATTGAATAACGCGCTCGATTACTGCCAGCGCGCCTTGCTGCTTGCCCAGGATCTCGGCAACCGCGAATACGAAGGCATTGCCCAACGTGTTCTCGGGCAGTGCCTTTTCGCCTCCGGTCAGGCCGGAGACGCCCGGCTTCACCTGCAAGACAGCGTGAAAATTCTGGAAACCACCGGCAACCGGCTCGAATTGGGCAAAAGCTGCTACGAGTTTGGCCTGGCGCTGACCGCGGCGGAGCCAGAATCTGCCCGGCAACAGCTTGAAAAGGCCGCCGCGATCTTCGAAGAGGTGGGGGTCACTGTCGAGTTGGAAAAGACTCGGGCTGCGTTACAACAGTTGCAATAATTTGGCTCTCCCGTTTCCAACGGGATGAATCCCCAGATTTGGGGTGTGTGGGAGTGTGTAGCACTCCCACATACCCCAAATCCGGGGTATTTCCCGCTGAAGGCGGGAGAGCCGAAATTTGAACTTGTGGGACTGTCATTCCGAACCGATTGCGGGCGCTTTTCCAACAATGTCAGCCATGATAAATGGGCTTCGCCTGCCTGAAAAGAGGAATTTGGGGTATTTTGGCGGTGTGAATTGGAAATTGATAGCTCAACGGCGGGTGATTGTGGTGTATAAATAGTTTGAACAAATCATGAACGGCATATCATTGGTGGAATAGCTGCAACTGTTTTCATCCAAAAAGGGAGGCTCTGATGGAGAAAAAACCGTCTCAGTGTGCTCTTGCCATTTTCTGCGGCGCGGTGCTGGCTTTGACTGCACTTTGGTTGTGCAGCTTGCAAGCAGCCCGCGCAATTGGAGATATCCGTTACGTTGCCCCGCCGCCAGTTGGAAATGATAGCGGAAATTTCTGTGGGTCATTTTCCAATCCGTGTGCTACCCTCCAACATGCAGTTGACGTAGCCGCTCCCGGCGACGAAATCCAGCTCGCGGGCGGCATCTACACCCGCTTCGGCACGCTCGCTGAAATCACCAAAACAATCATGATTACGGGCGGGTACAAATCCGATTTCACCCTCTCCGATCCGGATCAATACCCAACGGTTTTGAATTCACAATCAAACGGATCTGTAGTCAGTGTTACTGCCGCAGGGGAAGTATCGTTGGCCAATCTGACAATCATCCAGGGCCAGGGCACAAGCAATTGCGGCGTTTTCGGATGTGGCGGGGGCATCTACGCCCAGGATGTCAGGTTGATAGTAAAGAACTGCATCATCTCGGACAGCCTGGGTAGTAAAGGCAGCGGGGGATGGGGTGGCGGTATCTACGCCAGCAACAGCCAAGTCACGATCTTGAACAGCCAAATCATCAATAATATCGGCGCCGATGAAACGGACACCTTCGGCCGCGGCGGGGGCGTCAGCATCTCAGGCGGCGAATTCATCCTTCGGGAGAGCAAAATCTTGGGCAACGTGGGACACACTTCCCACGCCGGCAGCGGAGGCGGAATCCACCTCAGTGGGGTGACTTATGCTGAAATTCTCTCGAATACCATCTCCGGCAACCGGGGCAGCCTGGGCGATTGGCGCAGCGACGCCGGGGGCATCTGGATTGACCACGCTGCCTCGGTGCTGATCGCTGGCAACCGCATCGAAAATAACAGCACCAGCAGCCATCTCACCAACGGGGCTGGCTACGGTGGAGGTGTGTACATCTGGGATAGCCGCGTCACCCTGGATCGCAACATTATCACGGGAAACTCGAGTGGCTCGTGGGTCAATGCGCTGCGTCCCGGCGGCGGGCTTGCCATCCAGGGTAACCAGCCGGTCACGCTCACCAATAATTTGATTGCCCATAACTCTGGCGGCAGTTACGGCGACGGCGTCTACGTTGGCCTGGGTTGGGGGCCGGTGGGTCAGACCTTGCTGGTCAACAACACCATCGCGGACAATGGCGAGACAGGCATCGTCGCATCTTTATATGCCAACCTTTCGCTCACCAATAACCTGATTTCCGGCCACGATGTTGGATTGGTCACCTACCAGCCTTTCACCGGCACGATTATTGCCGACCATAACCTGTTTTGGAATACCACAGATCCGATCATCGGCAGCAACGCCATCCAGCAGTTTCCTCGCCTCACAGCGGACTATCGCCTGGGGAGCGGCTCGCCTGCCCTCGACGCCGGCTTGACCATCCTCTGGCTGGCGGTAGATTTGGACGGCGAGCCGCGTCCGCAAGCGGGGTTTTACGATATTGGGGCTTACGAGGGCGAAGAAACCTTGCTAATGATTTACCTCCCACTGGTGCGAAGATGAAAACTTTCATAGCCCGTCACTCGTGCAAACATATCAGGCCACATTCCAGTATGAGAAGCGATCGCTTGTTGATCGCTTTGGCTTGCCTGGGATTGCTGGTTTTAGCCTGCGGCTTAAGTACCTCACTGGGTGACGCCTCGACCCCATCGGCTGTGGTCGCTTCTACCGCGCCGGGAGCGATGCCGCCTCCCGCGGGTACGGTTACACCCGTCGGGACCGATGTCTACCTCCCCATCGTGCCTTTTCCGCCGATAGATGTTCCATCCCTCTGCGCTGATCCACAACCCCCGTTCATCACCGATTTCGAGGCGCGTCAGGTTCCCTCTCTGCCAGAGCCGGCCGCGCGCCTGCCCTTCCGCGACCCGGTCTTCGGCGCGTGCGTTGTGCGTGTCACTGACCGTTATACCGATATTGCCTCCGGCGACGACTCTCTCGGGCTGAAAAACGAATACTCCCGCGTGCAATCGTTCAATGCCGACGAAAGCCGCATCCTGGCACGCGGCATCGCCGGGACGTGGTATCTCTACGATGGCGTCACTCTCCAACTCTTGGGCCAACTCCCCTTCGGGGGATCGGTTGACCCCCGTTGGGATGCCGCTGACCCTGACCGGTTGTATTACTCCGAAGAAACCCGCCTGATGTTGTACGATCTCGTCTCGCAGCAGACGAGCATCGTTCACGAGTTCGCCAACGACTTTCCCGGCCAAACGCTGGCCGCGGTATGGTCGAAGTACGAGGGCAGCCCCTCGATTGACGGCCGCTATTGGGGGTTCATGGCCGAAGACCAGGATTGGAACACCGTGGCGTTCCTGGTTTACGATCAGCAAACCGATACGGTGATCGCCAACCGGGACGTGCGCGGCGTGCCGGGTGTGGACAACGTTGACAATGCTTATATCAGCCCCCTGGGTAATTACTTCATCGCCGATTTCTCTGACTACTACTGTGAGCCGGGCCAGCTCGGCTCGGACGCGGCCCCCTGCGGTTACATGGTTTACGACCGCAATATCCAAAACGGGCGCGGCCTGCTGCGCATCTCCGGGCACATGGATTTGGCGCTCGACGCGCAGGGACGCGAGGTGGCTGTTTTCCAGGATATTGACACCGATCACATCTCGATACTCGACCTGGCCTCGGGGGAAGTGACCCCGCTCTGGCCGATTGATTTCAGCTTCACCTCGATAGGGCTGCACATCTCCGGGCGCGCCTTCGACCGCCCGGGATGGGTGGTCGTCTCTACCCACGATGGGGATACCGCCTCGCACACCTGGATGGACGACCAGGTTTTCCTGATCGAGCTGACCCCCGGCGGGCGCGTCGTCCGCCTGGCGCACACCCACTCGCTGGTAGACGAATCCCAGGAGCACGATTACTGGGCGGAGCCGCACGCCAGCGCCAATCACGATCTGACTCGCATCCTGTTCACCACCAACTGGGGCCGCTCCGGCACGGAGGAAGTGGAAATGTATATGATCGAGCTGCCGCCAGATTGGGTAGATCTGTTGCCCTGAGTCAATCCTCTCTCGCATTGTTCTGGGCTAATTCATGAAGTATCAGTTTGGAGGCAAAAGGAGGTCAAAATATCCAATTCGCGAACCTGGCTCGCTATCTTTTCCGGCGAGGTCTGGTAGGGGATCACAGGGCAAGACGGTTTTCTGCCATACTCATCTGCCTGCAAAAGCGTTCTGAGAGCAGTCGAAGAGGTTTTTATATCGAAAAGTCAGTTATCGTATTCTGTAAGGAGGAGACATGTTGACCAAGAAATTATCCCGCATTCTGGCTGTCTTGATCGTGGGCATCGCTCTGTTTTCGGCGGCGCACCCGGCGGAGAAAGCCATTGCCCACATGCCGGCTGGCCGCCAGTCGCAATTGCCTTTCCAACCGGAGATCGCCGCATCGCTCCCCGGCCCCGGGATCATCATCTCGGAGCGCGAGAGCGACGAGTACAGCCCGGCCATTGCTTACAATTCCAACCACGATGAGTATCTGGTGGTCTGGGAGAACATCTGGTCGGGCGGGCATCACGATGTCTACGCCCAGCGTGTCGCTGGCGACGGGCGATTGTTGAGCTGGTTTGCCGTCTCGTCCAATTCCAACAAGCAGATGGAGCCATCGGTAGCCTACGACCCGATTCACGACCGCTACTTGGTCGTATTCCTCTACGATGTGTGGGGTAACGGCAGCGATTGGGATGTTTATGGGCGATTCATCCCCTGGTATGGTCCGGAGGCTGGCCTGACTGATTTCACGATTTGCGATTTCACCAGCAACCAGGGGCACCCGGTGGCGGTCTTTGCTTACTCGCAGCAGGAATTCCTGGCGGCATGGGCGAACTTCCCTGCTGGTCAGCCCAGCTACATTAGCGCCCGGCGCATCTTCGCCGACGGCAGTGGTTCGCCTGCCGGCCCCTTTGTCGTATCGAGCGGGACGGAAAGCCGCGACTATCCGGACCTGACCTATAATCTGGCGCGCAACGAATACCTGGTGATATGGGATGTCCTAAAAGCTGGCAGCGCAGTGGACATCTATGGGATTCGCCTCTCGGGTACTGGCGGTACGTTGACGGGCGGCACTCCCTCCGTCACGGGTGAGTTCCCCATTGCCGGGTGGCCGGCAATCGAGGAGAAGCCAGCCGTGGCAGCCTGCTCTCAGGCCGACCAATACCTGGTGGTCTGGCAGTCTGACCAGAATACAGGCAATTATGCCATCTATGGCCGTTTTCTCGATGGAGATGCGGCTTTGGAGAATGTTTACCTGATTACCGATACCGCCGCTCCCCAGGTCAATGCCGATGTCGCCTGCAGCGCCGGCGGTGAACGCTACCTGGCGGCCTGGCAGGATCAATACGCGGGCGGGGAGTTTGGCATCTGGGGACGCCAGATCTTTCCGTCTGAAAGCATGGATGAAGAATTCGAGATCTATGGCCCGCGCCACAATGCCGACCGCCAATACCCGGTCTTAGCAGGGGGCAAAGTCAGCTACCTGGCGGCCTGGGAGCACGACCGGGACGAAGGGACAAACCTGGATATTTTCGGGCGGCTGCTGCGATACGCAGTCTACCTGCCGCTCATCGCCCGGTGATCCGCATCTACGCCTCGGACGCCATGCTGCCTGATCAGACTCTCTGCGGCGTGTTCACCCTTGAGCTGCCGCCAGATTGGGTAAGTCTGTTGCCCTGAGTCATCTATCTCTCGCTACGTTCTGGGCCATTCAACGCAAGTTCGGTTTGGATACCACAGGAGTTTGAAATGTCCAATTTGCGCGCCTGGCTCGTTTTTCCATTTGCTGTTGTTGTGATCCTGACGGCAAGTCTTCTCTTTTCGCCCGACTTTGTAAAAGTCGGCGCATCGCCTCATACACTCTACACCCTGGAAGGCCGTGTCTTTGCCGGGAATGTGGGCAATGAAACAACGCCTGTGGCTGGGGTTACGGTTTCGCTTTATGGAGCGAATAATTCCTATCCCGATCCGGGTGTATTCATCCGCAGCGCTGTCACCGACGGAAACGGGTGGTATGGGCTGAATATCGAAGAAGGCGATCCTGCCTATGAATTTTACAAGATCATCGAAACGGATCTGCCCGGCTACGACTCGGCTGGCGCTACCTCGGTGGGCGGCGTGGTGCAAACTGCCAACTGGATCGAGTACGTGATCCCGCTGGAAGGGAAAGTGCTCACCGGTAACAAATTCTGGGACTTCGCGCCGGTTTTCACACCCACCTCGACCCCAACGCCAACTTCGACTCAGACGCCCACCCATACTCCCACCGCAGCTCCCCAAATCTGCCAGGGGCGTGTCTTCGAGGGCGAGGTCGGCGATGAGGGTCATCCCCTGGCGGATGTCGTTGTCGAGCTGTACGTCGCCAACGGCCCCTATCCCAACCCCGGCACACTGCTCCACACCACAGCCACCGATGGGAACGGCTGGTACAGCCTGCCCTGCCCGGACGGCTACGAATTCTATGCCATCCGCGAGACCGATCCACCCAACCATATCTCCGTTGGAGCGGCTTCGGTTAGCGGCATCGTCCGCGGGTATAACTGGGTCGAGATCGCCGGGCCGTCGCTTGGGGGATTAGACCTCAGCGGCAACAAGTTCTGGGATCAGCCGGGCGTTCCGACCCTCACGTACACGCCGACCCCCACCCTGACCGAGATTCCCACTTCCACCCCCACCCGCACCCCTACGCGCACCCTCACCCCCACCCAGGTCGCCCTCGATTTGCAAGTGTCTGCGGTGGAGCTGACTCAGGGCATCCAGTGCAAAGGCAACGCCTCGGGCTTGTGCGCCGACAACGCCGTGCCGCTCATCGCCGGCAAAACCACTTATGTGCGGGTGTATGTCAAAGTCAATGGCGTGACGGTGTCGGTGGCGAACGTCACGGCCAACGCCGTCGCCAGCACAACTGCCAGCCCATATATTCTCGCCACCAGCCTCAACGCGACGATCACCGCCAAGCTCAGCCCGCAGCGCTCCCAGTATTCCGACACGCTCAACTTCGTTTTCTCACCCTGGGATCTGGACGAATCCGGGTCGCTGACTGTCACAGTCAACCCCAACCACACCGTTCCGGAATCGAATTATTCCAACAACTCCAAGACTGTCACCCTGACCTTCAAGGATACCAACCCGCTGGCGATTGTGCCCGTCTGGGTGCAATACAAATATGGCGGGGCGAACAGCTATGTCGCCTCGAACATGCCGCTCTGTCTCGAAGATTACACGCTGAATCTTTTGCCGGTGGGGGATGTCGAATGGCACACGCTGTCCGGGCCGCCGCTGTCGTGGACGGATCAGATTTCGACGGATGCTCAATGGGGTAAGATGCTGCAAGCCATCCGGGATTTGCGTACCAAAAACTGGGCTTGGAATCTGACCAAAGCCCCGTGGGGGATTCACTACTACGGGATGCTGCCCTTCACATTGGTGGAGGGCAACGCCGGGTTGGGGGATTACCCCGGCTGGTCGGCCATCGGGCGCGTCCCGATGAGCCACGAAAACCTGGAAGACGGCGCCGACATCCTCGTTCACGAGCTGGGGCACAACTTCAACCGCCAGCACGCCCCCTGCGGCGTAGACGATCCCGACCTAAGCTACCCGTGGCCGAACGCCGCTCTGGGCGATTATGGCTGGGACCCGCAAGCGGCTGGCGGGGGAAAAGTTATGAATTACCCGTCTGGCTACGTCGTTTCGGCCATGTCCAGCGATGTGATGAGCTATTGCCAGGATGAATGGATCGGCGAATACACCTATCGCGGTATCCTGAATTATCGCGGCTCCTGGCCGGCGCTGACCGCTGGCGGGTTAGCTGTTGCCACACCGGCGCTGCGCCTGCCCGCGCAGACGCAGCCCTACCTTTTCGTTTCGGGAATGTTGGGTGAACCGCTGACCCTCGACCCCTGGGCCATCCACGAAGGCCCCGAGGGATTCTTCGACGACCCCGGCGAGGGCGATTTCATCCTGAGATTGTTCGACTCGTCTCATCAGCTCCTCTTCGAGCGGTATTTCTACGCCGAGGTGAGCAAGCCTAGCTCGATGCCGGGCGAATCGTCCTCTCCAACGGCTGGCGAGCAATTCAGCTTTTACCAGGTCGTCCCCTGGAACCCGGCGACGGCTTTCGTGCAAATCTGGCATGCAGACGATATGCTCATCGAGCGCGCCGCCAGCCCGCACGCGCCGTCTGTCGAGCTGTATGCGCCGGCTGGCGGCGAATTTTGGGCGGCCCACGGCGATTATCTCATCGAGTGGGGCGCGTCTGACGACGACGATGATCCTCTCTGGTTCGATGTCGCCTTCAGCCCGGATGGCGGCGCAACCTGGCAGGTGATCGCCACCCGCTTGCAGGACACCTACCTCGAAGTGCGCGGTGACCAGTTCCCCGGCGGCGGTGCAGCGATGATCCGCGTTTACGCCTCCGATGGCTTGCTGACCGCCTCAGCCACCGGGGGCGCGTTCACCATCGAGCCGAAACCCCCGATGGTGTACATCTCCCTGCCCCAGGATGGCGCGGTGATCCCGCCGGGTTCACTGGTGTTCCTGAATGGTCACGCCACCGATTGGGAGGATGGCCCCCTGTCCGGCGGCTTGCTCCAGTGGCGTTCGGATCGGGACGGAGAGCTGGGTTCTG
Organism: Candidatus Aquidulcis sp.; assembly: GCA_020723385.1. Classification (GTDB taxonomy): domain Bacteria; phylum Chloroflexota; class Anaerolineae; order Anaerolineales; family UBA4823; genus DYIZ01. Next base: position 20,760 of record DYIZ01000042.1, read on the forward strand.
GCGAGCAGGTTCTCGTCACGCTCTCCCCCGGCTGGCACGAGATCACCCTGACCGCCGAAGACATCCCCGGCAACCCGGCGGCGGTGAGTGTGCGTGTGTATGTCGGATACCGCCTTTACATGCCATTGGCGCAGCGAGAGATGCCGTTTCCATGATCTACCTTTACTTCGTCTGACTGTTGCGGGAGCAGGCATAGCTTGTGACGCACCGGGCGTAAGAAAGCCCGTTGCTGCTTGCGCTATCCTGTTTTTTGATAGAGTAAGGTTCAGTAGATGAAAATTTGACGACAAAGGCGCGTTGAGCGTAGTCGAAACGTGCATTTCTGGCGGAAAAAGGGGCTTCGACTGCGCTCAGCCTGCCTGTAAGCCCGAAATTTTCATCTACTGAGGTTGGAAAAAGTGGATGGAATGTGCCTGACTCTGTCTTAACGCGAAAGTTTCATGCCCGACGGTGGATGCGCCGCCCGCAATTGTGACGGTGAATCACAACCTGATTGACGGCATCCGCGGCTACGAAGACGAGGTTAACGGCGACGTTCGCCCGCGGGATGGAGACAACAATGGATCCGCCATCCACGATATCGGCGCGGATGAAGTGCTGATTGACTCAAATAAGATATTTCTACCAATCGTGATAAACCAATAGGAAAGGATCAAACAACGATGAACTACAAACTGGTCTCGATCACTATTCTGATCTTTCTGATGGCCATGACGCTGGGAGGCGAAACAGCCCTGGCCGATGGGAACGCCCCGGCGGCTCCGCTTGGCGCAGGCTTTACTTACCAGGGCCAGCTCAAAGATACTGGGGGCAACCCGATCACTTCCACCTGCAATTTCCGCTTCAGCCTATGGGATGCAGTTTCTGGCGGGAATCAACTCGGGGCGAACAGCGATGTGAACGGTGTTTCGGTTGCGGGTGGCTATTTTGCTGCCCAGGTGAATGGCGGAAACGAGTTCGGGAACAGCGCTTTTAACGGCAGCAACGCCCGCTGGCTGGGGGTGGCGGTGCAATGCACGGGCGATGCTGGCTACACGGCGCTGACTCCACGCCAGCCGCTCACCCCGGCGCCCTATGCCCTGTACGCCCCCGCGGCCGGCAGCGCACCCTGGAGCGGGTTGAGCGGCGTCCCAGCCGGTTTCGCGGATGGGGTGGATAACGACACCATCAATCATTGGGGCGCGACCTGGAGCGGCACTGGCACCGGTCTGACCCTTTTGGGTGGAAGTGAGGGGCTGTCTGCCACAGCTAGTGACACTGGCGTGTACGGTTATGCCACTGGGAGTAGCGGTGGTACCAGCGGCGTATATGGGAAATCTGACTCGATTGGTGGGCACGGCCTGACTGGGGTGGCATCTGCTTCTAGTGGAACCACTTATGGCGTGTATGGCGTGTCTGCCTCGAGCGGAGGGCGTGGCCTGGCCGGACATGCTTCGGCTGCCAGCGGAACCACCTATGGCGTGTATGGCCTATCTGACTCGACCGGGGGAGCCGGTGTGTATGGCGAGGCCCCGAATTGGGGGGTTGAAGGGGAGGCCACTGCAACGACGGGCTCACCTATCGGCGTACTAGGCCAATCCGTAGCGCCTGGCGGCATCGGGGTGTATGGCAACTCGCCGGGTTACGGCGTGTTTGGTAACTCGAATTCGCCTGAGGGCTATGGGGTGTACGGCTCTAGCCTTGCCGTTGCCGTGCAGGCTATGGGATATGGCAGTGGCGCATCCCATGCGGCACTACGGGCTGATAACAATTCCACAAATGGCGTCGCCGCGTATTTTGTGAATAGCAGCGGCTATCCAAACACAGAATATGACCAGAACGGCAGCGGCACCGTGCTCGATCTGCAAAACGGCGGCGATGTGGATGGCATTGGCGGGGGCGATTTCATTGCCGGTTATAGTCAAAACTCATCGTTCGATATGCAGTTTCGCATTACCAGCAGCGGTCAGGGCCGTTCCGATGTCGGTTGGACCACTCCTGCGGAAGATTATGCCGAAATGCTCCCCGCAGTCGAAGGCTTGGCGCCGGGCGATGTGTTGGTCATTGGGCCGGATGGGAAGCTGATGCTCTCGACGCAAGCCTATCAAACCAATGTGGTGGGCGTTTACTCGACTCAGCCAGGCTTTATTGGCGGTTACCCGGTGGATGGCCCGATTGCAGGTACAGTCCCCCTGGCGATTGTGGGCGTTGTGCCGGTCAAAGTCAGCGCCGAGAACGGCGCGATCCAGCCCGGTGACCTGCTAACTACGAGTTCAAACCCCGGTTATGCCATGCGCTGCGAGGGGGCGGACCAATGTTTCGGGCGTACAATCGGCAAAGCGCTGGAAGCACTCGATAGTGGTACAGGCGTCATTTTAGTGCTGGTGATGCTGCATTGAGAGCTTTAAAAGTTTAAGAACAGGTAGTAGCGAGAGATCGAAAGAGAGAGAATAGCTACTCTCTACACCCAATTCTGGGAGGCTTTCTATGAAAAGGATCATAATCTATCTTAGCGTCATCATCTTGCTGCTCCTGATAACCAGCATCGCCCTGGCCGCAGGGGGGTATAACTTGTCGTGGTGGACAGTGGACAACGGCGGCGGGACGAGCGCCGGAGCAGGATATACTTTGAGCGGGACGCTCGGCCAACCCGATGCCGGCGCCATGAGCGGCGGCAGCTACCGGTTGGAAGGCGGCTTTTGGGGCGGCGGCCTGAGCGGTGTATCCGAACAAAAGATTTACTTGCCTTTGGTAAGACGAAATTAGGATCGCTCAACGGGAACGATGAAAACTCCATCGAGAAAGGTATAAAGGCAATGGAGCATAACTCGCTATTACGTTGGTCGAGTAGGCGTTTTTTGCCGTAATCGAGACCAGACATTGCGCCAAAACGCTGGTTTCGACAAACTCAACCGGCGTTTTGGTCACCGTTGATAGCGACTTATGCGGTACTGCGTATAAAGATTACGAAAGAGCTCCGCACAGAAATCGAGATCCAGGCCTCGCCTGAAAGAGTCTGGCAAATCCTCACGGATTTAGACAAATGGCCTGAATGGAATCCATTTATCCATCATGCCATCGGCATGGCAAAGGCTGGCGAAAAGGTGGATATCACCGTGCAGTCAAACTCGAAGGAAATGACACTGCACTGCACGGTCGTCAAGGTGGAGCCAAACCGAGAGTTGTGCTGGAAATACCACGTTGCCTTGCCCGCTTTGTTTCAGGGTGAGCACAGCTTTGTTATCGAACCATTGGGAGAGAACCGTGTGCGCTTCCTCGACCGGGAAATATTCAATGGGTGGCTGGTTCCCTTGCAGGCCAAAGATATTGATACCCATTCCCGGCGCGGTTTTGTGGCGATGGATCAAGCCCTCAAAGCCAGAGCCGAGAAAAGATAAATCCGATTCCCGTCAGGCTTGAAGGAGTTATCCATGTCCCTTGCATACACAAGCAAAGGAAAAGGATCGCGAGTTGCCTGTTGGGGTTACTGCGGCGCCAGCCTGGTACTGGCGTTTGTTTTGCTTGGCTGGGCCTGGATGAGGGCTGAAGCACAGCGCGCCCCGGCAGAAACACCTACAAACGCATCACCCAAATATTCGAGCTGCGCCATTGCCATCACATCCGACGGCAATACCTTGCTGGTTGTCAACCCTGACTCGAACTCGCTGACATTCGTGGATACTGCCAGCCAGGCAGCGATAATAGAGTTGCCAGTTGGGATTGACCCCCGCAGTGTAGCCGTCTCAGCCGATGGGGATACCGCATTCGTGGCGAATCAAGGCTCCGATGATCTCTCCGTGATTGACCTCCCCTCGCGGGCGGTGGTAGCCACCCTCGGGGTTGGCGACCGCCCTGTGGGAGTGGCCGTCTCCCCCGGAGGGCGCTTCGCAGCCGTGGCAGAGTCGGGCGCAGACCAGATCCGCATCCTCGATCTCCATGATTTTTCGACGCTTGCCATCCTACCCGTCACCGACCGGCCCTATGGGCTTGCATTTATTCCCGGCAGCTCACGGCTGTTGGTCACCCACCTGCTCAACGGAAATGTCACCGCACTCACCCTCCAGCCTTTCAGAAATTACCTGCCGCTCGTGACAAATGGCCTGACATTGGGAGATTCGAGGCTGATTGCAGAATTCTCAGCCCTCCAACCTCCAACCTTCAACCTTCAACCTTCGACCCTCTCCACCTGGCCCAACGTTGCCCCTGCCCCCGCGGTGATCGTCAACGCCGCCGGGACACGCGCCTACCTGCCGCAGACGATGGCCAATGGCCTGGGGTCGAACACTCAATTCGATACCACCGTGTTTCCCAAGGTCTCGGTGCTCAACCTGGAAACGAACACCCACCAGACCTCCGAGCACATTTCGCTGCCCGAAACCGACCGCCCGGTGGGATTACCGTGGGATGTCGCCCTGGCAAAAAATGACACTGAGCTATGGGTGGTGAACTCTGCCAGCAACGATGTTTCGGTGATTGACATCAGCAACCCGGCGCATCCCACCCGCGCTGCTAACATCCCGGTGGGTGACAACCCGCGCGGCATTGTGCTGGCGCCAGATGGCAGCGCCGCGTATGTGAACAATACCCTGGCGGGCACAATCAGCGTAATAGATGCGCAAACTTACACCGTCACGCAGGTGATCACTGTCACCACCATCCCCCTGCCGCCGGCCCTGCTCGATGGCAAGCGCCTCTATTTTTCCAGCGCTCGTACCGACCTGGCGCAGGCGCGCTGGATCAGTTGTAACACCTGCCACATCGAAGGCGAAGCCGATGGGCGCACCTGGCTGGTGAAGTATCTGGGCAGTGTGCCGCCCGGAGAGCAGCCGGTCATTCGGCGCAATACCACCAGCCTGCTGGGAATGATCGAAACTTACCCGCTGCGCTGGTCAGCCGAGTGGAATGAATCCGCCGACAGCGAGTTCAGCGTCCGTTTCGAGCAATTTGGCGGCGGGCTGATAGCCGGGGCTATGAATGACACCCGCACCGGCCCTCCCAACCAGGGCCGCTCCTACGATCTGGATTGCCTGGCGCTGTTCATTGACAGCCTGTCCATACCAGCCAGGAATCATACCCTCACCGAAGCCGAACTGCGCGGCAAAGCCATCTTCGAGTCGCCGCAGACGCAGTGTGCGGTTTGCCACCCGGCTCCGTTGTACACCGACCTGCAGGTTCATGATGTCGGCACCGCCGACGGGCCGGGTGAGTGGTTCGGCCCGTTGATTGACACACCCACGCTGCGCTTCCTCTACGACAGTTCTCCCTATCTGCACGACGGAAGCGCGGCAACGCTTTATGATGTGCTGGTGACGAAGAATCCCGACGATGAGCACGGCGTTACCTCGTCACTCACCAGTCAGGAAATGCAAGACCTGCTTGCATTCTTGCTGGCATTGCCATAGGAGAAACCTCATGATGCTCAAGTCCATTCTCAAAACCCTTTTTGCCCAAATTTTGCCTCTGATGATAGCGGCTGCTCTTGTCTCGGTGTTCGACAGAAAAACCATGGAACCCAGGCAGCCTGACTTGCCCAACGCAATCGTGTCCGGAGTTGTCCGTCACGATGGCAGCCCGGTATCTGGCATCACCGTCCACGTCATTTGGAGCGACGGCAGCCAGGAGGTGACGACTGGCGCGGATGGCATCTACAATGTCAGTGGCGTGCCCACCGGTGGTTGGATCCAGATTTTCGTCCGCCCGCCGGTGGCCATGCGGCTGGCCTTCCGCAACTATGGCATCAATCCGCTGACTGGCGACCTGGCGCAGGATTTCGACCTGCAAGACGGCTATCTGCTCGAGGGTGAATTTCACCAACCGGATGGAACATTGTTCGATCGCACATTCTGGTTGCAGGCCAACCCGATGAATAACCCGCCCCCGGCCGGCGAATGGTTAGGAGAGACTGTTTTCAATGGTCAATTCCAGGTGGTTCTCCCCCCCGATGAATACCGGTTGACAATTGACCCAACGCCGTTGCCTTATTACATGCCGCGCACAAACGTGGATTTGCAGACGGGCGATGTGACCGGCCTGGTAATCACCCTGCTGGAGGAGCGAGAGCCCGCCGTGCCTACCATCCCGCCCAATGCCAGCCTGATCACGGTCGGCAATCCCAACAGCGATGGGGTCGCCACCGTTTCGGGGTCAGCGGGCGCGGTCGATACCCTGGCCCGTGTGGTGGTGGTCAATCTCGACACGCACAGCCTGGCGCTTACGTATGCCGAAGCCGATGGCTCTTTCAGCCTGGAGGTGTTTGCCCCGCCCGGCTCGACGCTGTTGGTGAAATATGATCCTGACTACTGGCGCACCGCAGCGCTTTTGAATGAGATTCAGACGGCGACCGGCGCGGTCACCTATCTCGAGTTCAACCCGCTGCCGGGGGCGATGATCAATGTCGGTGAACCTGCGCAGGGCGCCGGGCACACCCAGGATTTTTTCAGTGCGGGTGGATTTATTGAAGGCCCAAGTACATCCACACACGGCAAATGGTCGGGTTGGTGGTTGAGCGGAACAGTGGATGCGCCTGCCGGGCCGCCGCTCAGAGTCAATCCCGGCCAGCAGGTCTCGTTGAATGACCTGGTCGTGCATGTTTATTCTCCGGCGATGAATTGCACTGGCGTTCCCACGACCACCGTGGGAATGGAAGTGGGCTTGAGATACCTGTTTGGTTTGAATGGCAGCCCCCACCCAACCGGGATGTGGTTTACATCCAATCTATTCACCCCCACTGGCCTACCGATCGAACATGAAGGTGGCGGTGAATCTATCTGGATGGGCCATGTTACCTTCAGTAGTTTTACCTGCGCCAGCCTTCACGCTGCCGTTAGCGAGAACAAGGACATCACTTTCACTGTGCCGGTGGATTTGCCAGAGGGAACCTATCAGATTGAGGCCTGGCTTGGGGCAAGCGGCGTACCGAAGGCGGATGTCAGCGTCCACCCATTCGCCAGCGTTTGGTATCATTCAGCCGAAAACGCCAATATGCCTATCCTCACGGTTGGCGATGCCCAATCGCCTCACATTCCCTGGACGCTGCTGGGCGATTACCCCGTGGACGGCCGGCGCGGCGTGGGGGCGCGTGAAGATATCGGGGTGTACGCCATGCCCGACCGGGTGGTTTATTCACCGGAACGGTATGTCGTCCCCAGGCTGGATGCTCGCACCGGCGAGGCGCTGGTTTACCGGCTGGAACCAGGCTCTCACTGGCTTTCAGCCACCGATCGCCGTTTCCCCAACCCGCCGCGGGTGCAGATCAAACCGGATTCGGGCATGCTCACCGTGACCATCCACAAACCAGATGGCACAACCCAGGTGCTTGGCCCCGCGCCGATAGACCAGACCTCCCAGCGCACCCCCACCACCCAAAGCGGCAGCGGCATCGCCGAAGGCACAGGCCAGATTGCCGATCTGTACCACCTTACCAACGCCGATGATGTGTTCGCCTACAGCTTCGATCAGTATGGCCGCCATGTGATTACGTTGAGCGGCAGCGTGAAGGATATTTACGGGCGGCCTTATGCGATCCAGGGCACTTACGATCTCGAAGTCGCCCGCGTTCTCGACCTGGACTCCGCCCAATTGCCGACGACGCCCTATGTTCAGGGGGATGCTTTTGCCCCAGGGCTGCACGTCTTCCCGCCGGTTCCGGCCCAGGTGACCGTTGTTTTGACACATCTCCCTTATTCCGACCCAGCCCAGTCAATCACGAGTATCGTTTCCGGCCAAGCCAACCGCTTTGGCTACTTCCAGCCCCCGGCTGGCACGGAGATCCGTTTCGACGATCCCGGCGAATTTCGCGTCGACATCACCGCGGTATTTACCGATACCGATGGCACGCTGTGGATGGGCAGCCAGACCTGGGGCAGCGTGGTCGAGGGGATAGATGCGCTCATCGAAGCCCACGGGCGGCGCGGCATGGATTATCACAGCGATACGATTGACGATATGCCCGCCTGGTTCGAGGTGTTCAACCTGCCCGCAGAGAAAGTCGGCATCGAGAATTACTACCCCTACTTCAGCGGCGACATTCACTGGGGCAACGAAGACAATGCCCCGGGCGACTCGATCCACTCGATCATCACCATCAAGGATTTGACGCCAGGCGGGGATATTTACGATCTGATGGTTGCCAACTATCCGCGCTCGCGCAATGGCTTCCGTTGGCCTCCAGACGATACATCGTTGGCTGGTTTACAAAAACGGCTGGACGTGGGCGAAGCGCCGCTCTTCCTCTCGACAGTCACCGGGCGGGACGCGGGCGTGTTTCCCGAGCAGATTGACCAGTGGGCTTACTGGTATGGTTCCTCGGAGCGGCCGGATGTCCATGTGCGCGAAATCATCTCCGAAGACAATATGGGCACCGCCTACTGGCGTTTCGACGACACATACAATATGCAGATTGGCGAGGGGGCCATGGGCGACCTGCCCGGCGATCTGAAATGGGAGTTTGGCGGGGCGGTCTATCGCGTACCGGGGGAGGGCATTGCCGAATATGCGATTTACTCCTCGCTGTGGGTGCTGCTGCCGCACGGCGACCCGGTGGGGGCGCGGGTCACCCCGCCGTTCCAGTTTGCCGCCGGGGGCATGAACGGCGGACCGATCCTGACGCTGAACGGTGAGGCTATTGACATGCTCTTCCTGCCCAAAGGCGTGCGCCCCGGCGATGTGCTCGAAGTCGGCGATACGGTCAGTTTTTCCGGCCACGTCGGCCCGCCGCTCGACAGCCGCGTGGATGTGACAATCACCTCCCCTAGCGGTGTGGCGCACACCCGTTCCTGGCACGCCAACAAGATCGGCTGGCTGTACGACCCGACCTTTGACTTCGTCGCCAACGAGCCGGGCCGCTGGTGGGTGGAAGTATCTGTGGAGCACGACCGGCCCTATCTCCCCACCGGGCTGACTCCGACCAGCCACAACACTGGCACGGTGCTGGGAACGGGTGCGGAATACATGTTTTTCGTGGTCGAGCCACAGTCGCCGCGGCTTCTGCTCACCTCGCCGCAGCCTGGTTTTATCACCTGGCCCAGCGGGCATATCGAGCCAATCCACATTCGCGGCGTCGCGCCTGCTGGCACGACCGGCGTGCATTACACGATTCATGATAAAGGCATCGTGATGGGACAGGGCACGGTTATCCCTGACGCCAGTGGGGCGTTCACGGTGACTTATGACGCTGTATCCTTGCATCAGATTTTCTCCATGATCAGCCTGACGGCGCACGAAGGCCAGTGGGAGGGCCTGGCCGACGAGGTGGAAATCAACCTGTTGGCGATGACCCCCTCCGGCCCGCGCGCCAACACGGTAACGTTGATCGGCGAGGAGGTATTTGTTGGGGGTCATATCCAACGGGTATATTTACCGATAGTCAGGAGATGATGGAGGCCAGTATGTCTCGCAGGAAGTGGCTTGTGTGTGTCAGCATAGCCCTGACTATCTTTGGCGTAACGCTGGCGCTCTACGCGGCATCAGCCCGCCCGGCGGTAAGCGCCAGCGGGCTTTCCCCGGGCAACATCGAGGGGATGGTGGTTGATGAGGGGGGTAATCCCGTCGCCGGGGCGACTGTACGCATCCAGGCAACGGTCAACAGCACTCTGAGCGGGCCAGACGGCGGCTTTACCCTGGATGGCCTGGCTGAAGGCAACCCGGTGACGATCAGCGCCTGGAAGGAAGCGTATTATTGCGCCAAAGCCGAGGGCGTGACGCCGCCCGCCAGCGGCATCACGCTCACACTACGCCTCTACCAAACGAATGACAATCCCGATTACGAGTGGATTCCCCCCACCGGGGCAAATTCCTGCTACAGTTGCAAACCCGGGGTGACCGACATCTGGCTGAATAATGATCTGCACGCCCGGTCTGGCACGAATCCCCGCTTCTTCTCGCTCTACAACGGCACGGACATTACCGGCACAACCGTCATCTCGCCCGGCTATAAGCTGGATTTCCCCGGCACGGCGGGCAACTGCGCCACCTGCCATGCTCCTGGCGCGGCGGTTGACGCGCCCTTCACCACAGAGATGAATTTGTTGGCCGGGACAGACCGTGAATTCGGCGTGCATTGCGATTTCTGTCATAAGGTGGCAGATGTTTATCTCAACCCGGCGACCGGCCTGCCTTACCCGAATGCTCCCGGCGTCCTCTCGCTGGATGTTCGCCGCCCCTTCCCTGCTTCACCGCGCTACCAACTCTTTTTTGGCACCTTCGATGATGACAACGTTCCCGAGGAGGATACATACCTGCCGCTGATCGCAAAGAGCCAGTGGTGCGCCGCCTGCCACCAATTCAGCTTCTGGGGGACGCCCATTTATCAAAGTTACCAAGAATGGCTGGAAAGCCCCTATCCCCAGTTAGGCGTCGAGTGCCAGACCTGTCACATGCCATCGGACGGCATCATGACCAATGTTGCTCCTGGCATGGGCGGCGTGGAGCGTGACCCGCTCACCATCCACGCTCACACCATGCCCGGCGCGGCCAGCGAGACGTTGCTGCAAAACACGGTTTCTATGAGCGTGACCACCCAGACGGTTGGCAACACGGTGGTAGTTACAGTAACATTGACCAATACTGGTGCGGGCCATCACGTGCCAACAGATCACCCCGGGCGGCATCTGATTTTGACGGTCGCCGCGATGGACGGGGGCGGGCAGCCGCTGTTCCAATTGCAGGGGGGGATAGTCCCCCAGTGGGGCGGCGCGCAGGCCGGGCTGCCCGGCAAGGCTTTCGCTAAAGTATTGAGAGATGCAATCACCGGTGAATATCCGGTGGTCAGTTACTGGAAACAGACCTTAATCGTCAGCGACAATCGCCTCCCGGCTTTTGGACGCGATATTTCGGTGTACCGGTTTGCCGCACCGCCTGGGGGAGGCCCGGTCACGGTGGATGTCGCGCTGCTCTTTCGGAGGGTCTTTCGGGCCGAGATAGACGCCCGTGGCTGGGATGCGCCCGATATTCTCATGGAGACGGCGCATAACGATTTGTCCGCCCAGCCCTGGTGGGTGTGTTATTTGCCGTTGGTAACACAGTCTTCAGGGAAGTAGATTTGGAAAAATTCGATTATACTTTGGCGACCCCAAAAGTCATTTTCGAAAGGGCCGCCTGGCTTTGATCCCTAAATCTAAAAAACGCTTCTCTTTGAAAAGTCGTTGGCAGCGCACCCGCAGCCTGTTTGCCGAATTCCCCAGCCAGTTCTGGGTGATGGTGGCCGCGGCTTTCATTGATCGCCTGGGCGGGGCGATGTTATTCCCGTTCTTTACCCTCTACCTGACCCAAAAATTCGAGATTAGCATGACCCAGGTTGGGGTGTTATTCGGCTTGTATTCCATCACCGGTGTGGTCGGCAGCATGGTCGGCGGGGCGCTCACCGACCGGCTGGGCCGCAAGCGGATGATGATCTTCGGGCTGGCGGCGAGCGCCCTCTCGATGCTGTTATTGGGCTTCGTCAACCGGGTCGAGATGTTCAGCCTGGTTATCCTGGTGGTGGGCGTGTTGGCCGAATCGGGCGGGCCAGCCCAGCAAGCGCTGGTGGCCGATTTGCTCCCCGAGGAGAAGCGCGCCCAGGGGTTTGGCATCCTGCGGGTGGTGTTCAACCTGGCGGTGGTCATCGGCCCCCTCATCGGCGGGCTGATCGCAACCCGTTCATACTTCCTGTTGTTCATCTTGGATGCGGTCGCCAGCTCGATCACGGCTCTGATCATCTTCTTCACCCTGAAAGAAACCTGGCGGCCCCAGGAAGCGGGCAAACCGGCAGAATCCATGCTCCAGACCTTCGGCGGGTATGGCGTGGCGCTGCGCGACCGGGCATTTGTGTGGTATCTGGCCGCTTCGGCGCTGATGGTCATGGTTTACATGCAGATGAATACCACCCTCGCAGTTTACCTGCGTGATTGGCACGGCGTGGATGCGCGCGGCTTCAGCTACATCCTCAGCCTGAACGCGGCCATGGTGGTGCTGTTCCAGTTCCCGGTCACCCGCTGGGTGACGCGTTACCGCCCGCTGGTTGTGATGGCTGCCGGGACGGTGCTCTACGCCGTCGGGTTTGCCATGTATGGCGTGGTCGCCGCGTTCCCGTTGTTTCTCCTGGCGATGGTGATCATCACGATTGGGGAAATGATGGTCAGCCCGGTAGGACAGGCGATTGTGGCGCGCCTGGCCCCGGAAGCGATGCGCGGGCGCTACATGGCGGTGTTCGGCTTCAGTTGGGTGATCCCCACCGCGGTGGGGCCGCTGCTGGCCGGGTTGGTGCTCGACAATTTGAATCCCAACTTCCTGTGGTACGCGGCCGGGATACTGGGATTGCTGGCTGCGGTTGCATTCTACGCGCTGGGCTGGCTGGGCGACCGCGCGCGATGGAAAGCGGTGGATCAGCGGGTGAAGATTTTGGAACATCTCGAAGAAGGCCGCCTGGCCGCGCAGACTGCCGCGCAACTGCTGGAAAAGGTCGGTGAAAGTCCATGGGTGCGGCTGGCTCCCGATGCGCCTCCCAGCTCGAGGCGGCACATCCGCATCCGGGTGAATGACCTCAACACCGGCGGGATGAAAATGGACTTGCGCCTGCCGATGGGCCTGGTGAACACCGTGCTGGTCGCTGGCGGCCAGTTTTCCGCCAACCTGGACACCTTCGATAACCAATCCTTGAAGGATCTAGTCGCCCGCAGCGCCGAGCAGGGCGGGACTCACGCCCACGAAGACGGCGACAAACGTATAGAAGTGCATGTGGAATGAACACTGGTTTTGATCTGGCAGCCCCCCGCTTTTTCGATAGAGCGGGGGGTTTGTTTATTGGAGTGTCACGTCACTGTCACAGCCCGCTGTTATGCTGTGTGCAATATTATGGAGCTTTGGGAAGTGTATGTTGCGCCAGAAAATTGATGGCGACTCACGACAAGTCCCTCGGAGCCAAATCAACTCGATATCCGACAGGAGGACGTTATGTTTCGCAGAGCATCTCACTTTTTCAACTGGATTGCCGGGTTAGCCCTGATCTTGGGGCTGGTTTCGCCGTCGGGTGGGCTGGCGCTGGCGGGAGCAGAATCCCTTGCGGCTGACGCGGGCGTCTCCTCTCCGGCATCCCCATCGGCCACATTGATCACCGCCGATACCACCTGGGATACCGACCAGGTGCTTGAGTCCGACGTGGTTATCCAAAACGGCGCAGTGCTAACGATCACCCATAACGTTGTGACCGTCGAGTGCGCCGATGCCAGCCCTTACCCCCTCGGGCGCGACCCGCGCATCGAGATCATCGTGGCAGACGGTGAACTGCGGGTGGACAATGTCGTTTTCTCCTCTCCGACTATTCCTCCGCCGCCGGGATGTTGGTACGGCATCGAATTTTGGCCTGGAACGGGCGGATATGTGACCGGCAGCGATCTGGCGTATGCGAAAGTTGGCACTACCATCGAAAATAGCTCGCCGGAGATTTCTGGCAATCTCATCCATTATTTGACGGGTCAGAATGGCAATGGCGGCGTTGGGCCGGGAGTATCCGGTTCTCCAGGGGAGGATGTTATCGGAATCTGGATTTCCGGCACGCTAGCCGCGCCCAATATTACGGAAAACGCAATCACATTTCTCACCGGCGGCGATGGCGGGGCAGGCGCAAACGGGGCTAACAGCATTGCCCCAGGCGGCGCAGGCGGTGCGGGCGGCGACGGCGGCGACGGCGGCGCAGCTTATGGCATCCGGGTGGAGAGTGGCTCAGCGCCGGTGATTGCCGACAATGAAATCCTGGCGCTCGACGGCGGCGCGGGCGGGGCAGGTGGGCGGGGCGGCAACGGCGCGCCCGGCGCAGCGGGTACCTCGACTGTGTATGATGGATATCCAGGCGGCGCAGGCGGTACAGGTGGGGGAGGCGGTACAGGCGGGGATGTCTATGGAATTGCCAGCGAGGCTTCCTCGCCCACTATCGTAGACAATCGCCTGGCCGATTTGACCGCCGGAAGCAGCGGCAACGGCGGCATGGGCGGCATCGGCGGCGTTGGCGGCCTGGGTTACACCCCATCCAAGAGTCTTGTCCCATTCCCGGATGGCGGCAACGGCGGTGCGGGAGGCGCAGGCGGAGGCGGTGGTCAGGCCGGTCTGGGTGGATGGGTGTGGGGTGTGAGTGCAAAGTCCAGCGGCACACTGACCGTTTATCGAAACCTGATTGGTGATTTGATAGCTGGGCAGGGGAGTGATGGCGGGGCAGGCGGGGTTGGCGGCGCAGGCGGGCCGGGAGGCCTGGGCGCGGATACGACCGGAGCAACTCTGCCGGGCGCAGGCGGTCAGGGGGGCGGCGGCGGTACGGGCGGCTACGGCGGCGTTGGGGGCGATGGCGGTCTTGGCGAAGGCTTACGATTTAGCAGTGTGGGGATGGCTTTTATGCAGGTCAGTTTGGATGGTAATGTTATTGTTGAAATAACCGGCGGACCAGGCGGGCAAGGCGGTGCGGGCGGCGACAATGCTTCGATGTCGGGCGCGGCAGGCGGTGCAGGCGGCGCTGGAGCTGTTGGAGGCAATGGCGCTCGTGGAGGCGTTGGAGGTCATGTAATATCTCTGGAGGGCAGTAATATCTCAAATGATTTCACCATCACAAATAACTATTTTGCCCGGATGACTGGCGGGGAGGCAGGTCTGGGCGGCGATGGCGGAACAGGCGGCGATGGCGGCGCGGGCGGCAGCGGTGGGAACACAACCAATCCCGGCCTGCTCGGTCCTGGCGGCGCCGGCGGTGATGCCGGGAATGGCGGCGACGCCGGAAATGGGGAGTTCGCGGGCAGTGTCTCTATTGTTGCCTTCGTACAGTCATCGGTAGCGCTGATCAATAATACGCTGGTTGATTCATCTGCATCGCTGATGGGCGGCGCGCCTGGTTTGCCTGGCGTTCCCGGCGCGGTGGGTTTAGGCGGGAATGGCAACCCACTCGGCAGCGATGGAACTCCCGGCGACAGCGGTTCGACTGGCATAATCGGCCTCTATGGCTGGGCCTACGGCCTGGTGGGCGATTCGGGCGCAACGATCGGCCTTTACAACAATATCATTGTTAATACATCCAGCGCCCCTCCGTTCAATAGCGTGGGGATATACCGCGCCAGTGGAAGTTTTAACCACGATTTCAACGATGTATGGAACTGGGCGGTTCGCTACTCGGGTGTTGTTACGCCCACTCACGATTTCAACGTTGATCCACTATTCATGGAGGATAAGGATCCCCGCTTGCAGATGGCTTCCCCGCTGGTGGATTCCGCCTGGGATGAGGCTCCCGGCCGGCCAGCAGCCGACCTCTTTGGCTTGCCCCGCCCGGTGGACGGCAATCACGATGGGTTAGCGCAAACCGACTTCGGCATGTTCGAGCGCACCCCGGTGAGCGTCACGAAGTTGACCGGAGCGGCTACGGTCGCCCCAGGCGATGTGCTCACGTACACGCTGGTTGTGGATGTGGGCAATATGCTCGACACAACTGTGGTCATTTCAGATACCGCCCCGGCTGGCACGGTTTTTAACCATCATCTGACTTACACCGATGGAAAGGCAATTGAAGGGCCAGATGGATTCGTCTGGTTCGATAACCTGAAATCTGATGTCGTCACCGTCACTTTCCAGGTCAGCGTGACCGCCATGAGCGGGACGATCACCAACACGGCGATATTTTGGGATGGCGATGGCATCTGGGAGACGAATCTGGTCTCGACGACGGTTGCCATCCCGCCCGACTACGGGGTGAGCCTGTCTCCCGGAGCGGCGCACGAATATGCCAATCCCGGTGAGAGTGTGGTTTACACGCTCACCATCGAGAATACGGGAAACACGCTGGATAGTTTCTCGACCGGGCTGGATTACGTTTCCTGGCCGACACAGCTTTCGACGGAGATCGTTGGGCCGCTCTCCCCTGGGGAAACGAGTACCCTCATTGTCACCGTAACAGTGCCCACGTCTGCGATTGGCGGCGACCTCGACGAGATCAAGGTCTTTGCCGAATCCATCGCCGATCCTGACGAAGCTGATTCCAGCATCCTCTCCACCGAAGTGCCGGCGTTCTATAGCCTGTCATTGCTGCCGCAGGCGGCAGAACAGGTTGGCAATCCGGGGGATGTGATGACTTACACGCTGGCCGTTTTCAATACCGGCAACGCCCCTGACAGCTATGATCTTTCTGCCTCCCTGGCAGCCTGGCCAACTTTGCTTTCGGCGGCCACGCTGGGACCGGTTGCGCCGGGAGCAAGCGCCAGCTTCGAGGTGTACGTGACCATTCCCGAAGGCGCGCTGGATGGCGCCAGGGATGTCGTGACAGTGACAGTCGCTTCGGAAAACGCCTTTTCGCTGCTGGATAGCGCCGCCTTGACCACCTACGCCGAGATGAATCCGATCATCCGCGGAGTCGCTCTCTCCCCGGCAGTGGATTCTGGTATTGGGCAACCGGGGGATGAGATCGTCTACCAGTTGACCGTAACCAATACTGGCAGCGTCACCGACACGATTTCGCTTTCGGCAAGCATCAGTGTCTGGCCGGTGGCGGTCGGCGCATTCCAGGTGACTCTCGGCAGCGGTGAAAGCGCCACCGTGCTGATAACCGTCACGATCCCAACACAAGCCTTGCTGGGCGCATTCGACACCGTGACCATCACCGCCCGTTCGACGGGTGATGTGACCGATACATCTGTATTGACAACGATGGTCCAGTACGAGCTTTATCTGCCCATCGTCAAACGGTAAGAATCACCGAAGACAGGGCCTAACCCATGCGATCTGTGCAGAAAAAGCACACGGATGTTCTTTATCCGCAATTCCAAGAATAGATTTTGTCAGTTCCGCTTTATGCGGGTTAGGATCATGGGGCGGCTTTGCCGCCCCCATGATCCTGTATTCAGCCCTATTTCAGCCCGTAGCTTACGCTCACTTCTGCACGCACCACGATCTGCCCCACGCTGATCGGTGTATCTTCCATTTGCGATGAATCACCCTGCGGGCTGGCGTTGACCATCGTGTTTTGAGTCCACAGCGCGCTCTGAGTTCCCCACCACGATCCCCAATAATATGAGTAACTGTTTTCGCTGATGGTCAACACGCACCCGGTCTCGGCGCCGGCTGCCCCGGCCAGGGCGGTCGCTTTTTCCCCGGCGGCGATCATCGCCAGCTCGCGCGCTTGATCCCGGTATTTGCGCAGCTCGCTCGTGTAGAACTGCACATCCCAGACCTGATTCGCCCCCGCGTTGAACGCGGCAATGATCACATCATCTGTCAGGCTGACATCCTTCAGCGTGATCGAGACGGTGTTGTCAATCCGGTAGCCCTTGATATACAGTGATTCATAGGAGTCGTAAACCGGTTGAACGATGTAATAATCGGTGGCAATGTCCTTCGCCTCCACGCCTAGGGCGCGCACCGCGTTGATCACGCGCTGAATATCCTGGAAATTCTGGGCCTGAACACCCTCCGGGGTGGTATCGTTGGATTCGACGCCAAGCTGGATGAGCGCCCGGTCGGGGGTGACGTTGACGACGGCTGCGCCGCTGACGTTAACGGTGCGGCTGCCGTCGCACTCGGCGGCTGCCGCGGCGTTGGTTTGGGCAGGCGCGGCCGGTGAAGCATCTGCAATCGCCTGCGGCTTCCAGGCAGTCAGCAGCACGAAGACCAGCAGCCCGGTTAGAACGCCGTTGAGTGAAGTGAAATGTTGTTTCATGGGATCATTCTCCTCTGTCAAAAGAATTCTATGGCTCATCCAGTTCGAGGATGAAAGAGGCCGAATTTTGGGGTGATTGGGCGGCGTAGCCGCCCAATCACCCCAAAATTCGGATATTCTTCACATCGAACCTGGAAGAACCTTTCCCTATGAGCATAACACCCCCATGAGGCAGGAGAATGGCAGATGAAGGGCAGTTTTGGGGCAGGTTACAGGTTGCAGGTTGCAAGTTGAAAGTTGAAAAGCGTGGAAGGGATACATTCAACCTTCAACTTGAAATCTTCAACCGCTGTCACGAGCGACCGGCAGCCAAAACGTGAACGTCGCACCTTGCCCCTCAACGCTGTGCGCCTCGATTTGCCCGTTGTGCGCCTGCACCAGGGCGCGGGCGATGGATAATCCCAACCCGCTGCCGCCCGACTCCCGACTGCGGGAAGCCTCCGCCCGGTAGAATCGCTCGAAGATCAGCGGCAGGTGTTGCGATGGGATGCCAGGCCCGCAGTCGCTCACCGCGCAGCCGATGCACTCCCCCTCCCGCCGGACAGTCACCGTCACTGCGCTGCCTGGCGGCGCGTGGCGGAGGGCGTTGTCCAGCAAATTATCGAGCACCTGGGCAATGCGGTCGGCGTCAGCCATGGCTTTTTCGGGCGCTGGCGGCGATTCGATTGCCAGTTGCACTTGCCGTTGAGCGGCGAGGCGGGCAAAGTGTTCGCAGCGGGCGCGTGCCAGCTCGCCCACATCCACCGGGCGTAATTGCAGGTTCAGCGCCCCGGCGTCGGCGCGGGTCAACACCAGCAGATCGTTCACCAGCCGGGTCAACCGGTCGGTTTCGCGGCTCATCGCTTCCAGGAACGGCCCGCGCGCCTCGGCATCGTCTAGCGCACCATCTTGCAGCGTCTCGATCGTGCCTTTGATGACCGTCAGCGGGGTACGCAGCTCGTGGCTGACATCGGCGACGAATGCGGTCTTGGCCTGGTCGGACTGGCGCAGGCTGGCGGTCATGGTGTTGAAGGCGTGACCCAGAACGGATAACTCTGATATTGAGGGGTCTTCTGGCACCGATGTGGTGAGGTCGCCCGACGAGACAGCCTCAGCCGCCTGGGAGAGCTTTCCCAGCGGGCGGGTCAGGCGCCGGGAGAGCAGCACTCCCGTTGCCCCCGACAGGATCAACGCCACAGCAATTGCACCAACGAGCTGCCAGCGGGTGGCAACTGGCAGCGCAGCCAGGCTGGTCTCAGGCAGCGGGGTGGCGATGTAGACGATGCGGGTCACACTGCCATCGCCGCCGAAGACCGGCGCGGCGGCGTAAAGCACGCGCCGTCCGCCAGAAACGTTTTCGACGCGGCGGATAGCGGTTGCAGAATGACCCTCCAGCGCCTCGACGATCTCCGGGCGAGCGGTCAGATCATCGGGTGAAACGTTCCCGCTGGCATTGCGAGAAAAACTGGGCAGCGGAATCACACGTTGCACCGGGCTTGCCGGCGATGATTGCATCTCGATGACAGCGGCTCCGGGGTCTTCGAGGATGCGCACGTGAATCCCCGGCATCGAATTCGATGTTTGTGAATAAGTCTCGGTCTGAAGTGAGAGCGGCTGGTTGTCTTGCAGCGCAGCCGCCAGCAGCTCGGCCTGCGCCAGCAGGTTGGCTTTCTGGGTTTCCAGGTACAGCCCCTCGACAGCCAGCCAGGCGAGCAGGGCGGCAATCGCCATGCCGGTGAGAATGACAGCCAGGTGCGACAGCGCCAGGCGGGCGCCCAGGGAGGTTTTCAAGGGTCGCTCCGATCGAGCTTATAACCCACGCCGCGCACCGCTTCGATGCAGTCGGCCTGGGGGTGGGCGGCGCGCAGGCGGGCGCGCAGGCGTTTGACGGCGCTGTCTACGGCGCGGGTGTCGCCGGTGTAATCGTAACCCCACACTTCTTCCAGCAATCGCTCGCGGGTGAGCACCCGCCCGGCGTTGAGCAGCAGCATGTGGAGCAGGTCGAATTCCAGGCGGGTGAGGTCGAGGGCGGTGGAGGCCACCGTCACTTCGCGGCGCTCGAGGTCGAGGCGCAGCCCGCCGGGGCCGGTGAAAACCTGGGTTGGCGCGTCCCCCTCGGGCTGGACGCGGCGCAGCACGGCTTTGATGCGCGCCATCAATTCCCGCACGCTGAACGGCTTGCAAACGTAATCGTCGGCTCCCAATTCCAGCCCGACGACACGATCCACTTCCTCGCCGCGGGCGGTGATCATGATAATGGGCACGGCGCTGTCACGGCGCAGCTCGCGGCATACGTCCAGCCCGTCAACCTCGGGGAGCATCAGGTCGAGCAGGATGAGGTCGGGCGCGCACTGGTGTGCCAGTTGAAGCGCCTGGCGGCCGTCGGCGGCAGTCAGAACTTCGTAATGCGCTTTGCGCAGGTTATAAGCCAGCAGGTCGGTGACGGCCTGCTCATCGTCTACGACGAGGATACGAGGGGGCATGATGGACTCATGAGGGCGTTGGAGCGCCCACTACGAACAGGTGATTTGATTTGCTGAGTATATCAAGGAAATGTGGCAGGACGGTGTCAGAGTAGTGCTTCTTCACCCTGAAGGCTTGCCGCTCGATTCTCGGGGTCAGCCGCGCACCAGAAAGCCATCTCGTTGCCGATTTCCCAGGGAAGAGAGACTGTGATTTTAGAGAATCCATAAGGCTGTTCCTTGAGTTTGATTTTCATTGAACTACGTCTACCTGATCTTTTATTCTGACCTTTTCAATTTGTTCTACCGGCAGCCAATCATCCATATTCCCATAATTGCTTTTATCAATTCGAAACGGCTCCACTTTTTCCACCCCGCTCACTTCGATCAATACCAGATAGCGCTTCCCAGCCCAGCGATCGAACTGCTTCTTGGTCAATTGCAGCTTATCCTGGCGGCTTTCGACTAACCGTGTTGACTCTGCCTCGGTCATCTTGTCCGAATTGAAAACGCTCTCCACCTTAGCCTTTGCCACGATGAGACCTTCCGAGTTGTTGTTGATAAAGTAGAGGATGTCGCCTGGATTGACTCTGCCGTAAGGCATTTTTCGCCCCGTTGCGCCGCGAATGATCATCGTCTTTTTGTTGGAAAGCAGCGAATCCAGCTCTTTTGCAACTGCATCAAGGTAGACTACGTGATCCATGATTTTCTCTCCTGTATGTTGCTTTGAAATATATTGCTTTCCCGCCATTGGTGGGATATTTCCCAGATTTGGGGTGTGTGGGAATGCTACGCACTCCCACACACCCCAAATCTGGGGATTCCTCCCGTTGGAAACGG
>DYIZ01000043.1:0-22826 GCA_020723385.1 Candidatus Aquidulcis sp.
GAGACGCCGCTGGATTGCGAACTGCGCACGTATCGCCCCAGCTTCGCGCTGGTCTCGATGGGGACCAACCAGGTTTGGGAGCCTGAGATTTTCGAGAGAGAGCTGCGAGTGATCGTCGAGACTTTGATCGAGCGGGGCGTCATGCCGATCCTGTCCACCAAGGCGGATAATCTCGAGGGTGATTATCGCATCAATGGTATCATCGCCTCGCTGGCTTACGAGTACGACATCCCGTTGTGGAATTTCTGGGCGGCTGTGCAGCCGCTGCCGGATCATGGTTTGCAAGCGGATTTCGAGCACCTGACGTATGCCGGCAGCGATTTCGACGACCCCTCCGCCATGAGCCAGGCCTGGCCCATCCGCAACCTGACGGCGCTGCAAGTGCTCGATGCAATCCGGCAGTTATTGGCTTCGTGAATGGTGAGGGTAACAGAATTTTTCGGCGTGGCATTTCCGCCTGACAGAAGATTCAAGCCTATGACCGTGGACGGTTGACTGGCGACTGATGAGGATGTGAAGATGAAAAGAGCTGTACTTATCTTGTTATTCTTGTTGCTGGCAGGCTGCGCGGCCGCGCCGACGGTTGACCAACGACTGCCAACCGATGATGGGCGAGTGACGCTCACATCCTCGCCAAGGGTGGCGGCGCTGTCGCCGACGAGCACGGTTTCTGCGACGCTATTGCCATCGCTCACGCCCGTTACGCCGAGCGCCACGTTGCGAGCGACGAACACGCTTCGCCCGACGGCGACCCAAACGCAGCTTCCAACGGCGACGCGGTTGCCCTCGATCACCCCGACATTCGACGCAGCCAGCGTGGTCACGCGCACGTCTGCGCCGCCGGCGGTGTGCCCGGTGGAGAAGCCGGAATTGGTACCGGATTTGGATTACGATGTTTCTTCAATGGTAGAAGTTCAGAAACTTTACAGTCAAATTCTGGATTTCCTAAATATTGGAGGCACACGTCAAGCGATTATCACTGCCTATCGTCAACATAACGTCTGGGCAGATGATCGCATTATCCGAGAAGAGGATGTAACCGCCGATGGCATACCAGAATTATTACTTGCGGAAAATGATTCTCTGGTTGCCTATGTTTGCGAGAATGGGCATTATCTTCAAAAATGGCTCCCGGCAGAAACTTATCATTACCTGCCCCCTGAGATTGTTGCTATTGCTGACATGAATTTGGATGGTGTTGATGAGATTATCACAATCTCTGGTGACGATAGGATCAGAATTGTCAGTGTTCTCGAATGGAATGGCGATGGGTTCAAGCGATTAAATCCTGATAGGGTTAGTGAGACCTATCAACCTTGCTCGATTTTGTATGGATCTTCTTGGCCATATGCTATTGATATAGATAGCAATGGCACTCTTGAATTAGTCCTCAAACAGGCTATTCCAATCTGGTCAGAGTATACCGATGGCTTGCCCTGGAGGAAGGAGAACCGTACTTGTACATGGAATGGCGAACTATTTCTATTCACGTTTATTGAATATGCACCGCCTGAATATCGCTTCCAAGCCATTCAAGATGGTGATCGTGCTTCCCTGGCGGGAAATTACGAAAAGGCTTTGGACTTTTATCAACAAACTGTTTTTAGCGACAAGCTTGACTGGTGGTCTCTTGAGCGCAGGTTTTACGAGGTTCAAATAAGCTTGCCTGCTTTATCTGAGACTCCGACGCCTCCCGCTACACTTGCCCCCGACCCTCTCGAATACCCAAACCTCGCTGCGTACGCCCGCTTCCGCATCATGCTGCTGCACCTTCTGCGCGGCTACCTGCCCGAAGCCAAAACCGTGTACGACACCTTGCAAGAAAAATTCCCCGCCGGGCAGCCGGGACATGCCTACGCCGAGATGGCGGCTGCCTTCTGGGACGAATATCAGGCCTCGCAGAGCATGAGTCTCGCCTGTGCCAAAGCTGTCGAGTACGCCGCCGCCCACCCGGTCGAAATCCTGGCCTATCTCGGCAACGGCGATTACGCAATCGCCTATTTCGGCGAACAGAGTCTAGACTACCAGCCGGAAGATGTCTGCCCGTTCAGATGATGGTTGGCCGTGGACCGAAGACGGGTTAACGACGATGGATGAGAGAGAGTATGAACATGAAAAGAGCCGAAAACCGATTACCGCGACAAATCATCTCAATGGTTCGATGAAGAAATTCTCTATCTTCCCCCGATTACTGCTCTCGATCCTTCTCCTTGTTTGCGGCGCGTGCGCCTCGCCTGCGACGCAGATCGTATCTGAATCCACCGCCACGCCAACGTCCACTATGCAGGCGACCTCGCCAGCAACGCCGACCCTTCTGATGAAGTCCACAGCCATGTTCCCGATACTGCCAACTCCTTCCCTGACCGCTGTGAGCTTCCCTTTGCCCACCCAAACCCTGGTTTTCATCCCTTCGGCAACGGCGACCGAGATGCTGCTCCCGACTGCAACCGGGACACCAGCCGCCTCGCCGACGGTCACGCCCACCTTCAGTCCGGTGCGGCGCACGCCTGCCACGCTGATGCTGCACCCAAGCAGCGATGTATTCGACTCGGTCGCTTTTTTGCAGGCGTTCGTTCAGATTCTCCAGGAAAACGGGATTGAAGTCATTACATACCAAACCATCTCCGAACATCCCGAAATCACGGCGGTTGAGCAAGGCCGGTTGGTCATCATCACCATTGACGATATATCCCTTCAAGCGCCGCTGGATGACAGCGTGCAGGGGATGATCGCCATTTTGCTGGAAGCGGATTACCCCGCCGTGCTGGGCGTTGTCACCGAGGGGCAGGCAGCAGACGATGAGACGGCTCAAACCCTGCGGGATCTATCCGCCCAGGGATGGGAGATCGCCGCGCACACCGACACGCACCAAAATTTGGGCGAGCTGGAAGCGCTGTCGCCCGGCGACATGCGCGCCGAGATTCGCACTTGCGGCGACAAACTCTTCGAGGCAGTGGGCGTGCGCCCAATCACGCTCGTCTTGCCCTACGGCCAGATGGTACAGAACGCCAAGCTGATTTACAAAGAACACATTATTTGGGCAGTCGGTATCAATGGGGGCGTGACGTACAACTCGGCTGGATTGCTCTATTACGTTGGAAGAGAAGGCCCGGATGGCGATGCAGACCTGACTTTCAGAATCATGATGCAGCGCTTCAATCCTTGAGCCGGAGGGGAGTCATCAAATGGGGGGTTAGCAAAGCCCGCTGGGGAGGCTGAACCTCCCCAGCGCCTCCGGCAATTCACCGAGATCGTGGATCGTCCGATACATCTCCCCCATTCTCGCCTCGTCTGATTTTTGGTTGAGCCAAACCGCCCGGATGCCGGCGCGGTTCGCCCCGAGCACATCGGCCTCGAAGTCGTCGCCGACCATCACTGCCGATTGCGGTTGAATCCCCAAATCGTTCAGAATAAACCCGAAAAATTCCGCCGAAGGCTTCTTGTGACCGATAACCCGGTAGCAGTAGATTTTGTCGAGATAGCGGGCGAGGTCAACCCGTTCGAGGGCGGCGCGGATTTGCGCCTCGCCGGAGGCAGCCGCGTTGGTGGCGAGGGCCAGCCGCCAGCGACCGTGCAGTGCGGCCAGCGCTTCGGCGGCATGAGGCATGGCCTCGACGCGCGGCCAGGTCACCATTGGGCCGTCGTATTCAGAGAACTCACGCATCAATGTGCCGCCCCAATCGAAGAGGAGGCAGGGTAGGGTTTGAGAAGAGGTCATTTGAACTCACGAAAAACGAATCAAAATGTCGAACAAAAACCTCCCGCCAGTTGTTGGCGGGAGGCTAATTTCAGAACGTTTTCATCACAGCCTCGGCCACCCAATTGAACAGCGGCGGCGAGATGATGGTCAGCGCCAGCGTGGCGAGCGCCGCCCCCCCCGCGGTCAGGTCCAGCCAGGCTTCGCGGCGCACTTCCGGTTGGCCGTCGCGCATGTACATCACCACCACCACCCGCAGGTAGTAGTATGCTGAGACCAGCGACGTCAGCACACCGATCACCGCCAGCCCAATAAATCCGCCCTGCAGAGCCGCGCGGAACAGATAGAATTTGCCCACGAAACCCAGCGCGGGGGGCACGCCGGTCAGCGAAAACATGAATATTGCCATCGCGGCTGCCAGCAGTGGATGCTTGCGCCCCAGCCCGGCGTAATCGTCGAGCGTCAACCCCTTGCCGGTGGTTTGCTCCAATGCGATGACCACCGCCCAGGCCCCGAAATTCGCCAGCGCGTACGCCACGAGATAGAACAGCGCCGACGCCACCGCCACCGGGGCGACTTCCCGTTGCCCGTAGGGCGCTAACGCCATCAGGATATACCCGGCATGAGCGATGCTCGAATAAGCCAGCATACGTTTGATATTGGGCTGGGCGATGGCGACCACATTGCCGAGGATCATCGTCAGCGCCGCCAGAACCCACAGGATCGGCGTCAGCTTGTCGGATAGGCCGGGGAAGGCGGTGATGAAGACGCGAAACAGGGCCGCAAACCCGGCCGCTTTCGCCCCGACCGACATGAAAGCCGTCACCGCCGAGGGCGCGCCGTGATACACATCGGGCGTCCACATGTGAAAGGGAACCACCGCCACCTTGAAGCCCAGGCCGATGAGGATCAGCCCGGCCCCGATTGCCAGCAATCCCATGTTAGCCGCGCCAGATTTCACCGCCAAAACGACCCCCGTCAGCGCCGTCGTTCCGGTAGCGCCAAAGACCAGCGCCACGCCATAGACCAGAATGCCGCCCGCAAATGCGCCGAGCAAAAAGTATTTCAGCGAGGCTTCCTCGGATTCGAGCTTGGGCAGGGCAAAACCGGCCAGCACATACAACGGGATCGAGAGCAGCTCCAGCGCCAGGAAAACCACGATCAAATCGGCGGCAATGCCCATCAGCATCATCCCGGCTACGGTGAAAAGCAGCAGCACGTAGTATTCGCCGCGCTCGATCTCCATCCGCTTGAGATAATCGTACGCCAGGGTGATGCCCACCAGCCCACAGCCCAGGAATAGCACGTTGAGAAAAACGGCGAATCCGTCTACCAAGACCATGCCGTCGAAACCGATCAACACCTGGCCGGATTGGCCGATGGAGAATCCCAGGGACGCCGACAATCCGATGGCTGCCAGCAGCGCCGTCAATCCCTTGCGTCCCTTCGGGATCAGTAAATCCACCAACAGCAGCAGGCACGCCCAGGCCAGCAGGACGCTGATCGGGGCAATGATTTTTAGATTGGTGAGCAGGTCAGATAAGGTCATAGCGCGCTCGCGGGGTGGTCATTTTTAGGGCATACCCGCCAGCAGTTTCGTCACCGCCGGGGCCATCAAGTCGAAGAATAACTTGGGATACAGACCAATCCAAAAGATCAGGATGAGCAATGGAACCAGCGTGACGATTTCGCGCCAGTTGAGGTCTTTCAGCGAGCGGTTCTCGTCTTTGTCCACCGGGCCGAGGAACATCTTTTGGAACATGAACAACATGTACACCGCGGCCAGGATGACGCCCACCGCCGCCAGCCCGGCGAACCAATACGAGCCAATCGCCTTCGAGCCGAACGCGCCCAGCAGGATGGTGAACTCGCCTACGAACCCATTGAGACCCGGCAGGCCCATCGAGGACAGCGTCACGATGAGGGTCAGCGCGCCGTAGATGGGCATAATCTTCCAAAGCCCGCCAAAGGCCTCGATATCCCGGGTGTGCCTCCGCTCATAGATCATGCCGACGATGAGGAACAGCGCCCCGGTGCTCAAGCCGTGATTGACCATTTGCAAGATCGCGCCCTGCACGCCCTGTGGGTTGAGGGCAAACAAACCCAGCATGACGAAACCCAGGTGGCTTACCGAGGAATAAGCCACCAGCTTTTTGACATCCTTCTGAGCGTAGGAGACCGCTGCCCCGTAGAGGATACCCACCACGGCGAGCCCCGCCATCCAGGGAGCGGCTTTCGTAGCCGCCTCGGGGAACAGCGGCAGGTTGAAGCGCAAAAACCCGTAGGTGCCCATCTTCAGCAGGACGCCTGCCAGGATGACCGAGCCAGCGGTCGGCGCTTCGACGTGAGCGTCGGGCAGCCAGGAGTGCAGCGGCCACATCGGGACTTTGATCGCAAAGGCCGCCGCGAACGCCAGGAACAGCCACATCTGGATGTCGGCGGGGATGCCGCCGGCGGCGATCAGGTCAGGCACTGAGAAGCTGCCCTGGCGGATGCCCAGCCACAGGATTGCCAGCAGCATGAGGATCGAGCCGGCCATGGTGTAGAGGAAGAACTTGATGGCCGCGTACATGCGCCGCCCGCCGCCCCAAATGCCGATCAGGAAATACATCGGCACCAGCGTGAACTCCCAGAAAATGTAGAACAGGAACAAATCCTGCGCCATGAAGACGCCGATCATGCCCGTCTCCAGCAGCAGGAAGAAAAACATGAAATCTTTGACCCGCTCTTCGATGGCAGTCCAGGTGGAAAGGATCGAGATGGGCGTCAGGAAGGTGGTCAGCAGCACCAGCCAGATGCTCAAGCCGTCTACACCCATCTGGTAATTGATATCCCACCCGCCAACGTGAATCCAGGGGATCTTGAAAGCCAGTTGCAGGCCGCCGTAATTCGGGGCGAACTGCACCAGCACCGAGATCGAGAGGCCGAAGGTGATCAGCGATGTGACCAGCGCCATCCAGCGGGCGGCGTTCTTCCACTCGCTCTTCAGAAACAGCAGCGCCAGCGCACCCAGCAGCGGGAAGAAGGTGACAAGAGTCAGGGGTAAAAAGTCCATGTCTTTTCCTCGGGTTCAAAATACTGGTTGAAGTTTGCAGGTTGAAAGGTGAAAGTCGGCTCGGCGTGAACCTTCGACCTGCCAACCTGCAACTTTCAACTTCTATCGCAAGATCAAGTATCCCAAAATGACGACCATGCCCACAAATACTGCCAGGGCATAATTGCGAGCGTAACCGCTTTGCAGGCGGCGCATTTGGAGCGCAATCCACTGCGTCACGGTCGCCAGGCCGTTGGCGATCCGGTCAATAAATCCCAGATCAACCGGGTTTGCCAGCACCTTGCTCAATAGGGTGTAGCCGCCGGCCAGGATTGTGTCGTGGAACCAGTCATGCCAGAAACGCCAATCCACCACATCCGCCAGGAAACGGGACAAATCCACATAGCGGTCGAGGATGACCAGCTTGTAGAATTCGTCTACGCCCCACTTCTTCTCCATCCCGGTGAACACTGGGCCGAGGATCTTGCGCAGGGGGTCGTCGGGACGCCGGGCGGCGGGGAGCCGCTGCTGTTCGGGGTACACCCGCTGGTAGAGATACCACGCCAGGATGATCGCGCCGATCGCCAGGAAGGTCGAGAAGATCGCTACCGGCCAATTCAGCGTGATGAGCGCGCCAGCGGCTGCTTCAGCCCCCGTCTCGAGGGCGGCTTCCCCGTGGGCGGTGGCTTCGCCCAGGGTGTGGGCCAGCCATTCTTTGAAGTAATGCAATCCCTGTACCGGCAAATTCATGAACCCGCCAACCACGGATAACGCTGCCAGAATGATCAGCGGGACGGTCATTACCGGCGGGTTTTCCTCGGCATGTGCGGCCGCTTCGCTGCGGGGACTCCCAAAGAAAACCATGATGACCTGCCGCCCCATGTAGAAGGCGGTGAAGAAAGCGGCAATCGTCAGCAGCCAGTAGACTGCCGGGTTCAGCGTCGCCGCTTCGGCCAGGATTTCATCCTTCGACCAAAAGCCTGCCAGTGGGATGATCCCCGCCAATGCCAGCGAGCCGATCAAATAGACGATGTACGTGATCTTCATCCGATCCTTCAGCCCGCCCATATTGCGCATATCCTGCGGGTCGAAGTGATGGCCTTCTTGCTTCAGCTTCTTCTTGAGATGTTCATCATGTTCGGCGTGATGATGACCGGCCTCCACCCCCAGGATCACCGACCCGGCGGAGAGGAACAGCAGCGCCTTGAAGAAAGCGTGCGTGACGAGGTGGAACATGCCCGCCGTGAACGCTCCCATGCCCACTGCTGCCACCATAAAACCCAACTGGCTGATGGTCGAATATGCCAGCACCTTTTTGATGTCGAATTGCCCGAGAGCGATCGTGGCGGCAAACAGCGCCGTCAGCCCACCCACCAGGGCTACAGTGTTCTGGCCTTGCGGCACGAGCGAATAAATGGCGTGCGAGCGCGCCACGAGATACACGCCCGCCGTGACCATCGTGGCGGCATGGATCAAAGCCGAGACCGGGGTCGGGCCGGCCATGGCATCGGGGAGCCAGACGTATAAAGGCAATTGCGCCGATTTACCTGCCACGCCAAGCAGCATGAAGAGCGTCATCGCCAGCAGCACCCCCGGGGTGGCTGCCGCCACCGTTGGAGCCTGGGCAAACACTGTCTCGAAATCGAACGATTTGAATGCCCCGAACATCAAAAACGCGGCGATCAAAAAGCCAAAGTCGCCAATACGGTTGGTGATGAATGCCTTTTTGGCAGCGATGGCGTTACCTATTCCATCTTTCCCTTTGTCATACCAGAAACCGATCAGCAGGTACGAGCACAGCCCCACGCCCTCCCAGCCAACGAACAGCATCAGGAAATTGTCGGCGCTGACCAGCACCATCATGGCAGCGATGAACAGGTTGAGAAAGACGAAGAAACGCCGGTAGCGGGCCGGGTCGCCATTGTGGCGCACATCTTCGTGCATATAGCCGGTAGCATAAATGTGGATGAGCGTGCCCACCCCGGAGACGACCAGCATCATCGTCACCGAGAGGGTGTCCACCCGGAATGCCCAGCGTAGATTCAACTCGCCGATGGTGATCCAATCGAGCAGGGGGATCGTCTGCCCCTCGGGATGCCCAACCAGTGAGATCCCCAGAAGCACCGCAATCACAAAGGCCGCGCCCGCCGCCAGGCTGGCAATCGCCCCGATGGCTTTCTCCCCCAAACGGCCCCCGAAGATGATATTGATGAGTAACCCGATCACCGGGATAAAGACCACCCAGGGGACGAGATAGAAAAATCCACCTGTTACGACTTCGCTCAAGTGCATACCCAATCTCCGTATTTCGTAATTCGTAAAACGTAATCCGTAAAGTTCACCTTACGTTTCACGTTTCACGTTTTACGTTCATCCCTTCAAACTGCTCATCTGATCCACGTCAATGCTGTGTTTTGCCCGAAAGATCGTCACCATCAAAGCCAGCCCTACCGCCACCTCTGCCGCTGCGACCGTCATCACAAAGAACACAAAGATTTGCCCGTTCAGCTCATTGTACAGCCGCGAGAATGCCACAAACACCAGGTTGGCCGAATTGAGCATCAACTCGACCGACATGAAAATGACGATGGCATTGCGCCGGATGAGCACCCCCAGCGCGCCGATTGTGAAAAGGATGGCGGAGAGACCTATGTAGTAGCCGATGGGAACCATTCGTGACCTCCACTGAGTGAACCGTAATTCGTAAAGCGTAATTCGTAAAATGCACTTTACGCTTTACGCATTACGTTTTACTTTTTCTCAACCTTCGTCAACACAATCGCCCCAATCATCGCTGCCAGCAATAGGATGGATGTGACCTCGAACGGCAGCATATATTGGTTGAACAATAATTTACCAACGGCTTCCGGATCGCCGAATCCCGGTGTGAGTGTGGTCGCGCCGGGCAGTTCGCTGGTACGGAAGAAAATCAGGTAAACGGCCTCAGCGAGCAGAATCGCGGCGAGGAAAATCGCTACCGGGCGCTGCCAGGGGAGTACCTTTGTTGGGGGAAGCTGCCCGGCGCCCAGCAGCATGATGACGAACAGAAACAGCACCATGATTGCGCCTGCATACACTGTCACCTGGGCGATGGCAATAAAAGGGGCGTGGAGTATCAAATAGAATACTGCCACGGTGCCAAAGTTCAAAATCAGATAAAGCGCCGAGTAGAGGGCATGGCGGCTGAGCAACATTCCCAATGCCGAAGCGATTGCCACGGCAGCCAGGATGAGGAAGAGGAGAAGGTTCAGAGTCATGTGGCCTACTTTGGATCAGTAATCAGTGATCAGTAACCAGTAATCAGTTACCCGTAATCGGTGGTGACTAATAACTGATCACTGATGACTGATAACTAATTTCTGGATCAATCCTTCGGGTTTTCCATGAGCGGGATCGAGCGGATGAATTCACCGGGTTCCGTCTTTTGCGGGGTGGTTTTGCCTTCCCCTCGCACTGGCTCCAGCAGCATTTCTTTCGGGTAAATCGCCTGGCGCCGGTCGGTGAAAGATAGCTCATAGTTATCGCCGAGCACGATGGCCTCGGTGGGGCAGGCGTCTTCGCAGTATCCGCAGAAGATACAGCGCAGCATGTTGATCTCGTAAGTGCTGGCGTACCGCTCACCCGGTGAAAAGCGCACCTCGTCGGTGTTCTCAGCCGCCTCGACGAAGATGGCATCTGCCGGGCAGGCTGCCGCGCACAATGAGCAGCCAATGCATTTCTCCAGCCCATTGTCGTAACGCTTCAACTCGTGGCGGCCTTTGAAACGGGCGCGCACCGGGCGCTTGACTTCCGGGTATTCGATCGTCACCGGTTTCTCGAACATCGAACGCAGCGTGGTCCACATGCCACGCCCTAATTCTTTCAACATCGAAAAATCTCCTAACCAAAAATCACGACCAACACTGCCGTGATAAACACGTTGAGCAACGACGCCGGAAGCAAAATCTTCCAGCCGAAGGACATCAGCCGGTCATAGCGGATACGCGGCAGTGTAGCTCGCAGCCAGATCATCCCAAACAACAGGATGATCACTTTCCCGAAGAGGTAAATGGGTCCCAGCCAGGGGAGACGATCCACAAATGGCCCCAGGTAGCCGCCGAAGAACAATGTCGCTGCGATCATGCTCACTGCGATCATTTTGATGTATTCGGCCATGAAGAATAGGGCAAATTTCATCCCCGAATATTCCGTGTGATAACCGGCAGTCAGTTCTTGCTCGGCTTCGGGCATGTCGAATGGGGCGCGGTTCACCTCGGCGATGCTGGCAATCAGGAAGATTGCCGGCCCCAGGGGCTGGTAGAGCCACCATTTGAGCATCCCCATTTGGGCTTGCATTTGAACGTGATCCATCAGGCTCATGGATTTCGCCAGCATAATGGACGGCACGAACGACAGTCCCAGCGCCAGCTCGTAGCTGATCATCTGCGCCGAAGCGCGCAAGCCTCCGAGCGTGGCGTATTTATTGTTCGATGACCAGCCGGCCAGGGTGATGCCATACACAGAGATCGAGGCGATGGCCATGACGTACAAAGCCCCAACGTTAAGATCGGGCGCAATCCCCAGGGGTACTTGCTGCCCGAAAAGGGTCATTGTCTCACCCCAGGGAACCACAGCAGTGATGACCAGCGCTGGGAACACCGTAATGATCGGCGCAAGGATGAAGATGAATTTGTCGGCGCGTGCCGGGATCAACTCTTCTTTGAAAATGAGCTTGATGCCATCCGCGATGGGTTGGAGAATGCCCAACGGTCCAGCGCGGTTCGGCCCAATGCGAACCTGGATTCGCGCCAGGACTTTGCGCTCGTAAAGGGTCACGTAAGCGAATCCCCCGGTCATAATGGCCAGAAGGATGCCAGATTTTATGATCCATTGCAAAAATAAGCCAAGCTGCATGAAAGCCTCGTTCGACCGTAGTTGAGTAAAATTGTCGGGTTAGGCAATTATAAGCGAATTAGTCCGATATTCAAATGGTTTTATCCAGCACATCGGCGATGTGTACCGCCCGTTGGCTCGATCCTCTCCGATGGAGACCCCCGTTGATATTTGTGATGCATCCGGCGTCGCACGAGACGATCACTGGCGCACCGGTGGACTCGATGTTGGCGAGCTTGCGGTCGAGCATGGCCGCCGAAATCTCGGGGTGCTCCACCGAAAACACCCCCCCGAAGCCGCAGCACTCCTGCGCGCCGGGCAGCTCCACGATCTGCGCCTCCCGCACGGCAGACAGCAGCGCCTTCGGCTGGCGCTCAATACCCATTTCCCGCAGCAGATGGCACGATGAATGATAAGTGATCTTTCCGGGGAAACGCGCCCCCAGATCGGTCACGCCGAGCTGATCCACCAGGAATTCGGTCAACTCGAAGGTGCGCGCTGCCAGCGAGCGGGCGCGCGGCAGCCATTCGGGATCATCGGCGAACAACTCCGGGTATTGATGGCGGATCATCCCGGCGCACGATCCCGATGGGACCACGATGCGCCCCGGGGCCGCCTCGAACACCCGGATGGTGTGCATCGCCATGCGGCGGGCTTCGGCGCGCATCCCGCCGTTGAAAGCCGGCTGCCCGCAGCAGGTTTGCCCCGCCGGGAAATCCACACTCACCCCGGCGCGTTGCAGCACGCGCACCACCGCCTCGGCGGTTTCTGGATAGAGTGTATCGAGAATGCAAGTGACAAATAGTTGAACAGTTTCGGGCATAGGCGTAGAAGGAGACAGGTGGCAAGTGGCAGGTGGATGACGGCTGAATGCTGACTGCTGACCGCTGATAGCTGACCTATTCTAACGCCAGAAAAAGGATGAAGCAAGCTAATTTTGGTGGTAAGATTAGCACCATTCTCACCTCAAAAGAAGGGAAACGCTGTATGGAGCCTTTCCGCGCTGAAATTCCAACCCAATTCAACCTGCCCCGCCGCATCAGCCGCCTGGGCAAGATCGCCTACAACCTGTGGTGGACGTGGAACCCCGACGCCCAACGCTTGTTCCAGCGAATTGATACCACCCTGTGGGAACGCTGCGAACACAACCCTATCCGCTTTTTGCGGCAAGTAGGGCGCACCCGTTTGAATGAGCTGACTCACGACCGGTACTTCCTCGACTACTACGACCGGATGATCCGCTCCTTCGACGATTACATGCAGCCCGCCAGCACCTGGCTGACGAGCAACTATCTCGAATACCGAAACTGCCCCATTGCCTACTTCTCCACCGAATTCGGCCTGCACGAGACCCTGCCAATCTACGCTGGCGGCCTGGGCGTCCTGTCCGGCGACCATATCAAAGGCGCAAGCGATATCGGCTTGCCCATGGTTGCGGTTGGCTTTTTGTATACCCAGGGTTATTTCTCGCAGAAGATCAGTGAAGATGGCTGGCAGGAAGCCCGCTACCACAACCTGAAATTCGAAGATTTACCCGTCTTGCCGCTGGTAGAAGCCGATGGCAAGCCGGTCACGATTTCAGTCGAGCTGCCGGGGCGTGAGGTCCACGCAAAGCTTTGGGAAGTTCACGTTGGCCGCATACCCCTGTATTTGCTCGATACAAACGTCGAGGGGAACTCTCCCGCCGACCGGGAGCTGACCTCCCGGTTGTACATCAGCGACCTGGATTTACGCATCTCGCAGGAAAAAATCCTGGGAGTCGGCGGGGTGCGCGCCCTGCGGGTGTTGGGTTACAACCCCAAGGTGTGGCACATGAACGAGGGACACTCAGCGTTCATGGCCCTGGAACGCGCCCGTGAGCTGGTCGAAGCCGGCCACCCCTTCGAAGAGGCCGCCGAGAAAGTCCGTCTCTCCACGGTATTCACCATCCACACGCCGGTACCGGCCGGGCTGGATGAATTTCCTCTGTGGCTGATGGACAAGTATTTTGCTAACTTCTGGTCGCAGCTCGGCTTGAGCCGCGACCAATTTATGGATCTGGCGCGCCACGCCCAGCCGTGGGGTGGGGAAACGTTCAGTATGCCGATCCTGGCCTTGCGCATGTCCGAAAAGCGTAATGGCGTCTCCGAGGTGCATGGGCATGTCTCACGGCGGATGTGGAACTTCTTGTGGCCGGATCTGCCCGAAGCGAAAGTGCCGGTTACTCACATCACGAACGGCGTCCACACCGGCACCTGGCTGGCCCGCCGCTTGCGCCATCTCTTCGATCACTACCTGGGTTCCGATTGGGTCGAGCTGATTGACGACCCCGAAGTGTGGGAGCGCATCGAAGAGATTCCCGACGCCCAACTGTGGGCGGTACGCCAACACCTCAAACGTAAGCTGACGGCTCACATGCGCGAGCGCGCCCGCGACGCGTGGATCGTAGGCAGTATGCATCCGGTGCAGGTGGTCGCCGCGGGGACATTAATTGACCCCTATGCTCTCACGATCGGTTTCGCCCGCCGGTTTGCCACTTACAAACGGGCTAATCTCATCCTGCGGGATGTGGAGCGCCTGTTCAAGATCATCAATAAACCCAATATGCCGGTGCAGATCATCTTTGCCGGCAAGGCCCATCCGGCAGACGAGCCGGGCAAGCTGATCATCCAGGATGTCTATCGCGCCGTCAAGAAAGCGGAGAATGGCGGGCGGCTGGTTTTCCTCGATGATTACGACATGAACCTGGCGCGTTACCTGGTTCAGGGGGTGGATGTCTGGCTCAACACGCCGCGCCCGCCCAACGAAGCCTCGGGCACCTCCGGGCAAAAAGCGGCCCTCAATGGTGTGCTCAACTTCTCGGTGCTGGATGGCTGGTGGAGCGAGGGCTTCAATGGCGATAATGGTTGGGCAATCGGTGAAGAGAATGCCGTTTACAGTGACGCCAACCAGCAGGATGATGCTGACGCCAACAGCCTGTACGACATCCTCGAAAACGAGATCGTCCCGCTGTTTTATCACGAGCGTTCGGCTGACGGTCTGCCCGGCGACTGGATCGGCAAGATCAAGGAATCCATCAAAACCCTGGCGCCCACGTTCAGTATGCACCGGATGGTCAAAGAATACACCGAGCGGCTGTATTTCCCTCGGGAAGAGGCCGAGCCGGAAGTTGACCCGAGGGATTGACAATCTATGGAATTTTTGCTCTCCCCTCAGGCCTGGTTGACGGCGCTGCTCATCTTTGCGCTGCGCGTCTCGGATATGACGCTGGATACCTTGCGCATGTTGTTCGTGGTGCGCGGCAGCAAAGCTGTCGCCTGGACGCTGGGATTTTTTCAGTCGTTGATTTTCGTGGTTGCCATCGGCTCGGTGTTGAGCAATCTGTCCAATCCGTTGAACATTCTGGGTTACGCCGCCGGGTTTGCTACCGGCAACGTGATTGGTATGCTGATCGAGGAGCGGCTGGCGATTGGGTTCGTCTTTCTGAGCATCATCAGCTCCCGGCGCGGCGCGGCGATAGCCGAGCGCCTGCGGGAAGCGGGGTACGGCGTCACCGAGATTGCGGCGCGCGGCAAGGATGGCATGGTTGCCGTGCTCAACGTCAACGTGCGCCGCAAACAGACCGACCGCGTACGCCAGATCATCAACGAGGTGGATGGCGAAGCCTTCATCACCGCCGATGAAATCCGCCCGGTGCGGCGTGGCTTCTGGAGAGCATGAACGATTAATCAGTAAGGTGCATCAAAACACCCGCACTGCCTGTTTTGAAAGGCAATGCGGGTGTCTTTTTCCCCAAGGGACGGGGTCAAATCGTCTGCGCGGGTGGGTTAAAACATCAGCATGATGAAATTCACTGCACCGTAAGCCGAAATAACAAGAGACAGGAGCGTGAAGACCGGGCGCAAATTGCTATCATCCTTGAGTACCGATGCCCAGGCGACCAGGGCCAGCGCGACTGCGAAGACCAGCACGACCAACTGGAACTGGTTAGCCTTGTCGCCGGCGGCTTGAGCCTCGTCGAATTTCGTCATCGCTTCGTCGTAGGATGTATCGGCATCGAGGTACATCTCATCGTAATAGGGATCATCGAACGGGCCTTCGGGGCGATCCATACTGGTGGCCAGGGCGTCGGAGAAGTTCGCCCGGTAATAGTCTGCCAATTCAGGGTCGCGCTCTTCGTTGATATAGAAGCCGTCGAACATGGTGTAATCCTGGATGATATCCTGGTTGGCCCGCAGGAACTCGGTGTTGGACAACGACAGCACTTTTTGGCCTTCCACATTGGCGTCGCTTTCTTGCGAATCGGCCAGCGCGCCCTGGTACGCTGAAAGGGCCGTCATCACACTGAGCAGTGCGATCATGATGCCGAGCAGGATCTCTGAGCCGAATAGCCTCAGAAAGAATGGGGAGGTTTTCTTGGGTGTCTCAGACATAAAAGGTCCTTCCTTGTGAATAGTGGGTGGCGAGATTGGGTGGCTTGTACGCAGACGCTGTGTCCAGACCGCCCCGGCTTACAATGGGACTGGTGAGAGCGTGATTGCGGGCAATTATAAACGATGCGGGGAGCATACTGCAAAACGACTCTTTGGAACTTGCCATGATGCACCGCCAGCGGTAGGTCGGATTGCCAATCCGACCCACACGACACCGCCGGATATGCTGGACTGTCGCGGCGACTCCCAATGAACCCGCAAAACTGTCGAGCGAGACTCCCGGAGTTTCCAAAATCCCGGGAGTCTTTGCCGTTGCCGACGAGATTGCATTATCCCCCGGTGTAAAGGGTGTGGCAAATTCAATCCATATCGGCCTCGCTTGAAAGCCAAATCCGATATACAATATAGGAATAGCCTGTATGGGAGAATGGCTGATGACAACCATTGCTGACCTCGAGTTGAGCTTGCACCGCCGTGAAATCAATTCCTACACTGCCGAGCTGCGCTACAGCCAGCCCGATAGTGAAGCCGAACAACGCTTTACCCCGTCGGAAGTCAGACTCGACCTGGCAGCTTTGGCTGCGCTGGCTTTAGACTCAAAGGCTTATGGTCAGAGCCTGACCCAGGCTTTGTTTGCCGACCCGGTGCTTCGTTCGTCATTCGCCCAGGTTCGGGTGAATGCCCAATCCCTGGATGCAACCCTTCGTTTTCGGCTGCTCATCGGCCCCAGCGCTCCCGAGCTGTACGGCTTGCACTGGGAGACGCTGCGCGACCCCGAGACGGGCGATCCCTTTCTTACCAGCGAAAACCTGCTTTTCTCACGTTATCTGAGCAGCCTGGACTGGCGGCCGATCCACCTGCGCCCGCGCGGCGAGCTGCGGGTTTTGGCCGTCGTTGCCAGCCCATCTGATTTAGGGGATTACGATCTCGCTCCCGTGGATGTCGCCGCCGAGCTGGCTCGGGTGCGCGCCAGCCTGGGGAACATCCCGGTGACTGCCCTGCCCGACGCAGCCTCCGGCAAACGCGCCACCCTCACCGATCTGGCCGCCTGCCTGCGCGACGACTGCGGCGAGGGCGGCTTCGATGTGCTTTATCTGGTAGCGCACGGCGCGCTGGTGCGCGATGAACCCTGGCTTTGGCTGGAAGACGCCGCTGGCAAGGTCGCCCGCACATCGGGGAATGATCTCGTGACCCGGCTGCGAGAGCTTCAGCAGCGCCCGCGGCTGGTGGTGCTGGCTTCCTGCCAGAGCGCGGCGTCTGCCACAGGCAGCGCCGCCCCCTCCGCTGGAGACGCCCTGACCGCCCTCGGTCCGCGCCTGGCCGAAGCCGGCGTCCCGGCAGTCATTGCCATGCAGGGCAACGTTTCCATCGAGACCATCGAGAAATTCATGCCGGTGTTCTTCACGGAGCTGGGCCAGGATGGGCAGATTGACCATGCTATGGCTGTGGCGCGCGGCGCAGTGCGGGAACGGCCCGATCATTGGATGCCGGCGTTGTTCATGCGCCTCAAGAGCGGGCGGGTTTGGTACGTCCCCGGTTTTGGCGACGACCGCGAGGGTTTCGAAAAGTGGCCTTCTCTCATCCGCAGCATTAGCCGTGGGCAGTGTACCCCCATCCTCGGGCCGGGATTGATGGAGCCGCTGCTGGGGTCACTGCGTGAGATTGCTCAACATTGGGCCGAGACTTATCATTACCCAATGGCCCCTCACGAGCGCGAATCGCTGGCCCAGGTGGCGCAATATCTTTCGGTCAATCAAGACCGGCGCTTCCCCTATGACGAGCTGGAAGAATACCTCCAGCATGAAATTCAAACCCGCTACAGCGGCGACCTGCCCGAAAATTTGCGCGATGGCCGCCCCCCGCTCGACGAGTTGATCGAGGCCGTGGGAGCGAAATGGCGGGAGCGCAACCCCCTCGACTCCTACAAAATCCTGGCGCAGCTTCCCCTGCCGATTTTCATCACCACCAATGTAGACAGCCTGCTGGAATCCGCCCTCAAAGAGGCCGGTAAAGACCCGCAGGTGGTGCTCTGCCCGTGGAACGAATACGTCGAACAGTCCGAGACGATCTACGACCGCGAGCCGGATTACCGCCCCTCGGCGAACCGCCCGCTGATCTACCACCTGTTTGGGCAATTCAGTGAGCCAGATTCGGTGGTGCTGACCGAAGACGATTACTTCGACTTCCTCATCGGTGTGACCAGCAACAAAGATTTGATCCCCACCGCAGTGCGCCGTGCCCTGGCCGACGCCGCGCTGCTGTTCCTCGGCTTTCAAATGGACGAGTGGAACTTCCGCGTGCTTTTCCGCAGTATCCTCGCACAACAGGGCGGCGGACGGCGCGACCGCTACGCCCACATCGCCGCCCAGATCGAACCGGAAGAAGGCCGCATCCTCGAACCGGAGCGCGCCCGCCGGTATTTGGAAAATTACTTTGCCAAAGGGGTAGATATCAGCATCTATTGGGGCAGTGCGCAAGATTTCGCCAAAGAGCTGATCAACCGTTGGGCTGAAAATACCTGACCTGGCAGAAGTGGAGTCAGTATGCCACAAAACTTCGCTGACCTGGAAATTGGCCTCCACCGTCATAGCGCCGATGCGTATGCGGTCGAGTTTCGTTTCAGCCAGCCGAACAGCGACACGGATAACCGGCTGGTGCAGAACGCCGAGGGCCGGCCTGTGCTGGCCCAGTTTGCACTCGCGGAGCTTGCGCAATTGGTTGTTGATCCGGCTGCTTATGGCAAGGCCCTCACCCGCAGCCTGTTCGCCGACCAGGCCTGCCAGGTGGCTTTCTCTCAGGCCAAGACCAACGCCCAGGCCCTCGACGCCGCGCTGCGGGTTCGCCTGTTCATCGGCCCCAGCGCCTCCGAGCTGCATAATCTCTATTGGGAGACGCTCTGCGACCCGTTGGACGGCTCTTCGCTGGGCAAAAACGAAAATATTCTGTTCTCCCGTTTTCTGAGCAGCCTCGATTGGCGCCCGGTGCGCATGCGCTCCAAGACCGAATTGAGCGCCCTGGCGGCGATCGCCAGCCCGTCCGATTTGGGAGATTACGGCCTGGCAGAGGTGCAAGTCGAAGACGAACTGAAACGGGTGAGCGAGAGCCTGGGAACGATCACCTGCACCCGCCTCCCCGAAGGTGAAAAGCGGGTGACATTGAATAACCTTTTCGCCTGCTTGCGGGATGACGCTTGCGATATTCTGTATTTGATGTGTCATGGGATATTGAAAGGCGGCGAATCGTGGCTGTTTCTGGAAGATGATGCCGGTAAAGTGGCGCGTGTGCCGGGGAGTGAGCTGATCAACCGCATCAAAGGGCTGCCGCAGCCCCCTCGGTTGGTGGTGCTCGCCTCCTGCCAGAGTGCGGGCAGCCCCTCGGGGGATGTGCTCTCAGCCCTGGGGCCGCAGCTCGCCGGGGGTGGAATCCCATCCGTCATTGCCATGCAGGGGAGCATCTCCATCGAGACATTGGAAAAATTCCTGCCAGCCTTCTTCGACGACCTGCGCCGCGATGGTCAGGTGGACCGCGCTATGGCCTCTGCCCGCCGCGCCATCAGCGGCCGCCCCGACGACTGGATGCCGGCGCTGTTCATGCGCCTCAAGAGCGGGCGGTTGTGGTACGTGCCGGGGTTTGGCGAAGGCCAGGAAGATTTCGAAAAATGGGAGAGCCTGAAAGGGTTCATCCTCGAAAAGACGTGCACACCCATCATCGGCCCCGGCCTGACCGAGCTGTGGCTGGGCCAGCAGAGCGAGATCGCCCTGCGCTGGGCAGAAAAACACAATTTCCCGTTTTCCCCTTTTGAGCAGGAAAACCTGCCGCGCATCTCCCAATACATCGTCCGGCGCGACGGCCCGGCGTATTTGCGGCTGGCCTTCCGCGCCGCCGTCCGGGATGAGTTGGTCCGCCGCTACCGCGACTTGCTGCCCGAGGACTTATTGAAAGCGGCAGCCTGGTCGCCTGACCAGGTTCTCAAGGGTTTGGATCTGGCTGCCGATAAATCTTGGGCAAGCGGCGGCATCGAAGCGCACCGGCAGCTCGCCGAGCTGCGCCTGCCGGTCTATATCACCACCAGCCCCGGCAACCTGCTGGCGCATGCTTTGACGAAGATTGGCGCGCAGCCGGTGGAACGGCTCTGTCCCTGGTGGAGCAACTGGATCCCCGAAACCCGCTGGCGCTACGATGACGAGCCAACCCCCGAAAAACCGCTGATCTACTACCTGTTCGGTCACATCAGCGTCCCCGAATCGCTGGTCATCAGCGAAGATAACTATTTCGATTTTTTGATCGGCGTTACCCGCAGCAAAGAATTGATCCCCGAGGTGGTGCGCGCCCGCCTGACCAGCACCGCCCTGCTGTTTCTCGGTTTCGGGGTGGATGATTGGAGTTTCCGCATCCTCTTCCGCACCCTGATGGCTCAGGAAGGCAGCGACCAGCTCAAATTTTACAGCCACGTTGCCGCCCAGCTCGAACCGGATGGCACCCGCTGGTTGGACCCGCGCCGCGCCCGCCGTTATTTGGACCGCTACTTTGCCGGCGAGAAGATCAGCATCTTTTGGGGGCAGCCCGACGAATTTCTGAAGGAGCTTGCCCAACATATGGCGAGCTGAAGCCCCGCACTCCAGAATACCCGGCGTGAAGCCCGCAGAATACCCGGAGTGCAGACTTCAGTCTGCGGGCTGAAGCCCGCACTACAAGCGAGCGTGATTTTATGACCGTCATTTCACCATCTCACAACCAACGCCTGAATCCCTACGTCGGGCCGCGTGCTTTCGAGACGAACGAGCGTCTCTACGGCCGCGACGTAGAGACGCGCAAGCTGGTCAACCTGTTGGTTGCCGAGCGCCTCGTTTTATTGTATTCCCCCTCCGGCGCAGGTAAAACATCCCTCATCCAGGCGGCGCTGCTCCCCAAGATGCGCGAGCGTAAATTCCATGTGCGCCAGGTTATCCGCGTCAACCGCGAGCCTGCCGTAAGACCAACAGCGCCGGGGTATAACCGGTACATTTTCAGCGCCCTCAGTTCGCTGGAAAGTGGCTTCCCGCCGGAGGAGCAGATCCCGCAGGATGAACTTGTAGAGATGAGCCTGGCGGCCTACCTGGAGCGGCGGCCCAAACCGGATGGGGTCAACTTCGACGCGATGATCTTCGACCAGTTCGAGGAAATCCTGACTCTCGATCCCACCGATCAAGATGCCAAGCGGGCATTCTTCGAGCAGGTTGGGGAGGTGTTGAGCGAGCGTACCCACTGGGCCTTGTTTTCCATGCGCGAAGATTACGTCGCCGGCCTCGATCCTTACCTGCTTCCCATGCCCACCCGTCTGAACAGCACCTTCCGACTGGATTTGCTCGGCGTGGACGCGGCTTGCCAGGCGATCCAAAACCCGGCCCGCGAGTCCGGCATCGAGTTCGACGATGCTGCCGCCTTAGAGCTGGTCAACGACCTGCGGAAAGTCAAAGTGCAGCGCCCGGATGGCGCCATGGAAGATGCCTTTGGCCCTTACGTGGAGCCGGTGCAGTTGCAGGTGGTGTGTTACCGGCTGTGGGAAAGCCTGGAGCCTGACGAGGTGCAGATTAATTCTGCCCATGTCACACGCATCGGCAACGTCAGCCGGGCGCTGGCGGAGTATTACGCCCTGCGTGTGGCAGCCATCGCCGAGAAAGCCGGGGTCAGCGAGCGGGCCATCCGCCAATGGTTCGAGCACGAGTTGATTACGGAGTCGGGCTTGCGCGGGTCGGTGTTGATGGGGTTGGGGGAGAGCAAAGACCTGGACAACCGCGCCATTTTTATGCTGGAAAATGCCCACCTGGTGCGGGCTGAAAAACGCAGCGGCGCCATCTGGTTCGAGTTGTCGCACGACCGGTTGATCGAGCCGGTACGCAGGAACAACGCCGCCTGGTTCGACGCAAACTTGAGTTTATTGCAGCGCCAGGCCGCTTTGTGGGAGAAACAGGATCGCAGTGAAGGCCTGTACCTCCGCGATCAGGCCCTGGCCGACGCCGAAGCCTGGGCGGCTGACTGCCCCGAGGATGTGTCCGATACCGACCGGGCTTTCCTGGAAGCCTGCCAGAAGAATCGCACCCATGAGGCCGAGACGCGCGCCCTGGCCGAACAGTTAATAAAGCTGGAGGCTGCCCAAGATCTTGCCGACGCGGAAAAACAGCGCGCCGAAGAGCTGGCAGCCGCTGCCGAGCGGGAGCGCCGTCTCAACCGGTGGATGCGCGTGCTGGTGGCGCTCACGGGCATCGCCGCCGTGGCTGCCATCATCTTCGGCTCGTTTTCGGGTATCACCGCCAAGACGAACGCCTCCCTGGGGGCGACCAACGTCGCCGTTGCCAGCACTGCTCAATCGGCCAGCACGCAGGCCGTGGATTACGCCGCCACTGCCCGCGACGAGCGGCAGACGGCGGTGGCCGCCGAAGCGATCGCCCTGTCGGAAAAACAGGCTGCTGTAGATGCCCAGGCTACTGCTGACGCCGCCAGCGCTGAGGCCGCTCAACAACGCCGCCTGGCCGAAGCCCAGCGTGACCTGGCTGTGGCGCGTAACCTGGCCGATGAGGCGATGAATATTATTGATGCTCAGCCAGACCTGGGTTTGCTGCTGGCGTTGGAATCTACAGCTTTGACCGACACCCTGGATGCCCGCTCTGTTATACTGGACGGTTTGGTGAACAACCCTTATCTGGAGGCTTTCCTCCCCAACACCAACAACAGCGTCAACGGCCTTGCCTTCAGCCCGGATGGCAAACAACTGGCATCGGTGGGTTATGATCAGATCTATCTGTGGGATATCGCCACCCACCAGGTCGTCGAG
>DYIZ01000043.1:22836-41176 GCA_020723385.1 Candidatus Aquidulcis sp.
CCTGGAACTCGCCCATGCTCCGGGCGTCAACCACCAGGTCGTCGAGCCGCCAATCTATGCCTGGAGCATCCTCGACATTTCCTACAGTCCCGATGGCCGGTGGCTGGCGAGCGTTGACCAGTATGGGGCCGTAAA
Organism: Candidatus Aquidulcis sp.; assembly: GCA_020723385.1. Classification (GTDB taxonomy): domain Bacteria; phylum Chloroflexota; class Anaerolineae; order Anaerolineales; family UBA4823; genus DYIZ01. The sequence goes on from DYIZ01000043.1 coordinate 22,972, forward strand.
TCTTTGGGACACCGAGACAGGCTCGCAATCTCGTTCGATCTATGCCTACGAGTATACCGGCAATTATTATTCCTATAGCAGCGTTCTGGAATTCAGCCCCGACAGCCAGAAGCTGGCGATTGGCGGCGATTATTTCCAGATTATGGTGTGGGATATTGCTGCCAGTCAGGTGATGACGATCACGACCTTCGCCAATACCATCAAGAGCCTGGCCTTCAGCCCGGATGGCCAACAGCTTGCTTTCGGCGACGTTTCAGGTTTGGTGGCGATTTGGGATCTCGATTCCCGCAGCATGATCGGCCAGCCGTTGATTAACATCGAGACACCTTCATCGGTCAATCTCCTCAAATTTATCGAATCGAACGAGGGATTGCTGCTTTGGGTGATCGAAAGTGATGGGGAGTTGAATCTATGGAGTGTAGAGACCCAAAGACGACTGGCTAAAGAAGAATACCTGGCAGCGAATTATCCACTGGTTGCCTTGCACTCGTCGGATGAGCCATACCTACTGAATATCGTGGGAGAGAATATCAGCATCGAATCCCAACCCGAAAGAATCGCGGTTCAGGCAGACTATAACGGTCAATTGCTATTATGGACAAGCCGCGGTTTTACGTTACTGGCAGGGCATTCGACAGGTATCAACAGTCTGGCAATAAGCCCGGACGGCAGTTTGTTGGCTTCTGGGGGCAGCGATGGCACGATCATTCTATGGCATACCGCCCCAAGCGGCCTATATACGCAGCCAAACAACGTTGACACACTCTACTCCCCGATTGGCGTGGCTTTTGCCCAATCGGGCGGGGAAGAGATTCTTGTAATCGGCAGCCAAACGGTGATCACAACCTGGAATGTCACCAAGAACCAGCCGGCCGGCGAGCCTATCCTGCCGTTCACTTCGACCGTCAAAGAGGATATTAAGCCGTACTATATGGAATTTAGCCCCGATGGGCAGCGATTGGTATCAACCGGAAGCGACGGCGCTCTGGTCGTTTGGGATCTGGCAGCCTCTACCCCCATCACGATTTTACAAACTAACGAGAATGAGACCATTAGCTGGCAAATGGCCGTGAGTCCCGATGGGGCTACGGCGGCAACAGCCATGTCCGATGGCTCTATAGTTTTGTGGGATCTGGCAGCCGCCGCACAGTTGGAACCGCGCTTGCCAGCCGATAGTAATTGGCCTTTGTGCCTGGCCTTCAGCCCGGATGGGAAAATACTGGCCATTGGGTATACCAGTGGTATGGTATGGCTATGGAATCTGGAGAGCGGAGCGGTCGCCGCGCTGTCTGGACATACAGATTATGTGCGTAAACTGGCCTTCAGCCCCGATGGAAAACTTCTGGCTTCGGCCAGCGATGACGGCTCTCTCCGGTTGTGGCGTTTGCCCTCGGGTGGGCTGGTACGCGTGCTGGGGGGCGCACACAAAGGCTATGTTTTCACTGTGGCTTTCAGCCCCGATGGCCAAACCCTGGCATCAGGCGGTCGCGACGCTGCCATTGTTTTATGGGACGCGGCGACCGGCGCGCAAACCGGATACCTGGCCGGGCATACCGTCTCGGTGATCTCGCTCGCCTTCAGCCCGGCGGGCGATTCCCTGCTCTCCGCGGCCACTGATGGCTCGGTGCTGGTCTGGAACCTGGCCGATCAGAGTCTCGCCAGCAGCATGAAGGTCAGCGATTCGGGTGAGGTATTGTGGGTCGCGTTCAGCCCGGATACCCAAATAGTCGCCGCGGCCAGCGAATACGAGCCATCCGAATCCCAGTATTCTGTGGATCAAACGCAGCTTGTTAAAACGGCTAACCGCATCCGGCGGTGGGAGATCGCTACCCGTCAACCTGTCGGTGTGCCGTTGCTGCGCCAACAAGATGTTTTGGTGACGCAGTATTTCTCTGGGATGGCCGTCAGCCCGGATGGTTCGCTGGTTGCCGCCGGAAGCGACCAGGGCTTGATCGGATTGTATGACCTGTCCAGCCGCCAGCCGATCACTGCGCCTTTCACCGCTCACGATGGCAGCGTCACCTATCTGGCCTTCAGCTTTGACAGCCAGATATTGATTTCCTCCGGGGCAGACAGCCGCTTGTTCTTCTGGGATACCCAAAAGGGGCAGAAGCTTCCTGATCCGGTATTCCCTGGCGCATCACTCACCGCGCTGGCGGCAAGCCCAGCATCCTCTCTCCTGGCGGCTGGCAGCGAGTCTGGAGAGATCTTCATTTGGGAATTGCCGGCCACTGAACCCTATTCGTTCACGGTCGAAGGTCATTCTGGCACGATCTACAGCCTGGCTTTCAGCAAAGATGGCTCGATCCTGGCATCGGGCGATGCCTTCGGCACAGTACTCCTGCATGATGCACGCACCGGGCGGCTGCTCGACCAGTTCTCCGAATCAGGCACGCCGATTACGAGCCTGGCGTTCGATCAGAAGGGCAAAGTTTTGGCGATGGGAACCACCTATTATGGTTCGATCTTATGGGATGTGACCGTCGGGAAACGGATCGGCCCGCTCGAAGGCCAGGTCGGAACGATCAGTGGCGTGGCTTTTAATCGCCTGAACAATGTGCTTGTCTCGTCGTCTCTCTATGACAGCGCCCATCCAGTTCTATTTTGGAATGTGGATTATGCTGCCTGGGAAACGCTGGCCTGTCGTTTGGCCTCGCGCAATCTCGATTGGCTGGAATGGCAGCAATATCTGGCTGAGACAGGGTCGCAATACCACGCTACCTGCCCAGACAACCCGATTGATTACACCGATATAGTAAACGGTTATCTCAACCTGGCCCGGCTGGATGCGCAAACCGGGGCGATGGAGATCGCCGTCGAAGAAATCCGGCAGGCTTATGTGTGGAGCCAGCGAGCAGAAAATGCCCAGCCCGCCGCTGATATTTGCGTCGCCGATCTGCCAGATCAACTGCGCGATACGCAGATATTGGCCTGCTATCTGGCTGCCGAACGTACAGAAGACGGGATGACACGCGCCGGATACCTCATGGCCGCTGGAGATACTCCCCGGGCGGTCGAGGCTGTTGAATCTGTCATCGAAGAAGTTTCCCAGGAAGCGTCTGTGGGTGACCTCGCCAATATTTGTTATGGATATGATTTGGGCGAATGGTACGATGAGCTGGAATCCCACCTGGCCCCGGCCTGCATCCTGGCGGCTGAATTGACAGAAGATCCGGCGGAGCGCATCGGGTATTACATCCAGGCCAATAATCTCGATAAGGCTGCCGAAGCCTTACAACAGGCTGTCAAGGAAGCAGTTGACGAAAACTCATCGGCTAAGGCCCTCCAGATTTGCCTGATCACCGTTCCCCTCGATCTGGTTCAGATGCGCGCCCCGGCCTGCGTGCTGGCTGGAGATTCATACGCCGGCATCCCGACCGCGCAGCTTTATTACTACGATGCCGCCTTCGACAGCGCAAAAGTGATGGCTGTTATCACAGATGCAATCTCAGAGACGATGGCCGCCAATGACTATTACGGCGCTCAGATGATTTGCGAGCTGGGCGCGAAATATGGTTTTCAAGCAGACGCCCAGGATGCTTGCCTCTATGTGGTGGAAAACGCCTACGACCACCTGACCCGCGCAGATTACTATGCGCTGTCGGGCGACCGTGAACAAGCGGCAAGCGAATTTGACCAGGCCATTCAGGAAGCCCTGGCATACGATGATGTGTATGGGCTGAGGCAGATCTGCGCCATTGGCAGTCTGGATGGCTTCGCTGAACTTGTCATGCCAGCGTGTGAACGAATGATCGAGTTAGCCGAGGAGGATCCATATTTCCGCGAGGTGCATGCGCTTGCCCTGGCTTTGTCCGGCGATTATGCCGTCGCTATCGAAGAATTTCAATATGTGATAGATATTATGAAAGAGTATTCGTATAATAGCCTACGCGTCAGACAATATCGGGCATGGATCGAATCCTTCCGGGCGGGGATCAACCCCTTCGATACGCTGACCTTGTTCGAGGTGCGGAAATACTACTCATATTCCCCAAAGGGGTAATCGTTGAACATTATGGATGACTCAACACGCCAAAATCCCTACGTCGGGCCGCGCGCATTCCAGATTGGCGAGACCCTCTTTGGCCGAGACCGTGAAATCCAGCAGTTGCTCGACTTGCTCATCGCCGAGCGCATCGTTTTACTGCATTCTCCCTCCGGGGCGGGTAAATCGTCCCTGGTGTCCGCCGGGTTGATCCCGCGCCTTGAAGAAGAGGGTTTTTGCGTCCTGCCGGTTGCCCGCATCAGCCAGGAGCCGCCCACCAGCCTGCCCGCCGATTCCTATAACCGTTATGTGCTCAGCGCATTGCTCTCGTTCGAGGAGAGCTTGCCCGAAGAAAAACGCCTGCCGCTCGACCAGCTTGCTGCCATGTCGCTGACCGCCTACCTGGATCAGATCGAGGCGCAATCTGTTTGCAATGACGACGATCCGCGTACGAATACAGTGGTGGTGTTCGATCAGTTCGAGGAAATATTGACGGTTGACCCCGCTGACAAGCTGAGCAAATCGGCGTTCTTTGCCCAGATCGGGGCGGCGCTGCGCAACCGTGGCCGCTGGGCGCTCTTCGCCATGCGGGAGGATTTCGTCGCCGCCCTCGATCCCTATCTGCGCACGATTCCTACCCGCCTGTCGAATAAGCTGCGCCTCGACCTGCTGGGAGCGGATGCTGCCCGGCAGGCCATCCAATGCCCGGCGGATGCCGCCAACGTCGAATTCGACAGCCTGGCGGTGGACCGGCTGGTGGATGACCTGCGCCGCATACGCTACCAGCTCCCGGATGGCACGCTCGGCGAGACGACTGGCCCGTATATCGAGCCGGTTCAGCTTCAAGTGGTATGTTACCGCCTGTGGGAAAAACTTTCTCCGGATGATAAGGAAATCTCTGAGCGGGATGTGATCTCCTTTGGGGATGTGGACACTGCCTTGGGGAATTACTACGCCGAGCGGGTGGCTTACGCCGCGCAAACCATCGCTATGCAGGAGCGCGCTATCCGGGAGTGGTTCGACCGCCGGTTGATCACCAAACAGGGGCTGCGTGGTCAGGTGCTCATGGGCGCCGATCAAAGCGAGGGACTGGATAACCGCGCCATCCGCCTGCTGGTGGATGCCCATCTCGTCCGGGGCGAGAAGCGCGGCGGGGCGATCTGGTTCGAGCTGGCTCACGACCGGCTGATCCGGCCAATCCAGCAGGATAATGCAACCTGGCTCCAGGCCAACCTGAACCTGTTGCAGCGCCAGGCTTCTTTATGGGAGGAACAGAATCGCCCGGAAACGCTCCTGCTGCGGGAGCAGGCGCTGGATCAGGCCGAAGCCTGGGCGATAGCCCACACCGGCGAGCTGACCAATAGCGAGCTTGATTTTTTGAAGGCCTGCCAGCGCCAGCGCAAACAGGAGGAACAAGAGCGCGCCCGCTCCGAACAGGAAATCGAGCTGCGCGAGCAGATGAAATCGGCGGTCAAACTGCGCCGGCGCGCCGTTTACCTGACCCTGGCAACCGGGTTGGCGCTGGTGATGCTGGTCGCGGCGATCTTCCTTGGGGGGCAAGCCAGCGCCAATGCTGTCGTTGCCCGGCAGCAAGCCGCCACGGCTACGTATGCGTTGGGTGAGGTTGAGGTCGAGGCCGCTAAAGCCACCGCCGCGTTGGGCGAATCGCTCGTGCGCGGCACCGAAGTTGCCAACCAGGCCGCCACCGCTGAAGCCGAGCGGGCGCGTGCCGAGACCGAGCAGGCGCGCGCCGAGTCCGAGCGTGAGCGCGCCGAAGCCGCCGGCACCGTGGCCGCTGCGGAAGTCTTGCTCCGCTCGACCGCCGAAGCCAACGCCCTCGGCCAGTTTGCGACCGCCGTTTACGAGCGCAACGTGGCCGCCACGGCTCAGGTTGACGCAGAGAACCAGCGCAAGGTGGCCCTCTCCCGCGGATTGGCTGATCTTTCACTCAGCTACCTGGATTACCAACCGGACCTGGCGCTCCTCTTGAGCATCGAAGCTTACCGGATTACCGATACCCTCCAGGCTCGCAGCGCCATCCTCACCGGCTTGCAGGGCAATATGCGCGAGGGCATCACCCGCTACGGGCGTCCAATTCCCCAGCAGGATACCTACATCGCAAGCCTGGCCTTCAGCCCCGATAGTAAACGCCTCGCCTGGGCCTCGTATGACGGCATCATCACCGTTTGGGACATCGAAGAACAGCGTCCGCTGTGGAGCCTGAATGCTCACAGCGGCGCGACTGTGGACGCGCTGGCTTTCACTCCGGATGGGCGCACATTGGTTTCTGGGGGAAAGGACAGTGTGATCAACTTCTGGGATGCCGCTACCGGCAAGCTTCAATCGCAGATCAAAACCGACCTGGGTTACGTGTACAGCCTGGCCATCAAGCCCGATGGAAGCGCCGTGGCTGCAAGCGGATTCGGCCAGACGATCATGCAATGGGATTTGGCCACGCAAAAGCCGCTGCCCTCCTTTTCACCAGGCTCGCGGGCCAATGAAAATGTACTCGCCCTTGCCTGGTCGCCCAATGGCCTCTACCTGGCCTCGGCCGGCGAAGATCGCCAGGTGCGCGTCTGGGCTTCGGATTCGTTTAAAGAAGAGACGTTCGTTTTCAAAGGCCATCAAGGCGTCATCAACAGTCTGGCGTGGTCGGAGAACAGCCGGTTCCTGGTGACGGGTGGGGCAGACGAAGTTGGCGTCAAGGATAATTTGATTTTTATTTGGGACATCAATGAAGGCATAGGAGGCCCGTTACCCTATACAGGCGATGATATCCTGAGTGTCGCCGTCAGCGCCGATGGGAGGCGGCTGGCCGCCGGGGGCTACGACCGTACTGTCACCGTGTGGGATTTCAAAACCCAGGATGTGATTGGCAAGCTCACCGATCACACCCATTGGGTGAAATGCGTGGCCTTTGGCCCGACCGACCACCGGCTGCTGGCCTCGGTCGGATTCGATAAGAACATCTATCTCTACGAAATGATCGAGCAGGAACCGCTCGGCGTAAAGCTGGCCGAGGTGCGCGGCATCGTTCAAAGCATGGTGTTCACTTCCAACGATAACATCGCCGTGCTTGGCAACCGTCAGGATTTCGTCTCGATCTCCGATGTCGCCGTGGAGATGCTCTCCGCCGAGATCGTTTTTTCGACCCAAAATGCGCTCTCATTGGCTGTTTTTAGTTCAGATGGACAATGGTATGCCGCCAGCATGGGTGATGGCGCGATCCTTACCTATGCCGCCAACAGCGGTGCGGAGGCCGCTCCGGCGATCACTGTCGAAGGAAGCGTCGAGAGCCTGGCCTTCAGTCCCGACCGGAAAATCCTGGCGGTGGGCGTTTGCCCGGCTTTCGATCCGAACCTGAGTTTCTGCTTGCAGCCCAAAATCCTGCTGTGGGACATCGCGTCCGGCAAATTGCTGGCTGAAATTCCTCCTGCGGCGTACCTCGTTCAGCAAGCGCCGCTGACCGCCTTGCATACGGATTCGATCATCAGCCTGGCTTTCAGCCCCGATGGCCGCACGCTGGCCTCGGGCAGCAAAGATAAAACCATCATTTTGTGGGATACCACCACCTATGAACCCACCAGCACACCGCTGACCGGCCATACGACCGGCGTAACCAGCCTGGCTTTCAGCCCCGATGGATTGACGCTGGCTTCGGGTGGGCAGGATGGCATGTTGATCCTGTGGGATGTGCTCTCACGGAGGGCCATCGGCAATCCCCTCCGGCTGACGAGCGGCGCGGCTACCAGCCTGGCCTTCGGGCCGGGCGGGCTGACCCTCGCCTCGGGCAGCGACACCCGCCAGGTGATGCTGTGGGATGTCAGCCCGCTTTCATGGATCGAGAGAGCCTGTGAATTGGCCGGGCGTAACCTCACCCAGGCCGAATGGCAGCAATATTTCCCCGGCGAAACCTACCGCCTCACCTGCCCACAGTATCCCGCCGGGCCATAATTTGTAGCGCTCGCGGCGGACGACAGTCCGCCGCCGGAAGCGGGGACTATCGTCCCCTTCGAGCGGAGAATCCCGAGATTTCTAACCGATTTACTGTTTTCAGGAGCTTCTTATGACCGATGATCTTCTCTTCTTCAACGGCATTGACGGAGCGACCGGCGGCTACGTCACCCCGCCGCTCACCCCCGCCGAAATCTCCAAAGTGGCGCGCGGCGAGAGCTTCGACGAGCAGCACCTCAACGAGCTGAAATTCCGCGATTTCCAGGCTAAAACCAAGGATATGGGTGTCAAAGAAGGTATTGACCCCAAAAAGCTCGATGAGACCGGCTGGGGCGTGATCTTCCCCTTCGACGCCGACCCCGCCGTGCGCGACGCCCTCCAGGAATTGCTGGCTTTCCGCCAGGAACAGACCTCCCGGCGCAAAGAGCATTACTTCCGCATCTTCGCCGGTCCCGACGGCTACCGCCCCAACGAAACCAAACAGGCTTTCCTGACCCGTCACGGCGTCGGCGCAGGCCCCGCCGACCCGGAGAAAATGCCCTATTACCTGCTCATCGTCGGCAGCCCCGAGACGATTCCCTACTCGTTCCAATACCAGCTTGACGTGCAGTACGCCGTGGGGCGCATCCACTTCGACCAGCCCGAAGATTACGCCCGCTACGCCCGCAGCGTGGTCGAGATGGAAAAACAGTCCGCCCCGCGTCCCAAGCTGCTCAGCCCCGATGCGCCCCCGCCCGCGGCCGGGCTGGCGCGGCGCGCCGTCTTCTTCGGCGTTTCCAACCCCGGCGACCGCGCCACCCAGCTCAGCGCCGACGAGTTGGCGGCTCCTCTGGCCGATTGGGCGCGCGGCGACCAGAAATCCTGGACGATCGAGACTGTGCTCAAAGAACAGGCCACCCGCGCCCGGCTGGAACAGCTTCTCGGCGGCCCGCAGACCCCGGCGCTGCTTTTTACCGCCAGTCACGGGATGGGCTTCCCCAACGGCGACTCACGGCAGTTCCCGCATCAGGGGGCGCTGCTTTGCCAGGATTGGCCCGGTCCCGATAGCTGGCATGACGCCATCCCCGAAAATTTCTATTTCGCCGGCGACCACCTCGCCGCCGATGCCCGGCTGATGGGCTTGCTGTCATTCTTCTTCGCCTGTTATGGCTGCGGCACGCCCCAACTGGACGAATTTGCCCACCAGACCTTCAAAGACCGCGGCCAGATCGCCCCGCACGCCTTTTTGGCCGACTTGCCGAAGCGCATGTTGGCGCATCCCAAGGGCGGGGCGCTGGCGGTCGTCGGGCACGTCGAGCGCGCCTGGGGTTACTCCTTCACCTGGGGGCGCGCCGGCCGCCAGCTCGAAGTGTTCCAGAGCAGCCTCAAGCGGCTGATGGAAGGCCATCCGGTCGGCTCGGCGCTCGAATATTTCAACGAGCGATACGCCGAGCTGGCTTCAGATTTGAGCGTGGTGCTGGAGGAGATGAAATTCGGCAAAAAGACCGATGAGCTGGAACTGGCGGGGCAGTGGACGGCCAATAACGATGCCCGTTCCTACGTGGTGATTGGCGATCCGGCGGTGCGCCTGCCAGTGAGCGATCAACTGCTCCCTGGGCGGCCCACTATCTCAGAAATATTCAGCCGCGAACCGAAAGGGATCGTTGAACCCCCGCGGGCCGCGACACCCTCGGAGGAAGCCGCGCCCTCAACGGCTGAGTCCGAATCTGCCGTCAGCATGAGCATCTTCGGCGACGCCAAGACTGCCGTTCAATCGTTCATGGATCGCCTGGGCGGGTTCCTCTCCAAAGCCCTCGACGAAGCCTCCACGCTGGAGGTCGCCACCTACGTCAGCGACGACATGAGCGCGATCAAATACGACAAAGGCCAGTTCGACGGGGCGCGCCTGCGGGCGGTGACGCGCATCTCCGCCCTGGGCGACATCCGCGCCTGCGTGCCGGAGGAAGACGGCGAGGTGGACGCCGACCTGTGGCAGATCCATGCCGAACTGGTGCAGCAAGCCCAATTGGGCCGCGCCGAAATGCTCAAAACCGCCGTGATGGCGGCTAAAGAACTGATTGCTTTTTGGAAGTGACGAGGATTTTCTAAACACAAAGGGCGCAAAGGCTTCACCAAGTCTCACAAATTTTTTAATTTGTGCCCTTTGTGTGAACTTCGTTTCCTTTGTGTTTAGAATACCACTGTCTCGAATGACAAAAGATAGCTCGCCCTCGCTCAGTTTTGAAGCCCCTGCCTTATTCGGCTGGGAGGCGACTCCGGCTGCCGGGGAGGCGGTATCCTTCGGGCTGCCGCAAGCCCCGCAGGAGACCGCCGCCCGCTGGAGCCTCGACCTGCCCGCCGATCCCGGCGAAGCAGCCGCGGCGCTGGCCTGCCGCGAGCAAATGCTCGCGGCCAGCCAATCGGCGCTCGACGAGCTGCCGGGTCGGCTCGATTTGTTGGCGAGGCGGGCGCGCTTTGGCCGAGAGGTGTCGTTCGCTATACCGGTGGGCGAGGCCGTCTCCACCCCCGATGCCGACCTGTTACGTTCGCTGGGCGAGGTCGAGCTGCGCACGGGCGCGGCCAGTTTCGGGCTTTTCGACCGCGCCGGGGAGACGTGGGATGCCGCCGGCCAGCAGTTCCAGCAGTTGGCCGAGAAGCTGCAACAGTCGCTCCTGCACCAGGCCTGGGTGGAAACCCGTGTCGAAGGGCAGCGGCTGGGTTGGACGGTGGTCAACTGGCTGGGCGACACGTCTACTGCCTGGGAACAGGATGCTCCGCCGGGGCAGTTGGCGCTGCACAATCGCTCGCTGGCATTGGCGCTGCAATCGCGCGGGGCGTTGCTGCGGGCGGTGCTGATCGCGCTCCAGGGGGCGGTGAAACTCTCAGTATTGTTGTCTACGCCCGGAGGGCAGTTGCTGGCGCTCCCCGCGGCCTGGAAATATGTCAACCAGGTGCTGGCCGAGGTGAGCCAGTACCGGGAATTATCTGAACAGGTGTCATCCCAATAAAGAAAAGGGGGTGTTTTTTGCGGGCGTTGCCCGCAAAAAACACCCCCCACCCCTTCTATTGGGTTGAGACCTGAATAAATTCGATCAGGAGGCTGAAATGGCGAGTGAATGGGAAACTGCTTTGAAGAATGCAGCCGGTAAGGTTGCACAGTACGTCAACGATGTTGCTACGCTGACGGTGGAGACCCGGCTGGTCGAGATCGGCGCGGCGGGTTCTGTAGATTTCGACAAAGCCGCCCCGGCTGCCCGTACGATCATCAAGCTCGACGGCGACAGTGAGGCGGCCATCCCGATGCGCAAGAACGACGCCGGCGTGTTGGAAATGGATACGGTGTTGTTCGATCTGCACCAGCAGAACGTGAATACCGCCATCGAGTACCGCGCCCGCATGTTGAGCGCGCTGCTGGAAGCGATCCGTTCGACGCGAGGGTAGCGGGAGACGGCTGAAGCCGTCACTACGAGCGGGGCGCGGGTGAGGGCGCGGGTCGAATAGATTTAACGCAGAGTCGCAGAGAAGCAGAGACGCAGAGTTTTCTAAATTTTCTCTGCGTCTCTACAACTTTGCGGCTCTGCGTTGATGTTTTTTAGCGCCGCACGACCGGCAGATACAGCCACCAATCAATATTGGGCGATTGAGTGACAGTGGTTGTGGGGGTTGATGTCCGATCGCCGGGCTGTGTCACGGTTGGGGTGGGCGTGCCGGTTGCAGTCGGCGTAGGGGTATCCTGGTTCCCGGTAGCCGTGGGAGTAGGTGTTCTCGTTGCGGTTGGCGTGGAAGTATCCTGGCTGCCTGTGGAGGTGGCAGTAGCGGTCGCGGTGGGGGTATGGGTATCCTGTTCGCCGGTGGCCGTTGGGGTGGGTGTGGAAGTATCCTCGATAGTGGCAGTCGCGGTGGCAGTGGATGTTGGGGTATTTATTTCTGGTGTGGGGGTCGGGGTATCGGTCGGTTCAGGGGATGATGTGACCTGGAGAATGTCGCCCCATTGGCTGTTGATGCTCAGGTTGATATTGCCGCCTGTCACGGTGACTGTGCCGCCGTTGAGCAGGTCGGTGAGCACGGTTCCATCGGCGAGGTAGGACCCCACGGGGATGGCTGCCGCCTGCGGCCCCGATCCGTTGTTGAGGGCGACCACCACTGTCTCGCTGGCATCCCAACGGATGTAGCTGTACACGTGGGCGCTGTCGTCAACCAGCAGCGTTTGAATGTCGCCGCCGCGCAGGGCGCTGTGGTCGTTGCGGATGCCGATCAGGGTTTTGTAGTGATCGTAGAGAGCCGTGTCAGGCGAGCCGCCCGCATCCGACCAGGGGTAGGTGCGCCGGTTGTCGGGGTCGCCGCCGCCGGTGACGCCCACTTCATCGCCGTAGTAGACCGACGGCGCGCCGGGCAGAGTCATTTGCAGGATGACGAGCAGCTTGAGGCGGTTCTTGTCGTCGCTGAGCAAGCGCAGGGCACGCGTGGAGTCGTGGCTGTCCACCAGGTTCATCAGCGCGTAGAAGGGCGATTCGGGGATCGTGGCGCGGAAGCTGTTGAAGCTGCTGTCGAAACTGCTGGGAGCGCTGCCGTTGGCGAACGAGATCGCCCAATCGCGGAAGCAGTAGTTCATCACCGAGTCGAGGCCGTTTTCGGTGAGGTAGCTCTTGTAAAGGCCCCAATCGCAGCCGCCGGTGACCTCGCCGAGCATGAGAGTCTGGTCGTCGCCGTAGCTGCCCAGGCCGCCTTTGACGTACTGGCGCATGTCGGAGAAGAAGCCCAGGGTGATATCTTGCGCCACATCGTAGCGCCAGCCGGCGATGCCCTTGTCCGCCCAAAATTGGGAAACGGAGACGCCGGAGGGGGATTGGGCGCTGCCGCCGCGGTAGAAGAAGTCTTTGACCGGGTCGTTTTCGAATAGCTCGGGGATGGTCTCGAAGCCCCACCAGCCCTGCCACAGCCAGTCGCCCGAGCAGCCCCACTGGGTTCCCGTGCCGCCGGTTTTGAACCACGCCCGGAAGGGCGAGCTGGACGATTCGCACGCCCCGTCGGTGGGCCAGCGGTTGCGCCCGTAGCCGTCAATGTAGATGCTGTCGGAGCCGGTGTGGTTGAACACCACGTCGAGGACGACGCGCAGCCCGTGGGCTTCGGCGGCATCAATCAGCGTGTCGAAAACGGCGTTGTCGCCAAAATAGGGGCGGATGTTGTAGTAATCGTTGATGTCGTAGCCATGGTTGGATGAGGCGTTATAGACCGGGTTGAGATAGAGGGTGTTGACACCCAGGTCGTTGAAATACCCGGCGTTGATCTTTTCGATGACGCCTTGCAAATCGCCGCCGTAGAAGTCTACGCCCCAACTGGGGACGAGCAAATGCCCGGCGGCGTTATCCAACCCTTCGGCCCAGGTGCGCCCGTCTACCACGCACTGCGGGCCGGAGCCGCGCCCATGAGGGTAGCCGTTGCAGGTGTTGGGGCCGTAGATTTGCACGCCCGATGTGTACAGCGGCGGGTCATTGGTGAGGCTGCCGTTGCGGAAACGGTCGGGGAAAATCTGGTAGATAACGGCGTCTTTCATCCAGGCGGGCACGCTGTAATCGGGGACGGAGGTGCCCAGCTTCCAGGAGAGATCGAGCAGGCTGCTGCTCCACGCGCCGGGGCCGGCGTTGCCAGCGCCCGCCAGCACGTGATAGTAGCCGGTGGTTGTCCCATCGGTGACTTTGAATTGATACCATTGGTCAACCAGCGTTCCGGGGCCGGGGACATCGAACTGCCAGTAATCGTGATCATCGCTCGTATAGCCCACACTGGCGCTGTAGGTATTCGACGGCGCACCGAGCGGGTCGCCGGTTTTCCAAACCAGGATTTGCACTTGTTGAACATCGCTGGCGCACGTGCGCAGGGTGAGGGTGGCTGAGCCGTTGGTGGGAATCGAACCGAGGGGGTTGCGATAGATAAGCTGCGTGCTGTCGTGGAAGATGCGATCAGTAGCGATGTTGTTATCGCCTGGGTCTGCCCCAACACAATAGTTGGCGCTGCCGGTGGAAGTCGCGGTGGGCGTCCGCGTGATGGTGGGAGTCAGAAGTGTGCCGGTGGGGGTGGGCGTATTCAAGGAGTCGCCATAACTCGCCAGGCGGCGCTGGATGGTGGCGTCGTTCCACGAAGTAGATTGATCGTCAGAGGGGAGCGTGTCGAATGCGCCTTTTGCCGCGCCCTTTTGGGTGGCGAAGAATTCCAGGTGGAGCGTTGACCCCGCCGGGAGGCCGAGATCCGCCCAGGGGATGGCGATCTCGACCCCCTGGTTGTCAACATAAGCGATATGGCTGCCCACCTGACCGCCGGAGGCGATCCCGCCCCAGTTGACGCCTGCCCCCGACCAGACCGTGCCGCTCCAGCTCCGCAGCTCCGTCCAGCCGTTGTTATCGTCGGGCGGGTTGCCGCTGATGCCGGGGATGTTGCCGCGCACGATGAAATCGGGCAGGATGGTGTTGGTTGCCGTGATAGGCGTCGTCCCGACGTTGTTGTGGGTGGAGGTGTAGGCGTAGGTGATGGCGTTGCCCCACGGGTCGGCGCTGCCGCCGGAGGCGGCCACGTCGCCGGTCACGTCAATCGCCAGCCCGATCTCACCGGATGAGATGGATTTGGCGTAGGCGGGCAGATCCACGTATACGTAGAAATACACACCGTCATCGGCGATGTACAGACCGGTCAAGTCTGTCCAGGCAGTGCCAGGCCACTCGCCGGGACCGGGATTGGCCAGGTCGCTGGAGGGATCGTCGGCGAGCAGGGTGTAAGACGAGTCGCGGTAACCGTCGAGGAGGATATCTGGCCGCTGCGGCGTGGAGGCCATCCCGCTGGCGAGAGCGGTCAGGGCGAGGAGGGTGACGAGGACGAAGGTGAGCAGGGCGGTGAGGATGGTTTTAGGCATGAGTGGTCTCCGATATATCGTATAGCCCCATTTCCTCTTGTACGAAGTGTTGTTTGAAATCGTCATTCAGGCCAATAAACTCTTCTAACGGCACCTGATTTATAGCTTCTGCGAGAAAATCTCCAACGATTCCCTGCTCCATTTTTACTAATGGATGTGTAAACCCCAATGTTTGATTGAGAATCTGGGCGACTTGTTGAGGCCAGTAGCCTGCGCTCATTTGAATGATTGTGCCTTCGACGTCTTTCGCCAACCTTTCAATCCGGCTGCCTGCGCCGATGCGGTCAACGAGGATGATAGTCGCCATGTAGTAGTGTGAGCGACCGAGTGATATTTCCCGCTCGAAGCGAGTTACTTTGTCCAAAGAGATTTCCGGGTTACCTCTGCCGATGAAGCCGATGTCAAATCGTACCCCCTTACCCGGCATGTAGAGCAATGTCGCGTCGCTCTCTCGTCTTTCTTCACGGGACGATAGCCAGAAAACACCCTCTAATTGCTCTGGGGGCGGTATTATGTGCTGAAAGCCCAAAATGTGAAGCAGTGAACCAAGAATAAGTTTCTCGAATAGTTTGCCGTAAGCTGATTTCTCGGAGCCTCGGATCGCTAAAGTTTGCGCGCCGATGGTATTCAAAAGATAAGTCATCCATAACCAGTTGATCTCTGCTTTGACGCCGGATGCCAGTGTAACTCTTCCCTCCAGTTCCCCGTGTTCCTGGGAATGGTTGGCGATAACTTCACGGCAGGCGCTAATATAGCGGTCGCGATAACCCTGCAAAGCTTGTGGGTCATCTCGCAATACGTTTTGGAATGCTTTATCTGTCAGACCGAGCGCCCACTGAGCAATCCATCGCTCAGTTTTAGCCAGGTGTTTTTGGGTTAATATATCCGAAGCCAAATGCGGTAGCTGGCTAACGAAATCTGATGAAAGGGTTGCGCCATTTAGAAAGAGGTTGACGGTAGCCAGATTGAGGGCAGCCAACCGGCGGCGGGTCAACACCTCGGTGGAATCCCGCAGGTTTATTCCCGTCAAAACGTCGAGTACAACGCCGCGCACAACATCAATCCCAATTTGTCTCACCAAATCGCTTCCGCTTGCCGAAAGCAATTTCAAAGCCGCAGGCGACATCAACTCGCTAAGCGAGTTAACCGGAGATGCTTTTCGAGGCATAGGCTATCCTTTCAAAAGAGCATGTCTGAAACTTCAATTGATGCGCAATTTAGCGTCAATACATTTTTGGCTTCTTTCCCAAGCCACATTTTTGCTTCATCGCGAATAATAGCAACATATTCGGGATTTTGTTCGATGAGCACAAAACGCCGCCCTAATTTCGTGGCTGCTTTCCCCACTGTGCCAATACCCGCGAAGGGATCTAAAACCACATCGCTTTTGAAGGAATAATACGAAATCACTTTCTCGGCCAGCTCTATGGGGAAAATTGCCGGATGGCGCGGGTCGTAAGCTGGGGTGAGCCGCCAGATATTAGTATGCTCGTAATCGTCGCTGATGCGGGATTCTTTCACCAAATCTTTATCTGGGTGGGCGCGAATGTTCCAGTCAATCAATTTGTCCGTATGTTTGCGATAAACTAAAACATATTCTGTCACGGGGACCGGTTTATATTGCAATGGGTTCCGGTCAGCGGCAAACCGCCGCCCCCGCCCGGTAGCCCACCCTGCGCCTTCGGGTTTTTCCCAAATGATATCGTCAATAAAATCATAACCTTCTTCGGTAAATAGACGATGCATGTCAAAGGGGACCGCGATTCTTTTCGATGCCTCCGAGCGGTTAGCACGCCGGATCAAAACCGGGGAAACATTCATCACGAAGAAACACCCCTCTGCCAAAACCCGATGCGCGTTTTGAATGATTTTGCGGATTTTTAGGAGATATTCTTCGTAAGTGATGTAATCTGTGTATTCTGGCCGGGCATTGTAATACGGCGGCGACGTAAAAATCAGGTTCACACTTTCGGCAGGCAATTCTTGAAGGATTTGTTCGGAGTCCCCCAAAGCGAGAATATTTCGCAACGAGGAAAGCCGATAATTTCCGTTTGAACGGGCCTTTTTAGGTTTGTCCGAATCCCCATTCCTTCCCAGTAAACGCGCTTCGAGAATTTCCGGGGCGGTAGATTTTTCTTCCAAGATCAGTGAAGTGTAGGCATCAATGACGATCTCCCCAAGCCGTTCCTGGGATGCTTTTACCAGAAGCGGTACACGCCAGATATGATAACGGTCATCAACCTCTGGAAGGCCGAATTCGATGACTTTTTGCAGTTGGATTCGCTCCAGCCAAACCAAAGCCACCTGTTTTGCCGATTGAACATCTAAAACGGCGTATTTTCTTTGTTCAGCAACCGTGTTTTTTCTTGCCATGATCCTTTGTCCGAAAATAATTTTGGGTCGCTCCGATTCTACCAGATGCACAGTCGCTAATCTTAGCCTCCGCACAACTCCTCGATCATCTCCCTCATCGCTGGGTTGACCTCGAAGTGGGCCTCCAAAAATTCGAGAATGGCGAGCGCCGACTCGGGGGTGCGCTCGTAGCCCTGCACGAAGCGCGGCATTTCCTGCGCCAGCGACGGGAAGCGCTGTTCGTAACGCCGGTCAGCGGTGAATTCATCCTTGTAGGCTGGCTGCTCGGTCTCGACGAGGCCTGACAGCTCGACCACGCGATCTACTGCGAACCATTGGACGAAGCGCGCCGCCGAGAGCTTCTCGCCCCGCCGGTAGCGACACAACCCCACGTAGAGGTTGGTCAGCGCCTCGCCCACCACCCACTCGACGGGACGCGGCGCCCCGCCGGGCTTGCGCGCCGGGGTGCAGAGGGAGACATCGAACTCATCCGCCCGCCACACGATGCGCCCTTCGGCAAAAGCGATCTCTGCCAATTCAAGCGGCTCGAATACGGCGAACTCGCAAAAAATACCGTCCTCGAAAAGCAGCTTGTACCCATCGGCGGTATTGCGAAACGCGTACGATACCGGGCAGATGGATGACATCCAGCCCAAGTTCTCGATGAAAGCAGATTTGAAGCCCGGTTTGACGATGGCAAAGAAATCCAGGTCGGAGTAACCGTCGAGCCGGTCAGTTTCCAACCCGACCGATCCCAGGCCAAGCAGAGCCAGCGCGTTGCCGGTTCCTGCCAGCGATTGGCCGATTTCATCCAAACGGGTGAGCAGTTGTTGTGTTCGATCCACGTTTCAATCCTCCAAATCAATATATCCAAACGATTATTTCTGGCAAAGAGGAATCTCTCCCCGGTTTTGCCCGGCGTTCAGGACGAGACCCAAATACGGCGATGGGTCGAGGGTGTTGCGGATATCCAGCTCGTTGCAGATTCGCCCGGCCGGGTGATCTCGATCCATGCCGCCATCCAGCACTAT
>DYIZ01000231.1:0-5421 GCA_020723385.1 Candidatus Aquidulcis sp.
ATCTCGTATGCCGTCCAGGTGTCGGTATGCTCCAGGTAGCTGCCTTTGGAATCAGTCCCCAGCGTATACCCAAGCGCCGCATAAGCTGCCGGCAACACTGCGCCGTTCAGATCAACCAGCGTGTCGCCGTTCCCGACGCCGCCCGCGTAGAGCCGGCCCACCAGGCCGTCGTAGGTATCCTGGCTCTCCTTGAAATCGGCGATCAGGCACACATCGTGATTGTCCTCGAGCGAAACCGCATCGCCGCCTTGGATGGCCCGCACTGTGCAGTCTGCCTGGTCGTTTTGCATCCAGACCACTTTGCGCCCGCTGCCCAGCCGGAAGTGCTCCCCGCTCAGGCTGGCGAGACGCACCAGCGCCGCCAGCACCGACTCGCCGTGGAATGTATGCAAGACTTCTTTGATCGTCTCATCGTGGCCGGTGACGGTATCCAGGCTCCAGCCGGATGGGGCCAGCGCCATGATGAGCTGAGGCCCATCCGTAGTGACCCCGCCCACGCCGTCGTCAATCGCCAAACCACCCACGTGCCGGTATGTCAGCTCACGCGCCAGGCTATCGCCCTCGACCACCAGCGTGATCTTGCCCTGCGGCGATACCTGAATATCAACCACATCAATGACCCCCGAACCGGCCTCGGTCACAATCCCGTTGACGACCGTCCAGCAGCGAGCGCGGCGTTTCTCCTGTACGAGCGCCGCACGCGGGTCGGCCAGGGGCATCTCGAAACGAAAACGCCCGGCCCGATCCAGGCAGTCGCTCGACTCCCAGTACTTGGCGGTCAGGATCGGCCCGTCGCCGTACCGGTTCCCGCTGGCGTCTTCGATGTCAATCCAGAAACTCATCATGAACTCCGGTGCACCGCCAACGACCAGTAGTCACTGGTGGATGGGTCGCCCGCCGGAGCCATTTTTATTACCAAAATGCCCATCGGCCACTGCGTGCGATCAGTCATCGTCCCACCTGCCGGGCCGAAGGTGGCTGCACCATTATCCAATATGGTATCCGTATCTATCTGGAAAAAATCAATGCCGCTGTCAATCGGCAGCGCATCCAGATCGAACAGGCCCAGATCGAGATAGGCGGTAGACGGCTGATCCTTCATCCCAATTCCGTAAAGCGTCACATCTATGCTCACGCCCAATTTATTCGTCACCCGCACGAAGAAATCCTTGTAACCCGCTTGCCAATCACTGCTCAGGTAGTACCCCCCGATGGGGATAAAAACCCAAACCGGGGTAGTGTTCATGCTGGCATGGTTGGCCTGGAAATATTTGAGACAATTCGCCTGGGTGTTGAGAGCGTCACTGATCACCACCGCTTCGGTTGATTGCCGGATAGCCCACCAGTCGCTGGTATCACCGGCGTAGGGTGCAGCGTCGGTGGATTTGCCGTAGACCGCGCCAAATGTTTGGCGGTGTTGAAGCAGGAAACCCAAATTCTGGTCACTCGCGAGCACGACCGGGAAACTATTATCTTTGTCAGTCTGGCCAAGCGCCGCTGGTATCCGCGTTAACAAATCCACGAAGGCAACCACAAGCTCCGCTAACCGCGAAACAGCGCCTCGAAGTTTGCTGGAAATCGTCCCTGGCGCGTCAGTATCAACTTTTGCGTCATCGGCCTCGCCGATTGTTGCTCCAGCCCCGCCAGTCGTTGTGACTTTAACCGAAAGGTCACATACACGTTCGCCGTTCTGCAATCGCGAATTGTCTCCGGCTACAGCCTCGAATTCGTTACCACCGTTATCGGCCAGCGCCGCCCATATTTTCTTGGTTCCGCCGTCTTCAGGTACTTCTTCTGTATAAGTCAGGTTAGCCATTTTTACTCCTTACGCAAATACGTCACGCAAATGCGTCGTAGAACTCGATATGGATGTTGGCGTTGCCGGCCAGTGTGATCGTGATCGGGTTGTTTCCCGGCTTGAGCACCATCCACTCTTCCTTTGTCGCCGGGGGTGTCAGGTCGTTGTAAGCGTCCGCGCCGCCATTCAGCACGCTGCGCGCCCCGCAGTCTATGACCAGGTCATCCCCCGCGTCCACCGTGCCGCTGAAGGCCAGCGTATGCCCGCTGGCCGCGTTGGCGATGGTGATCGTATCGGTGGCGGCAATGGCGTGAATCGTGAAGATCACGTCCGGCTGATCCACATCGCCGTTCTGCTCGATGACGATCGTTACCGCCGCCGTTTCATCGCTCTCAGCCAGGCAGGTGGTCAGATCGTCTTCCCCGGCGCCGACATCGGAGATCTCGTATTCGTCCCGCAGGATCTCGCCGTTCCAGGCCCGCGAGTAGACCACGAATGTCAGGTTCAGGTCGAGCATGTACCGGCTGCCAGGCCGCCGCGTCGCGTCGATCTTCCGCAGGCGCGCCCACACCCACTGCAAGGTATCGCCGTCGATCATCCGCCGGTAGAGCACATCCCGCACGCCGACCAGCGCTCGCAGCTCTGCATAGTCGCCGCCCATAGCGATGTCGTCTTCGTTTTTGTAGAGCGTACATCGCTTGATGATGGGCGGGATACGCACCGGGGCTTTCTGGCTGCCCAGGTGGTCGAACTCGCCGCCGTCGAGCATTTCCGACGAGACGAGCTGCGCCTCGCCAGTGCCGACATCCGACTCCGGATTGTAGTTGGGAAGTGTGGTCGTCCCGAACTGGTCAATGCGGTACGTCATAGCTTCTTCCCTACCGCCCTGGCGGCCGCCCGCCACGCGCCATCGTATGCAGCCTGGCCGACAATTCCCGGATCGGCGCTGCCGTAGAACATCTGCGACAACTGGATGATGATGCCGCTGCCAGGCGATGGCAGCGCGCCGGCCGGCTCGACCGTGACGTGCTCGCCGGACTCCACCATGATCGGGTACGAATCGTTCAGGTAGCCGGGCGGAACAACGAAATCCTCGACGCCAGAAGCCCAGGTCGGTGGAATGCCGGGTGGTGGATTGGTTTGCGAGCCACTGCCAGTACCAGTTCCGGTTCCTGTGCCAGTACCAGTGCCAGCGCCTGCACCGCTGCCAGCACCAGTCCCCGCACCGGTGCCTGCACCGCTACCTGAACCAGTACCTGGATAGTCGTAGGGCGAGTCCCCCGAGTAAGTGTAATAGATATGGACTGTGGCGTATGCATCGAAACTGGCTTCTTCGATGACGCTGTCCAGGATCTTCTTTGCCGTCGTCAGGCTCACCCCCAGCGTGTCAGAGATGTTCTGCGCAGCCTGCGATGCGTCTATCTCGCCGGTCTTGACCCGCAGCGCTTCCATTTCACCGACCGAATCCGTAATCAACTGCTTGGCCTCGCCCAGACTCACTCCCAGCGTGTCGGAGACGTTCTGCGCAGCCTGCGATGCGTCTATCTCGCCAGTCTTGACCTTGAGCGCCTCCTGATCGGCGATTATTTTCTGCAATGTGTCCCATGCTTCGGAATAACTGACCCCTAAGGTCTCGGCAATGTTTTTGGCTGCATCTGTCGCGCTGATCTCCCCGGTTTTGACTTTGATCGCTTCAGTTTTAGCATAGATCTCTTCGAGGATCGGGATACCTGTGGAGGGGGCCATGTAACCCAATTCGATAGCGCGTTGGACATCTGCGAACTGCTTCTGCAGCTCGAGGCCTCCGCCCATCAGCCATTTCAGGTTCTCGATATAACTGGCTACAGCCGTATCCATCCCAGTGTCAAGCAGCCCAATCTGCTCCCGAAGCGTCAGGTTGGCTTCCAGCACCGTACCTTTCAGCGTGTCCACCATCTCGACAGTTCGAGAAATCGACTCGATGTGCGTCTTCTCGAGCTCGACCGCCTGCCTGACGGTGTCGCTGTAATAGTCCTGGTTGAGGGCAAGGTATTTCATTTTCTCCCCAAGCCAGGAAAAAGCATCACCCTTCTCTACGATAATATCGGCAGCCCGCCCCTCGGCTGCCGCCATGCGGTCTACGTGGTCGGTGTAATCCTGAGTGTTCACCTTTACATCGTAGAGCGCCTCCGACATCAGCTCGGTATTCAACGTACCACTTTTGAGCAGCGCGGCCATAGTCATCAAAGCGTTCACGTGCAGGCGCTCTTTTTGGTTGAGGCCATCGGTTACCATCTTGTTATAAGCCTCAGCCTTGCTGAGATTGCCATATCGTTGGGTGAGCTGGCCAACTTCTTCCTGGTGGTCTATCACGTACTGGATCAGGTCATTTTCGGCTTTGGTGATCTTGCCGGCGTGCATCAACGCATTTGCCTGCTCCTTGATGTATTCACGCCAGGCCACCCCCGATCCAACCAGCCGGTCGCTGTTATCGTCCAGCGCTTTGTTGATCCGCTCTGTCCAGGTAACCAGCAATTCAGCCGTCTCTGCGGCTGGAGCCAGCCCCTCGCCAACGTAAGCCTTGAACTTATCCCACAGATTGGTGACCGAAGCGGACAGCCGCTCGTAAGGGTCAACGGCCGATTCGGCGTCGCCGCCGGCTTGGCGCATCAGATTACTGCCCGCTTCCAACACCGCATTCAAGAGCGCCTGCTTCTGCTCGACCGCCGTCAGTGCATCCGCATTCTTACCCAGCGCCTCGGCGTATTTTTGATTGGCTTCTTCGACCTTGACCACGATGCCGAGGTTATCCAGGATGAGGGGCGAGTTACGCTTGATACCACGGCTGATGCTGTCGAACATATACGCCGTATCGCCCAGGGCCGGGTTCAGCTTCGAAGCCGCTTTCGAGATCTCCATGAGCCGGGGCAGCGAGTTGGCAAAGCTCTGCGCCAGGTCATCCTCGACACCTGCCAGGAGTATCGCCGTCGAGGACATCAACTGCATATCACTGATCGTTCCCCGGCTGGCTGTGTGAAGCTGCTCTAACAGGTCGGGGGCTGCCCCAACCGTGCGGATCAGGCTCTCGAATGACTGCTTCGTTTGAGTGACCTTCGCCCCGGCCTCGCCGAGGTCGAAGGCTTTCTTGAGCGTCAGGCCGACCCCGGTAGCGATCGCAATCCCGGTTGCCATTCCCTTAACCAGTGATCCGAAAGTCTCTTTTAGAGAAACGGTGCTCTTGGCTGCAACCTCGTTCTCTTTGGCGAACTTGGCAAACTCCGTCCCGGCTTCGCGCGCCGACATCTTGCCTTCCTGTACAGCCTTTGCCAACTCTGCCGCTTTCTCTGCACCAAGTGCACTCGCTCTAGCGGCTTTGAGCTGCTCGTCAGAGTAGAGACCGGTAGCTCTGGCCATCTTGAGCATTTCCCCCTTCGTAATACCCGCCTGCGCACCGGCCGTCATAAGCTGGCCGCCGAACTCTTTGACCCCGTGCGTTGTGCTGCTGAGACCCTCGACAAACGCCGGCCCGCCGATTGCCTTGAGCGCCGCGCCGGCGTTTGTTGATGCCTTTTCGAAACCGCGCAGAGATTCGCCAGTATCTTTCGATGCCTTTTCGAAACCGCGCAAAGACGCGCCGGCAGCTT
>DYIZ01000231.1:5431-5741 GCA_020723385.1 Candidatus Aquidulcis sp.
TGAAGCTCTCCGATCTTTCCAGACGATGTTTTGGAATCCTTTTCGAGATCGCGCAAAGACTTTCCAGTAGCCTGTGTTCCTTTGGTGACACCGCTGGAATCAATGATGATTTTTCCGTATGCACTGCCAAGCTCGATTGACATAGGCCCTACCAGACACCACTCTTGGGTAACTTGATCTTGCGCACGCCGCGCTTACCGGCCATGCTCTTGACGCTGCCGAAGCCGCCCGGCGGAGGACTGAACCGGGGCGGATGTGTCTTCCCGGTCTCAGGCTGCCCGCCGGTCATCACCGCCAGGTCGAGCTGCCA
>DYIZ01000044.1 GCA_020723385.1 Candidatus Aquidulcis sp.
CAGCGCCGCGGCGGGGGCCAGGGCGCGGGCGGTCTCGGCGATGGCGGGGTGCAGGTTGAAGGTAGCAGGTGGCAGGTTTGCAGGTGGCAGGTTTGCAGGTGGCAGGTTTCGAGGGAGGGGGCGGATTTCGAGCAGGCCGCAGGCGGCGAGGGCTTCGATAGCGGCGGGGAGGCCGAGGGCGGGTTCCTGGTGGGCGGCGGCGGCCCAGCGGGGACAGTCGCCCCATTCGGCCCCGGTTCGGGCAGGATTCTCATCCCATTTCTCCTTATCCCCTGCCCCCCGATCCCCTTTTCCCTCCACACGCTTCAAAAAATTCTCCCAATTGGCTTCCACGATCTGCGAGTCCAAATCCTCCTGCTCCAACCGCGCCAGGAAATACAACAGCAGGCGGGCGGTGGGGGGCAGGGCGGCCGCCAGGGATGTCGTCCAGCGGGCGAGCACGGCCAGGAAATCGGTTTCGGTGTAGTCGCTTTCGCCGCGGGCGAAGAAATGGGAGACTTTGGCATCGTCCCGACCCCCCACCCGGCCTCCCCCCTGAAGGGGGGAGGAGTCTGCCAGGCGATGGCGCAGGGCGGCGGGGGCGGCGGCCAGTTTGTCGGCCAGCTCGAGCAGCTTGGGGTGGCCCTGGGCGGCGTCCAGGGCGCGGAACCACAGGTCGCGCGTGGCGGGGTCGGCGGAGAGGGCGCGCAGGTGGGGCAGGCTGCGCCCCAGCAGGGCGCTCTCGCGCCAGCTCAGGGCGTGGAGGGACTGGATGCACAGGCGGGGGTGGTTTTGCAGGGCAGCCGGCAGGCGGCGGCTGGTGAGCACGAGCCGCGACGCCCCGCGCTGCGCCAGGAGCACCTCCTCGATCAGCACACCCCATTTGGGGTCGCGCCACGCACCGCTTTGAGTCAGCAGGCTTTCGGCGTTGTCTATCGCCACCAGAATGGCGCTGCGCTGCAGCACGTCTTTCAGGCGCGGGGCGGTGCGGCGAGCAAATTCTTCGGGGTGGTCAGCGTATGCGGTGAGGCCCAGGTCGTGCAGGCTGAGCTGGCGCTCCATTTCGAGCAGGAAATCGGTGAAGACCCGCCCCGGCTCGTAGGATTGGTCTTCGTCGGGAGCTTTGAACCACACGTAGCCAGTGAAACGGTCACGCTCGTGGCGATAGGCCAGTTCCAGGGCGCAGGCGGTCTTGCCAGCCCCGGCCATGCCGTAGAACAGCACGCCCGCCAGCCCGCTTTCGGGGGCCAGGGCCTGGCTGGCGCGCAGCATGGGCCGCAGGCGATCCACAAAACGGGGCGGCTCCTCGGGAAAAGCCAGCCCCAGGCCGGCGGCGGGCAGGGTGTAATCGGGCTGGAGGGCGGGGGGAACGAGTTTCAGGCGCGCGGCGCGCCGCCCGAACAGCAGCGGGGTGATGGCGGAGGTCTCGGGAGCGATGGAGACGTTTTTCAGCGCCTCGGCCAGCGCCAGTTGCAGCGCGTCGGGCAGAGCGCGTTTCTTGTCCAGCAGGTGGTCGAACAGGCCGAGCAGCAGGGCGATGGAGAACTCGTCGCCCACGGCGTAGCGCATGGCCAGCACGGCGCAGTCCAGCCCCTCGGCCACCTGCTGCGCCAGGCTGGGGAACTGCGTGGCAGCCTGCGGCTGGTCGTCGGGCGGGGGCGGGTAGCCTTCGCGGGCGGCTTGGCCGGGTTTGCCGGAGGCGTCTGCGCTGGCGGGGCTGCCGTTCGCGGCCCGATCCAGCCGGGCGCGCTCGGCGTGCAGCGCATTCAGGCTGGCCGCGCCGGAATAGCACGCCGAAAGCGTGACCAACTGCGGCGGCGGCGAGGCGGCTTGCAGCATGGCAAGAAAATCGGCGGCGGGCAGGCAGTCGAGCGTACCGTCGTCTTTTTCGAGCACCAGCTCGCCCTCCAGCCCGTGCCCGGAGAAATGGACGATATCCCAACCTTCGCCGTCTTCGAGGGCTTCTTGCAGCGTCTGGCGGGTTGCGCCGTATTGCAGCGTGCGTATGGTCAGCGCCAGGCCGCGCGTTTGAGCCAGCCCCTCCAACTGGCATTTGAGCTGGTAACGCTCCTCCCGCAGATTGAGCGGCATGGTGTCGTCGGGCAGGCTGAAGATCGCCAACACGCGCAACTGCTGGCGGGCGGCATCCTCCGCCGGGGGCGGGGCGGCGGAGGCGATGGTGTACACGAAGCGCAGCCCTGCCTCGGCGAGCGTCCGCCCATCCAGGTGGGCGATCTCGAACGGGCGGAAGAGCAGCCCCTGGGCCGCGGCGGGCAGCACTACCTATACCACGGTGACGGGTGGGCGGAGGTGTTTTTTCAGCGCGGGGCGCAGCCCGCCGAGGATCTTCTCACCGGCCCACTCGCCCAGGGCGTGCATCCACTGGCGGCGGCGCTCCAGGCTGGCCGCGTAGCCATCCCCGTATTCGAGCGGGGCGTGGTAATCCAGGCGGCCCGGCACATCGAGGAAATCCTGATATTGGGGGTCGGCGGGGTCGAGCGCCACGTCGTGATCGGCCAGCAGGTTGCGCCGCTCGTCGTACAATACCCAACGCCAGCGCGTTTCGGACTGGTAATCGGTAAGCTCGAGTTGCGGGGTCATGGGAATCTCCTTTATCCGCCCGTGGAGAGATGCGGGTTGCTGTGCTACACCCATTATATAGCAAATAGGCGGGCAACGCCCCCTTTCTCTCCCAGAATTGGGAGAGAAAGGTGGTTGGGGGATAGTGAGGGCAGAAAATGGATTTCACTTGCCAATAATACCTTACAATAACTGTACAATTACTTGACAAAATATAAATATCCTGATAATATTGGTCTTGAAAGATAGATTACAAACCAACTACGAAAGCGAGATACCACAATGTCTACTGACTTGATCATCCACACCCAATCTGTCGTCAAGACCTATAACACCGGTAAGGTGATTGTCCCCGCCCTGCGCGGGGTTGACCTGGACATCTTCCGCGGCGAGATGGTAGCAATTATGGGCCCCTCGGGCTGCGGCAAAACCACCCTGTTGAACACCCTCTCCGGCCTGGATGAGATCGATTCGGGCCTCATCGAAATTGATGGGCGCAACCTGTCAAAGATGGACGACAAAACCCGCACGCGCTACCGCGCCGAAAACATGGGCTTCGTCTTCCAGTTCTACAACCTGCTGCCGGTGCTGACCGCCGCTGAGAACGTCGAAATGCCGCTGCTGCTTTCCGAGAAGAAAGTCAGCGCCAAAGAGGCTCGCCGCCGCGCCCAGGAAGCCCTGGAAGCCGTGGGACTCTCCACGCAAGCCAACCAGCTTCCCGGCGAGTTGTCCGGCGGGCAGCAGCAGCGCGTGACCATCGCCCGCGCCCTGGTCAACGCGCCCGCTATCGTCTGGGCCGACGAACCCACCGGCGACCTGGACAGCCAGACTTCGCAGGACATCATGGATCTGATGCGCCGCCTGAACCAGGAAAACAACCAGACCTTCGTCATCGTCACCCACTCCCCCGAGATCGGCGCGCAGGCTGACCGCATCATCTGGATGCGGGACGGGCGCATCGAAGACAACCCTGCGGCGGTTGCAGGCGCGCTGCCTGCCGATTTACTGGTGCGAACCCCGCTCGATGTCCAGGCAAGCCCGCTCAAACTTCAGCCGTCGTTCTAATTGCCTATCCGAATGTCTGCTCAAGGCGGACGACAGTCCGCCGATGGACTGTCGTCCATCGGGAGCATCAAGTTATTTGGCCAGGCGCCAAGAGTCAATCCAATTGCTTGTCACTTAGGGCCTTGCGCCCATTCTGTTACGGTTATTTACACTTAAAGAGGCATCCCATGAATACAATCTTCGGCATACCAGCCAATATCCTGCTCTACACCCTGCTCGCCCTTTCCGGGCTGATCGTGCTCGGCGTTGGCGTGACGGCGCTGCGCTTCCCGGTGGCCTTTCGCCTGGGCATCCGCAACCTGCCCCGCCGCAAATCTCAATCCTTCCTGATCATTTCCGGGCTGGCGCTTTCCACCCTGATCATCACCAGCGCCCTGGGGATCGGCGACACGGTGGATTACTCGGTCAAATCCGGCGTATATGACAACCTGGGCGGCATAGATATGCAGATCGCCACATCGAAGCTCAAGGCGCAGTCTAGCTTCAGCTTTGGCAGCGGCGCGCCCGCCACAACCGCCGCCGACAACTGGTTCGATGCCGGCGTTGCCAATGAAGTCGCCGGTCAGGTGGATGGCGTGACTCTGGATGCCTCGGTCGCCGCGGCGATCCAGACCCTGCCGGTGGTCAACAGCCAGACGAAACTCTCCGAAGCCGCAGTGGAAATCCGCGGCCTGGGAGGAGCCACCGGAAACGGGCTGCCCTTACCCGAAGGATTGAATTCCCTCGCCGATGGCGAAGTGCTGGTCAACCAGTCGCTGGCAACGGCGCTGGATGCATCTATCGGCAACGAACTGATGATCATCAAAGGGATGCCGCAGACGTTCACGGTCGCCGGGATCGTTCCGGACGGTGAATTGGCCGGTTCCAGCCTGGCGGTGATACTGCCGCTCGAGCGGGCGCAGGTTTTCTTCGGCAAGCCAGGCCAGATTACAGCAGTGTTCGTCTCCAACCAGGGCGATTCCGAAACCGGCGCGGCCCTGAGCGACAAAGCCGCCAGCCAGCTCGAGCCGATAGCTGGCAGCCTGGTGGTCAACCCGGTCAAAGCCGAACAGCTCGACGCGGCTGCGACCAGCGCCGAGTTCATCACCACCCTGTTCGTCACCTTCGGCACGTTTTCCATCGTATCCGGCATTCTGCTGATCTTCCTGATCTTCTCAGTGCTGGCTGCGGAACGCAAATCCGAGATGGGCATGAGCCGGGCGGTGGGACTGCAACGCGCCGATCTGGTGCGGCAGTTCGTCACCGAAGGGCTGGCATACAATCTGTTGGCAGCCGCGCTCGGCGCTGCCCTGGGGGTTGGCGCGGCGATTTTGCTGGCCTCCGCCATCGCCAGTTTGTTGAGCAGCAGCACGCTGTCCGTCACCCCGCGTGTTTCACTGCGCTCGGTGGCGATTGGCTACACCCTGGGGCTGGTCATCTCGTTCGTCACGGTGGTCTTCTCGGCGGTGCGCAACAGCCGGGTGAACATCATCGCCGCCATCCGCAATCTGAACCTGCCGGTACCGCCGCGCCTGCCGCAGTGGACGCTGTTCCTGCGCCCCTTCACGGTATGGAAAGCGGCCGTCCAAAAAGCAGGCCAGGGCAACTACGGCGAGGCGCTGCGATTGTTCCTGTTCGCCGGGCCGAAAGCGGTCTTGAGCTTTTGGGGCGGATTGTGGGCACGCGGCCCGGTTCTTCTGGCGCTCGGTTTCCTGTTCGCCTGGGTGGGCGTCAATGTCGCCAAGCAATCGGGCGTGTATGGCCTGGGGGTCTCGATGTTCCTGATCGGCCTGGGACAATTTTTCCAATGGGTGCGCATCCCCTCCCGGTGGGCATATACCTTCACCGGGCTATCGCTCATCCTGTATTGGTCGCTTCCCACGCGTGAAATCGGCAAATTGAAAGACCTGGGCAACAATCCCGGCGATTTCTTCATCAGCGGGATGTTCCTGGTGGGCGGAGCGATCTTGCTCTTCCTGTACAACGCCGACACGCTGCTCAATGTGTTCGCCGCTCTCTTCGGGCGGGCGCGCAGTCTGCTCTCGGTGGCGCGTGTCTCTGTGGCTTACCCGGTATCAGCCAAAGGCCGCACCGCCACCACGCTGGCGATGTTCAGCCTGATCATTTTCACGCTGGTCAGCACAGCCACGATCACCAACACGTTTAGCAATTTCCTGGATGTGGAAGGCGGCTCAGGCGGGTACGAAATTTTGGTGCAGACCAATCCCTTCAACCCGGTTTCCGCCGATAAGTTCACCAGCGGCATTGACCAGCTCGTCGCCGACGGGAAGATCGAGCAGCCCGCCGCGTTGGCATCGGCGGTGTTCGCTCCGGTCAAGGCGCAAAGCCCGAATATGACCGCCAGCGCCAATTACGCCATCAACGGCGCGGATGCGGCCTTCTTCGAGACGAACAACCTGGCGCTGAACGGCATCGCCAAAGGCTACACCTCGGCCAGTGAGGTGTGGGCTGCTCTGCAAGCTGACCCCACCCTGATCGTTGTGGATGGTTTCTCGGTCGAGCGCTCCGGCGACCCGACCTTCCAGCGGGATGAGAGCGCCTTTTATATCAGCGCCATCCGCGCCAGCGACACCGCCTTCGACCCGCTCAAAGTTCAAATCACCGGCAAAGATGGCACAGCGCATGAATTCACCGTCATCGGCACACTGGGCAGCGCACCCGCCTTCTATGGCGCGCTGATGAGCGCTGAAGCCGCCAAATCGCTGGGATATGAGGGGGCGAACCGCTACTTCGTGCGCCTGGAAAGCGGCGCGGACGCACAGATCACCGCCAATGCGATCAAAAGCACCTTCAGCACCGCCGGTCTGCAGACCTCGCTGTTGAAAGAACAGCTCGAAAAGAGCCGGGCGACGGTGCGCAGTGTGTTCTACCTGATCCAGGGATTCGTGGGACTTGGCCTGCTGATCGGGATCGCCGCCCTGGGTGTGATCACCATCCGGGCAGTGGTGGAACGCCGCCAGCAGATTGGGGTGCTGCGAGCGATCGGTTTCCAGCGGGGGATGGTGCAGAGCGTGTTCCTGCTGGAGAGCCTGTTCATCGCCGGGCTGGGCACGGTGATCGGTTACGGCCTGGCGCTGACCTTTGCCTATAACCTGTATTTACAGGTTGCCGCCGACCAGGGGCTGGCATTCCTGCCGCCGTGGGTGGTCCTGGCCGGGATTGGCGCAGCGATCTTCGCCGCCAGCCTGCTGACCGCCTGGCTGCCCTCCCGCTCGACCTCGAAAATTGTCATCGCCGAGGCGCTGCGCTACGAGTAGAAACAAATGCAGGTAACCAAAAATGGGTGTTTGAGGCAGTTTCGCTGCCCCAAACACCCATTTTTCGGTATTCCGGTCAATACTCATCCCAATGGCTCATCATCGGATGCAAATTGGGGAAGAGCACCCGCACCAGCGGAAGCGCCAAACCGCTGCAAGCCATGTCCGCCTGGCGGATGACTTCATCCGGCTCGTCCGAGCCAATCAGGAAGCGGGCAAGGTCTGCGCCACCGCGCAGGATGTTCTGGGTATCACCCTCGCTTGTTATTTCAACGTTTCCCTGCCCGATCTGCAAAATTGCCTTCTGCTCGCCGCCATCCAAAAGCAGGCTGCCCTGCCAACCCGCAAACCGAGAGTCTGCCAATCGTTTTTCGAGCAACGGGATGAGTTTCTGCAAAGTGCTGTGAAGGTTGATAATCCGCACGCGCCAGCCCGAAATATCGAAGTAGCGGTCTTCGACAATGCACGCCCCTTTGCGGAGACATTGCAGCATCGGGTGGTAATAGGGCAGGGTGAAGCAGGTCAGGCTGTCGTATTCCCCTTTTTTGAAGACATCGCCCAACACCGCCAACCCCTGGCGTGGATCGCCGGCAGCTTCCAGGCATTGGAGAATTTTTGGATTATCCTCAGCCGGGAAGGCGCGGATATACCCCTCGAGTTTTCCCTGGTCATCGAACCAGGCGTACACACCGATATCATCGGGGTGGCGATTGCGGTAGGTAGGCCGAATGGCCGTGCCGGTGAAATCAGCGTGCGTCCGGTTGTAGAATGCATCGAATTCATCCATTTGTTCCGCCGCCAAAGGCCGATAGGGTTTGTAAAGATCCAATCCGGGGAGTTCTTCCAACTTCAAACGGTAATTGACATAGTTCCAGGCGCGTGCATACCCCATCTTGACATAGTGCCGGCCGCGCAGGATGCTCAGGTCATAGCCATCCTGTAGCATGGCATCAAAGGAAGATTGCGCGGCGCGGTGCATCAAACCCTGTTTGCGGTAATCGGCGTGCGTCACAACCGCGCCGATCCCTGCCACTTTGAGCCGGATGGCTTCGAGCCGCATCAGGTATCCCCACACACCCCAGTGATGGATCATTTTGTCGCCATCCAGGATCACGCGGGAGATATTCCAATCGTAATGGCTGTTGCCGATGTAGTTCTCGCAGAATTGTTCGACATATTTTCCGCCGGTGAACACGTCGGCGGCCAGTTGAGCCATCGGGAGAAGGTGTTCATCGGCCACAGGGCAGATCATGCGAAAGTTTGTGTTGCTCATTGATAGATAGCCTCCTGTATTTTTCTGTAGAACAGTTGGTGCTGCTTCCTCAAACCGCCTCGGCTGTTCGTTCATACCATGCCGCCTGCGCCCGGAACATGCGGGCATATGGCCCGGCAGCAGCGATCAACTCGGCGTGGTTACCATCCTGTACGATGCACCCGCGTTCCATCACCAGGATGCGGTCGGCGGTGCGCGCCAGGCCGAGGCGGTGCGTGACGATGATGGCGGTTTTGCCCCGCGCCGAATCGAGGAAAGTGCGGTACACCCGGTCTTCTTCGAGCGGGTCAATGGCTGCAGTCGGTTCGTCAAGGATGATTGTGTCGTGAGGGCGGTACAGGCCGCGGGCGATAGCCACGCGCTGCCATTCGCCGCCGGAGAGGTCTATGCCGCCAAACTCGCGCGAAAGCATGGCGTCGAGGTCGCTGCCGGGAGAGGTATCCCGGTGGTTGTAGAAGCCCGCCAGGGTGAGGGCCGCGGTTGCACGCTCACGCTCGGCGGCATCTGAGTCGCTTGCGGCGGGTTCGGCCTGCGGCGCGCCGACACGGGCGTTCGGTGCCCCGACGCGCACGTTGTCGAGCAGCGTCATGCGGTAGCGCTGGTAGTGCTGGAAGACTGCCGAAAGCCGCTGGAAGCGCGTTTCATCGGCTGCCTCGCGCAAGTCCGCCCCGCCGATCTGCACCGAGCCGACATCGGGATGATACAGGCCGGCGATCAGGCGCACAAGCGTGCTTTTGCCGGCGCCGTTTTCACCTACCAGGGCCACCGATTCGCCGGGGCGGATCGAAAGCGTCACGTTTTCGATGGCGTTTTCGCCAGCGCCGGGGTAGCGGAAGCTCACCCGGTGCAGCTCCACGCCGCGGTCACGCGGCAGCGGCGCATGGCCGCCTTCTCGTTCCGGCGATTGCAAAAAGGCGAGGTAATTCCCGCCAAAGGCGGCATTCTCGTAGGCAAATCCCAGCCGGTCAAAGAGTTCCTCGAACCACTTGAAGATGGCATCCATGGCAAAGTACACCGCGCCGAACAGCCCCGGCGAAACCCGGCCGGTGAACACGAAACGTACCAGCAGGAGCAGGAGGCCCACGTACCCGGCGAGAGTCAACACTTTGAGGCCCAGGTCTATCGCGCCGCTACGCAGTTCGGTATGCCACATCTCGCGGTTGTAGATGGCAAGCGCCTGGTCGTATTTGCGGCGGAAAAAGGGAACGGCCCCGCTGGTGCGGGTTTCCTTGAAAAATGCCCGATCCGTCAGACAGGCTTCGTAGTGGCCGAACTCGCGGCGCAGCGGGGCTACTTTGTTCTCGGTGTTGTAGAAGGCCGAAGCCCGGATTGCTCGCGAAAGGGCTACCGGCAGGAAGGCGGCAAACACACCCAGTACCAGGGCTGGCTCAAGCGGGGCGAGGTATACCCCCAGGGCCAGGAAATAGCCCCCATGGAAGATCAGCGCGCACAAGAGAGTCTCCATAGCGTCAAAGCCGCGTCCGCGCCCGGCGTGGGCTTTTTCGATCCCATCGTAGAGCTCCGCCGCCTCGAAGCGGATCAATTCGAGCCGGCTGGCCTTCTCGGTCATTGCTTCGGTCATGCGGGCGTTGGCCAGGCGGGAGAGAACCTCAAACGAAAGGTTCATGGTGGCGTTCATCACCATGTAAAGAACGTTGACCCCGCCGAGCAGGAGAATCGTCCCCAAGGCAGCCTGGAACGTCAGGCTGCCGCCCACGAACAGCGGCAGCCGGTCGAGCAGGACGCGAATCAGGTGCAGGTCGGCGACGAGCAGCGCCGTGAAGCCGGCCGAGGAGAGCAGGTAGACCAGGAACAGCCACGGCTGCGTGCGGAAGGCCAGGCGCAGCATGGCGCGGATCACACGGGCGAACGAGGGGCGGGGCGGGTTGGCTTCAATCGGCTTCATACCAGTACCTCTGGCTTTCGTACATGCGGGCGTACAACCCGCCGGTCTGCATCAACTCGGCGTGTGACCCTGATTCGACGATGCGACCGTTATCCAGCACCAGGATCACGTCGGCGGTTTTGGTGGCCCCCAGGCGGTGCGTGATCAGCAGCGTGGCAGCCCCCTCGGTGAGGCGCTCGAAGCTGGCGTACAGTTCACTTTCGGCCAGCGGATCGAGGGCGGCGGTGGGTTCATCGAGGATACGCAGCGCCGATGGCCGCGCCAGCGAGCGGGCCATCGCCACGCGCTGCCACTCGCCGCCGGAAAGATCCACGCCATCGGGGGCGATCTTTCCCAGGGGGGTATCCACGCCCCGGGGCAACCGCCCGGTCAGCGGGCCAAGTCCGGCGCGCTCAAAAACCTGCCCATCTTCGGCGGGTTCCTGCCCGAGGAAGACGTTGTCACGCAGCGACACGCCGTAGCGGGCGAAATCCTGGTAGACGATCGAGAAGAGGGCGCGCAGCTCCGCGGGGGAATACTCCCGCAGGTTGCGTCCATTGACCCAAATGCTGCCCGACTCCGCCGGATAGAGGCCGGTGATCAGGCGGGTGACAGTGGTTTTGCCGCAGCCATTGGCCCCCACCAGGGCGTAATGCCTGCCGGCCTCCAGCGTCAGGTTCAGACCATCGAGGACATAGCGTTCGGCGCCGGGGTAGCGGAAGCGCACATCGCGCAGCTCGATCAAGGCGGGGGAAGCACTTGTCGCAACGGATACGCCGCCGGGCGCATTCCCTTCTTCTGGGAGAGAGAGAAAGGTTGTAAGATCCTTGAAGAACTCTGCATCCGCCGCCAGCCCATTGACAGTATCCATGAAGCCCCAAACAATGTCGAAGCGCGTAAATGCCTGCGTCAGGGTGATGAACAGGCCAATCGAAACCGCGCCGGTTTGCAGGGAGGGCAGCAGCGCCAGCATAAGCAGCACCCAGACCGCCTGGTTGGTCAGGTTGCCGGTGTAGGCGTTGACATACCAGCGCAGCCGGGCGCGCAAGCGTACGCCGACGGCGGCGGTGAACGACTTGCGCCACATCCCGGCTACCATGCTGCTGGAACCGAACAAGGTGCGTTCAGCGGCGGCCTCGCGGCCGAGCATCACCTCACTGAGATAGCCCAGCCGCCGGTCGTGTTCGGCTACCTGGCGCTCGGCCTGGTAAAGCGCTTTGCCGCCGCGCACGCCGGTGACGAGGGCGAAACCGGCCACGGCGAACACTAACAGCGGCGCCCACCACACCGCCGATGCCAGGAGAATGAGCAGCCCGCCAACTTTGAGTATGAAAGCTGCCATGTCAATCAGGTGGTAATAGGTGGCCTTCAAACGCCCGCCTTCCGGGTTGGCCGCCACGCGTTGAATCAGATCCCAGGTGTCGCTTTGTTCGAGCAGGGCGTACTCCAGGCGGGTGCGTTTCTCGGTCAGGGCGGTGCGGTAGCGGGCGCGCAGCGCCAGCGTCAGGCGCAGGTCGGCCAGGTTGTGCAGCGAGGAACGCAGCCAGCCGAAGGCTGTCAGGCCCGCCAGCAGCGCCAGGTAGAAATAGACTTCGTCAAACGGTGCTCCACCGCGTGCCGTACGCACCACGGCGTCAATGAGGCGTGCGGCGACAAGCGTTGTGACGGGAGTCAGCGCAGCCCAGGCAAGATCGAAGAAGCCGTAAAAGAAGGCGGCAACGGGCGCGCAGCGAAAGGCAATGCCGGCGCTATCCAGCACTGTGTAGCGCCTGGGAGGCAGATTGATTGGCAACATTGGTGTTGTGGTTTCCTTATGTCCTCTCAACGTTAGGACAGCTGATTGATTGACAAATCTTAACTTCAACTGGAGATTCACCGCAGAGACCGTTGAGTCCGCAGAGTTTTTATTGGCAATGGAGCATAACTCGCTATTACGTTGGTCGAGTAGGCGTTTTTTGCCGTAATCGAGACCAGACATTGCGCCAAAACGCTGGTTTCGACAAACTCAACCGGCGTTTTGGTCACCGTTGATAGCGACTTATGCGGTACTGCTTTTATTGGTTTTCTCAGCGATCTCCGCGTACTCTGCGGTGAAAAATTAAATTTATCAGTGCAGATTTCGACTGTTTGAACCATGCGCATCCTGTTTCAGCCAGGCGCTTAATCCTGGTCTGCAGAGGCAAAGAACTGCCTTATCACAACTCGAACGGCCTTTCCGGCGAAAAGACGGGATCGAAAAAGCCCAGGTAAGGGATGTCGTTCTCGATACAGTGGATTTTGTAGCGCAGCCCGGCCTGGATTTCCTCGTCTGGCTCGTCCAGGTACTGAGCATAGTGCATCAACTCCTGCATCTGGATCAGGCGCAGGAAGAGCGGCAGGCGCGCCAGCCAATTGTCGCTGAGGGTGTTCTCGCGGGTGTAACCGGCCAGCACGTGTTCCATGTAACGATCCATGAAAGCCTTGCGCTCCTCCAGCGGGCGGAACATGGCCCGGCCGATCCCGCCCTCCCAGGCGCAGGCCAGGTCGTATACGAACCAGAAGTAACAGCTATCGTCGAAATCGAAGACGGTGATGTCGCCGTTGTCGTAATCCACGGTGAAGTTGCCATCGTTGAAGTCGTTGTGAATCAGGCCGTAGGAATCGGCATCTTTGGGCAGGGCGTGCAGTTCGGTGATGAGCTGATCGTATTTCAGGCCGATGATGGGCAACCGTTCCCGATAAGGAAAATCCTGATACTCCTTCCAGGCATGCCAATCGGGGCGGCGGATGGACTCGCTCAACGGCTGGTAGGTTTTCGCCAGCCGGTGCATCTGGCCCAGCACCCGCCCCCAGTTCTGGAAATATTCCTGGATTGGGACTCCTTCGCGGTAGCGGTAGCCGTTATCGGGCACGCGCATCCCCTTCCCTTTGACAAACGAAACCGCGATAAACGGGATCCCCCCGGCCGGAATCACCTCCAGGAGATTCCCGGGCTCGGATGGTACCGGTATGGAGAGACGTACCCCGCCCCGGGCCAGGTATTCTACAAAGTGCAGCTCGGCCTGGATGAGTTCCACGGGCCGGTCGGGGTTGTAGGTTATACGCAGGATGCGCGGCTGATCGTCCCGTTGGTATCGGTAAACGAGGTTGGCGCAGCCTTCGGAGTCGTCAAACTTGCTCAAGCGGTCTTTGGATGTGCCGAACAAGCAGGCGGCAGCGGGGAGCACTTCTCGCTCGCACAGTTCGGTGATTTGTTCTCTTCTCATGTTGTTCTCCTGGTTACATTTGTGTTCATGGCGACTTTGTGTGAGAACTCTTTTTTGTGGCCTTCGTGGCAGGAAGATAAGATTTGTCAGTCAATCAGCCGCTTGAACCAGGTATCGGTCACTTTCATGTCCGGCATCACCGAGCGGTAGAGGGCGTCGGCGGGGTCTTCGTTGGCGGTGGAGAAAACGCGGGTGCAGCCCAGATGCTGGAGCCGCCGCATTCCTTCGTACATAACGGCTTTGCCCAGCCCGCGCCGCCAGTGTTCGGCGGCAACACCCACCAGCACGGTGACGGCGCTGCGAGTGTAATCGTCGTAATAAATGGTGCAGAAGCCGGCGATCTCCCCGTTGGGGGCGGCGGCGACAATATCCAGGTCGCGGCGGTAGAGCGGGGCCGATTGGATGTTCCGATACCAGGAGTAATCGCCATCGTAGTGGGAATCCGGTTCGTCGGAATGGAAGGCGCGCCACGAACAAAAACTGCGGCTGGGATGTTCGCTTTCGTCGCCCATCGAGCGGAGGGTGTATCCCTCCGGGACCAGCGGGGCCGGCAGCGGGCCGATCAGATCACGCCGGTAGTGGTGGTTCCAGCCGGGATATTTGGCAAATCCCCGGCGGGTGAGCACCTCCTGGCGCAGAACATCATCCGCGAAGACCGGGGCGATGAGGTAGCGGCCGTTTTCTGTTTTTTGTGTGCAGTGCTCCTCGGCGTAGGCGAAGGCCGCCTCCTCCAGTTCGGGAGTGCGGAAGCGTGGGTGGATGTGCAGGCGGATTTCGCCGTTGCCGTAGGGATGCAGGACGGCGGCCAACTCGCCGGTCTCCGTTTCCCAGCCCACAGTGACCTGCTCGAAGGGCGGGGTCGCCTGGCAGGTGGCGATGAAATGCCAGAGCCAGTAATCCAGGCGGGCGACATTCCAACTGTGTTCGAGGCGGTTGTTGAGGATGAAGACCTCGCGCAGGAAGTTGCGGACGCGCCAGTAGTCGTCTGCGTGATGCAAGGGTTGGTGGTACAGTTTCATCGGATTTTCTCCAGAAATTTGAGTGCTGTGGCGTTTTCGGGGGCCAGCGCCAGGGCCTTTTGGATGGCGGCCTCAGCCTGAGGATGTTCGCCCTTGCGCAGGCGGAGCCTGGCCAGCAGAAGATACGAATCCAGGTGTTCGGGAAAAACGTACAGGTTTAACTCTAGCGCCTCGACAGCCCGGTCGAGTTTTTGGGCACAGGTCATCTGATAGGCCAGGTTGAGTAGTTCGTCCTCGTCAAAGAAATAGGCAGAGTCATCCTTGATTTCAGCGTAGCGGGCGTAGGCTGCCCGGATGCCGCCGGTGATCCATGCCTCGCTGATCGGGATCATCCACGAAACGGTGTTGACGATGGGTTCCTTGTCCAGCATGGCATGGATGGCCGCCCGGATAGTGCGGCTGCGCGCCGAAGATTCCTCGTTGCACAGGATGATCGCCCCGCGTCCCTTCTCCGGCAGCAGGGTAAGAAAATCCGTCCAGCCGAAGCCCATTCCGCCGTGGCTGACTGTTTTCACCCCGTCGAAATGTCCCAGCGTCCAGCCCAGCCCGACATCTTCGTAGAGTGGGGGAAAGCCCCACGGGGCGATGGGCGCCCACATCTGCTCGAAACCGGCCGGGGAAAGGAGGCGCGGCCCGTTGAAGATGCCGCCATTCAGGCAGGTGATGGCCCAATGGCACATCTCCACCACGCTGGAATGCAGGAAACTGGCTGGGGCGTCGGCGCGGTGGTAGGGATACACCGGGTTGACGATCATCTTCGGTGTGCGCAGATGAGGCACGGCTAACCGGTGACGGGGCACCTCCGGGAAAAAGAGCGTGCTTTCCGCCATACCTGCCAGGCGCAGGATGCGTGCCTGCATGTACTTCTCAAAGGTCTGGCCCGAAACCGCCGCGATCAGGACTCCCAGCACGTTGTAGGCGATGTTGCTGTAAGCAAAGCGTTCCCCCGGGTTGGCTATCATCTTGTGGCTAGCGAGGGCGCTCACATAGCGTGCGGGGGCGCCTTCGTCGCTTTCGGGGTGTGCCACCAGCTCGTCGTATTCGTCCTCGTCCATGTCGGGCATCCCGGAGGTGTGGCTCAGGATCTGCCGCAATGTGATTTGTGTATATCGGTCGTCATCCAGTCTGAAATCGGGCAGGTATTGAATGAGCGGCGCATCGAGTTCGAGTTTGCCTTGCTCGACCAGTTGCATCATTGCGGTGGCGACGAAGCACTTGGTGATGGATGCCACGCAGAAGATCGAATCGGGGGTCACGGGGACGCCGGTCTCCAGACTCTGCACCCCAAAGCCACGCGCATAGACAATATCATTCCCCTCCACAATCCCAACCCCCAATCCCGGGATTCCCCAGCGGGCGATGATTTCTTCAAGCACGGAGTCCAGTTTCTCGATTAGCATTGTGGGGCTTCCTCCTATCCTCGTTTTTTTGCAAACATTCTCATCATGTAAATGGTGTTCACTCCGCTGACGATTTT
Source organism: Candidatus Aquidulcis sp. (assembly GCA_020723385.1). Lineage (GTDB taxonomy): Bacteria > Chloroflexota > Anaerolineae > Anaerolineales > UBA4823 > DYIZ01. Next base: position 15,781 of record DYIZ01000044.1, read on the forward strand.
ATTCGTCTCCCAGAATATTTCGCTCTCACCCATTCTCCCATGATAAAAACGGAAAAAGAATAACTTTGTCAGCCAGCGCAAAGCAAAGGGTTTGTTTAGATCATAGAGTTGTTTTTTGGGTTGCGTCATGGCAATTCTCTTGGAACTCTGGCGCCCAGCCAGGAACGCAGCGGCTCGCGCACCTGAATATCAGTCATGACACTGGGATGAATGACACACTCCTCATAGGCAAAACAGACCAGGTCATCGAGCGCTGCAGCACGCCAGTCTGCGGGTACGCGCGTATGCAGGTTATACGGGTAATTGTAGGTGGGAGGCAGGATGCGTAGCCGCCCCGGTTCCAATGACGAGGCGACCAGGGCGCTCAAGATGGCCTGGAACAGAAAAATCTGGTGGCGCTCATCGGCGCAGGCGGCAGCCTGGAACGGCTCATCGCTGACCAGTTGCTGAAAGTGTTCATACCAGCGGTTCATCAACCCCAGGTTGGGATTGACGGCGTAAGCGTGGGAGTTGAAATAGGCGCGCAGGATTTGACCGTCCACAAAGGATGTGACCGTCTGGGGGATGTCCGTCAACCCCAGGGCGGTGTAGATCCCCTGCCAAAAGGGATCCAGCGGCTCGGTGGAGGGCAGCCCCACATTGCGGATGTGCACCGGGCGGAAAGCCGCGTCAAAATCTGTACTCAAATCGAAAAGCACGGGCGGTTGAACGACCAGGCAGGCCGGGTCAATCCAGACGAGGGCGCGCGTCCCGGTGGGGGCAAGCGTCTCAGCCCGCGCGCAGGCGGCAACTTTTCTCCCGAACGGATAGGCTGCCGCCTGGGATGAAACTGCAAGGGGCAGGATACGGGTTTGCTCGCCCTCGAGGCGCTTCAGCGCATCCGGGTGTTCGGAGAAAACCCAAAATGGCGCATCGGCCAGTTCCCCGCCGAAGGCGCGCAAGCTGTCAATCATCAGGCGAGCGGCAGGTTCGCTATTCGCGGTTGCAACAGTGAGGAAGATAAGATTAGCGGCCATCGTTTTTTTCTGCTGCCAGGCGCTGACCAAGGTCGTAGGCCTGCTGGAGCAATTCGGGGTGTTTTTCGACATCGCCCACGTTCGACAACGAGCCGTGTACGATGCCGACAATTTCGCCTTTCAGGAAGCGGCACATGGTTTCGAAGGTGTGGATGGCATTGATACCGCCGGAAGTGTAGAGATCGGTGTCGCCGTAGGTCAGGATGATGCCGAATTGTTTGTGGGCCACCTCCTGGAAGCCATACCAGCGGTCAATGCACAATTTCAATTGGGCGCTGAAGGTGAACCAATAGATCGGCGAGGCAAGGATAACGGCATCGGCGGCAGCCAATTTCGGGTAGAGCGGCAGCATGTCATCTTCGATGATGCACCAGTTGCCATTTTCCGCGCACAGTTCGCAGGCGTCACATGGGCGGATGTCCAGCCCGTGCAAATAGATGCTCTCGACCTGTGCGCCAGCGGCGAGCGCCCCCTGGGCGGCGCGGTCGGCAAGTGCAGCGCTGTTCCCCCGCTCCCGAGGGCTGCCTTTCAGAATGAGAATGTTTTTGGGCATGATGATTTTCCTTTCGGGTCAATTTATATCTTCTCAGGCTGTGCCCTTTCACACTTCCCCCTGCCTCCTTCCCTCCGGGAAGAGGGGAGTAATCCGAAAAATTGGTGTGCGCTGGGGGCGCAGCCCCCAGCGCACACCAATTTTTCGGGCATTTCCCTTCTTCCGCTTCGGGGGAGGGGCCAGGGGGGACTGAGAAGTTACGTAACTTTTCTATGTCTTCAAGTCACCCGATTCAAAAGCCACCACCGGGATTTCGTCCTCAATGCGCTGGCGGAAATCGGCCAGCACGCCGGCGCGGCGTTCGGACAGGTTGCCCATATCCCAATATTTGTGGAAATAGGCGTAATGGAGCAGCTCGCAGTATTTCAGGAAAAGCGGGATGCGCTCCAGCCAGAAATCGCCGAACGGTTTCTCCTGGCGGTAGCCTGCCAGAAAATTGCGCAGGTAATTCAAGGCGTAGGCGCGGCGCTTGGCGGTTGCGGAGCGCGGCAGGGGCAGGCAGTTGTACAGCGCCACGCACACTTCGGCGGCGTACCAGGAATACTCGGCGGCGTCGAAGTCGAACAGGGTGATTTTCCCGGCATCTACAAGAAAGTTGCCGTGGTGGAAGTCGCCATGCACCAGCCCGAAGGAGGCGGCATCCTGGGGGAGGGCGTGCAGCCTTTGGAGCAACACATCCCGGCGCTGGTGGACGAGGGTTTGCTCAGACGGGACAAGGGATGCGTAGTCCAGTAGATCGTTGACGTGCCAGTCCAGGCGGCGGCGTTCCGGGTGAGGCTGGTAGCACTCTGAAAGGCGGTGCAATTTTCCACTCAGACGGCCCCATTCGACCAACAGCGTTTCCGGGAAATGAACTTCGTCCTCATCTGGGTACATCTCGCCCGGCGCTTTCTCGAAGGCGTAGGCCAGGAAGCAGGCCCGCTCGTCGAGCGGGATGACTTCCACCCACTCGCCGCCCCTCGATGGCAAAGACAAGGCCACCGGCAGGCCGTTTTCGTCCAGGTAACGCACGAAATCCACCTCGGCCAGCAGCTGCTCGCGGGTCGAGCCGGTAATCTGCTCGGTGGTGTTCCACACGCCGGGAGCGATTTTCAGGATGCGGGGGAGACCTTCCAGCAGTCCCTCATAAACGAACGCTGAGCCTTCGAGCTCCGCCATGGAATCGGGATCAAAGCCAAAACGCCGCAGGGCTTCGGCAAGGATGGAGTCGGTGTAACGATTTTGGATATCGTGCAGCATGAAATCTCTCATTTGCCGTGTCCAACTCGGGCGTAAGAATAAAAAGTCGCGGCGAGATTGATAAAATACGTGACCAGGGTGACAAAGCCATAGGGTTTGCCAGCCAGGAAAGCATAACCGATCAAGGCAAACAGAGCCAGGTAGTAGATCAACAAATAGGGGCCAAGCAGCGCGGTATGGCGAAAATCCAGCTTCAGCAAGTAATCGAACAGAAATTCAACCGCCAGATAGGCCACCATGAACAACGGCAGCACCCAAAACGCCCACTTGCGCCCGCCCGCCAGGTTTGCCACAGCAATGGCAGCCAATGGGATAGCCATCACCAGCGTGCCATAACCGAGCCAGTGCTCCCACGCGGCGCGCCCATAGACGCGATTCAGAAAAATCAGGCTGAGAACCAGGTTCAGCCAGTTGGCGATAACGACGACGGCGATGTCGAACGATACGTATAAGTTCATCGCGGAACCTTTTCGATACGGTAGCGCATCAATTCGAGGCCCCAGAGCACCAGGGTCGTCACATAAGACATGCCGCACTTTTCGAGTACCCGCTGCGAAGCGATGTTTTCGGGATGAACCAGCGCGATAATGTGGGCCAGGCCGAAGTGTTCGAAACCAAAGCGCAATGAAGCCTGTGCGACTTCGGTGGCGTAACCTTTACCCCAGAAGGGGCGGTCGAGCAAGAAACCGACTTCTGTGTCGTCCAGTTCCGGCAGATACTGCAAGCCACCCCAGCCGACAATCTCCTGCTCGCCATCTGGCAGGATGCCCCAATTACCGTAGCCGTACTTCTCCCAATGCGCCTGCTGCCCGGCGACAAAGCGCTGGACTTTTTCCAGCGCTGGCGGAGCGGGATTAGGAAAGTATCGCAGAACACCTTCCGACTGATTGATCCGGTACAGCGCTTCGGCGTCTGCGGGTTGGAGGGGGCGTAAAGTCAGGTGAGTGGTTTTGAGGGGAAGGAGTAGTGTGTTCATCGTTTCAGGTATCCTATGAGTTTATTGCCGTTATTGTTCCGCCAGGGTTCATAGAGACGACCCGCCCCTTGGGGAAACCGGGTGTGAATATTTCGGCCAGCAAGCGGCCATCGGCGGTCGCCACCGGCGCGGGGACAGGCAATCCCGCCAGGTGGTTGAGCGCCGCCAGCCAGGTTAATTCAGATGCGATGGCTTCTTTATCCCCCATGGCATGGATACGCAGCACATAGCGGTTGGGAAGGTAGGCGCCAGCGCCTTCGATGATGGTACCGGGCAAATCAACGCGGTAGATGATGTTTTCCCCATATTGGATAAAACCCAATTGGGCATCTCTCAATCCGTAGACACCGAGGGCAGTTTGGGCCAGTAGACGCGCCCGGTGTAAGCGGGCGCGTCGGGGAAGTTCCCGAAAGGGTTTCATCTCAGCTTCACTTTGCATCCTCGATCCAGGCATTGTCATCCAAACCGATCTGAGGAACACGGTACTCGGGATCAATCTGGATTTCCAGCGGTCTGTCGTCGCTTTTGAATTGTATAAGATTTTGCTCCCCTTTTACCAGATGTAGATCTATCAAGCGCCAATCCTCATCAGCCGAGGGTTTGTAACCCAGGGCGATGGCTAATTCATAATCCTGATCAGCATCAATCTCAAGTTTCACCTGCACTTTATATCCCTCATTCACGGGCTGGATGGCAACATCACCAATGGCAAGATTGATCCTGGCATTGTGCTGGGTCCATTGTTCAAGGTATGCCGCCACATCCATTTCTGTAAATTTTTGCATGCTGGTTATAAAATCATCGTAACCTGTCTTTTGATTGTGCTGAGATTCATAAAAATCGCGCAAGCCGGCGATCAAGGCTTCGGAGCCTACCATCTGGCGCAACTGTTCCCAGACGAGAGCACCGTAATCATAGATCAAAATCCAATTACTGGAACAGCTATCATCCAGGTTGGCGAGACACCCCTTGCAGTCGTTGACTTCCTGCTCATCATATGCTTCGAGATAGCTAAGGCGGCTACTTGCCCCCGCCTCAGCTCCATACAAGGTCTCTTTTACCCAGGAGGCCATAAAATTAGCACCACCTTCCACCCACCATTCATCTAGACCGCCTTCCCAGGTCAGGCTCCAGGTATTCCAGAGGTGATACCCCTCGTGGGCAATAAGGTGAGCGAACGTGTCTCTGGCAGTTGCGTCCTCGTCATAATTCAAAAAAGGCTGGATACTGGAGAGGAAAATGAGATTACCATTACTCTCCCCTCCACTTGCGTTGTCCAATAAATTCAGAAAGACGATTCGGAAGCTTTGGGCAGACGGTTCCCCGAATTTCTCCCGGTACAGCGACAGGATTTCGGCAGCCGTGTCAATCATCTGTGACGACAGGTTAATTGGTTCGGGTGCAAAAATCTCGATAATCATTCCCTGGATTTCTTTACTCATGATGTTATATGGCGCGCAGGAAAATGAAGGGTCATACGGAATCTCGGACCGGTAGGTGTCTTTGACAAAGCCTTCGGTTTCTTCTCTGCTCACCGCTTCTCCGGGCAGCGCGCACTGGAGGGCGACTGGATGCGTGATGCTCATGGTAAACGGCGCTTCCAGGCGACCGGAAACCATCGGAAAAGCGCCGCTCTCCGGCCCTCCGGCATGGCTGCCCTGGGTACTGATGAACAAGTTGTAGATATTGCCCGCCAACCCATCCTGGATCGCTTCTGGCGGCAGATGATAGGCCAGGTTCACGACCAAGTTGCTGTCGCGGGGAAGCTTTTCTGCCGCCAGAATTTCGATCTCGGAAGTAACGCTCTTCCCCCACCAATTATCAGTGGTATAGCTATCAACCTCTTGCCACTGTGTAATGGGAAGGGTATTCCCTGCGTCATCTTCCAATGTCAAGGTATCTACCAATAGATCATCCCCAAGGAATATGGAGAGCTTGCGGCCTTCTGCCAGGCTGCCGGTGATCGAAATTCGTTGTTGCGAACGGAAGATCCTCTGCGCAGGGTCCATCTCGATAGAAATATCGTAATACACGATGCCGCCGTCTGAAGTACCTGCGGTTGATGATGATCGTTCACAAGCGCTCAGGATAGGCACGAGGATACAGATCAAGAGCAGAAGCGCCGTATAAAAGACAGGTTTTTTCATAGCCCACCGGGCATGAAATCGCGAAGCGGAGAGCGCTGGAAACTATCTCGAAGTTTATCCAGTTCTCTGCCCAGCTTTTGCCGCAAATTCGCTGTCCATTCAGGCTCATTTTCAACCGGGCCATCGGCAATCGAACGATAGACGCGTGCAAAAGCGATCAAGTTGTCCAGCCGTAGAAACAACGGCATTCGTTTTATTTCCTGTTCGTCCAACGGCCGCACCGAGTGGTAGCCATCCAGGAACCAAACCAACCGGGGATCGGTGAAATCAAAACACTCGAGCCGATCACCGAATAATTCGCTCGAGAGGGCATTCGAGACATCCATGACAAACCAACTATATGCGCAATCATCCAGGTCATAAATCCCAATCTCTTTGCCAGACCAGACGAGATTATCCAGCTCGAAATCGAAATGGATCAATCCATAGTTGGCTGTGTGGACGGTCAGTTTACAGAGTCGTTCCTCGACAGCGCCGGTCTCTTGCCAGACCAGGGTTTCGCTCGTCGGAACCAGGGTGCGGATCATGGCAATTTGAGCCTGCCAGCCGGGCCGTCCATCAATTCTCAGGCCCTCACTGGCCCGGTGCATTTCTCCGAGCGCCCGACCCCAGATTTTGATTGCCGTCTCATCGAGCGCGTCGAGTTCCAGGTGGTCGCCGGGTAAATAGTCAAACATAGAGCAGTGAAAAACTCCCAATGGGGTTTCAACACTCTCGATCAGGTTACCAGCCAAAGAACGCAAGGGCCTGTTCACACGAATTCCCTGCGCCGCCAGGTGTTCGAGATAAGTCAATTCGGCGGCAAGATACTGAAGATCGCGCTCGCTGGCATGATTGAAACGCAGCAGATAATCCTGCCCGTCCGCTCGAACTTTGAAGGCAAAATTAGCGCTCGCGCGTAGGCAATAGGCGTGGAAATCTGCCCTGAACCATCGCACCGCGATTTCATCGGCGATTGGGCTGCGCCATTCCTTGTCCACCGAATCGAAGAACTGTTTCATCAAGCTGAGTTTCATCATAGGCTTCTAATGTTATCAACTCCCGCAAGAACGCTAAAAATCTTTCCTGATCAACGACATCCAGCCACTGGCTCTTTCCGTTTTTTTGCTCTTTTGCCTACGGCAGGAAATATCCCAGATACAGAATTACTCTTCAAAACTCGTTTTGTACTTTTGCAAAATATCATCCAAATTCATGGCGTAAACTTCTACAAAATAATCCTTGTAGGCATCAGGGTTATCAATATACCTTTTCAAGTAATCCTGTAACTTTTCCATTCCATAGTTTTCAACAAGAAACTCGACGAAATATCTGTAATAAGCGTATTTTAACTTTACTTCTTCCGTTGACATCTTCAAAGGATTTTTTTCATAAAGGCTTGTAAAATAAAGGTCGTTCATTTTCGCTAATGTAAAGAACTCACTTTTACCATAAAAAGATCGCCCACTGTAGTATTCAGCGATGCCCTCGGTCAGCCAGCCCTGTCCGTGAATCTTCAAGGCCTTTGCAAAGGTTGTGTTTTGATCAATTAGCAAATGCGATAATTCGTGTTTCAAAATCGGTTCGATGCCCGTTTGAGACTTTCTTGCCATTGGCCCAATATAAATCACATTGACCAGGCTTAGCGATACTGAATATCCCGGACTCCTTAACCACGGCAAGAATCTTCTGATATCACTATCTTTATCCAAAATAAATATTTTAAAATCATCCACGTAATTCAGGCTATGAAACTGCTCTTCTTCTCGAAGCATTTCATCAACCCGATAGACAACCGAATCCTTTTCGGTTAAATCGCTTATATAAACTGTAGCTTTTGATGATTCGATTTTTTGATATCCGATTTTGAAGGGATTCCATGGGAAAAGGGGGCCCCAAAACAAGTAAGATATGACGCCCATGAAAACCAGCAACAAGATCAAGTACCGTAACCATTTATTGGTGAAAATTGCTTTGATTTTCTTTTTCATAGAGCGACTCCTTTTTAGTTTTTATTTCTCCACCCTACACGGGCCCCAAATGTACACGCCTGTCGCCTCCGCTGAAATTTCTGGGCAATGAGCTTTCACCCAGTCGCGGATGCCGGATTGGATAGGGTATTCTGGCTCATCTTTCAGGGCAGTGTAGTAGCGCACCTCGCCGCGTGCGACAAGGGCAGCAAATTGATCTACGGTCAGGATGGGATCGCTGCCGCGGAAGCCGCCCAGCGCCATGAAAGGCTGGCCTGTTTCCAAAATACCCAAAATAGCGATCCCCATATCATGTGTGGCTGCCAGGTAGTGCGCCCCGCTGCGATCCTGTTCAAAAATATCCAAAAGCTCATGTTTCAAAAACTCGACCTTTTGTACCGGTTGACAAACCCCATCGGGTGAAAAGACCTGCGGGCCGGCGTAGGGCAATGTCTCATTGGTGCAGGTGAATACCGGGATCAACGTCCAAACCAGGGGCGCGATCAACAATCCAAAAAGGCCGAAAGTGTATGCTGCAACCTGGAATCTCGGCCAAAGCCGCCGGGCGACGAGCAACCCGGCTGTGGCCAGCATAACGCTGGCGGCGATCACAGGGATCAGCCAGGTATTCCAACCGGGGAAGGGCAACAAAATTACAATTTGAAGCCCTGCTGCAACCACCCCTGCAACTATCACACAAACTCGTTGCCACAAGCTGGCCTCGCGCCACAGCCGCCATAGCGCCGATACACCGATCCCAAAGAGTGCCGCCACGGCGGGGGCGATCGTCGCCAGGTAGTAGCGATGGAAAAACGTGGAAATACTGAAGTAGATCAACGGTGGTATGAGCCACGCCAGCCACAAAACCAGGGCATTCCGCCGTGAAGGCAATTCAGAGGATGTCTCCCGGCGAAGTTGCCAGATCGCCACGCCCGCGCCGATCAGCGCCAGGGGCAGGATCCAGCCCATCTGGCCGCCCAACCGTTCGTTGAACAGGCGCAGCACCCCTGGCGGGCCGGAGAAGTAGGTGAAATCCTCGCCCCACAGCCGCGCCAGGCCGTTGTAGTTGAAAATCAGATTCGTGACGGTGTTGTTGGCGCTTCCGCCGACATAAGGGCGCAGCTCTGGGGGCGTCAGATCAACGGCCAGCACCCACGGGATGGCAACCAGCATGGCAACGCCGCACGCCCCGAGGCCATAGAGCAACCGTTTCCCCCTGGGCCAGGGAGCCGCCCACAAGTAGAGCGCCACGAATGCCGGGATTACCAGCAAGATTTGCAGCATCTTGATGTTGAAGGCGATCCCTACCAGCACGCCAGTCGCCATCAACCAACGGGGAGAATGGTCCTCGATGGCGCGGATCAGAGTCCAGGCTGCCAGGGTCAAAACGAGGATCATCAGTGCATCAGGCGCATTGTTGCGCTGGATGACCACACTGACCGGCATCACTGCCAGCGCCAGCGAGGCCAGCAAAGCGGCATGTTCGCCAAACGAACGGCGCACCAGACGATAAATAACGTACACGGTCGCAATCCCGGCTAACGCCTGCGGCAGCAGCAGCGGTAACCCAGAAAATCCGAAGATTTTCGCCAGGGCAGCCTGAATCCAAAAGGCTAGCGGGACTTTATCGAGCGAGACGAAGCCCGTTGGGTCTACGGAGAGGTAGAAAAAATTGCGCCAGCTCGTCAGCATGGACTGGACGGCGGCGGCGTAGTAGATATTGCCCACCCCATTGGTGCCGACCAGGTTCAGCCGGTACAGGTTGAGAAAGGCCGAGAGAAGCAAGATGGCTAAGATTGGCAGCCGTCGTTTAGGAAAGAATGGCCTAAAGAAATTCATTTTGCCTCGAGTTATTTCGATGCGCGGTACTTTCGATAGGTGAGCCAATAGATCAGCAAACCAAACGGCCCTAAAAAGATCACCAGCAACGCCCAAAGCAGCCATTTTCCCCGAGGCGCTCGCGGGCTTCGCTCCAGCAGCCAAATGGTGATAACAAGCGACACGATCGTCACTGTGACCCAAATTGGCTTCAAACGATCAAAAATCGCCCGACTCCCCCACCCGAAAAGCGGCGGGAGCAAGACAGGGTGATCCTCCAGATATTGATTGGGATCATCCAATGCGGCAGCGTTCTCTTCCATGCAAGGGAAGCTTTCAAACCCTTGCAACACCGTTTCAACATAGAAAGCTGAAACATCCACCTGCCAGGCGTTAGCAGCCACATACTCTGCATGGTCGAGAGCCATCTGATGGGAATATTCCTCGAGGCTGTGGCTGATGTCACCTGCGCCCGGCGCATGAACATCCAGCATCATTACGGGCGCTTGGCAGGAAAAATCGAGCTGCTCAAAGTCAATCGAGCGGATTTGTGGATTCTGGTTGGTGCGAAAGTGGATCTGCGCGCCGGCGGGATCGAAAACCGCGCTCCACACGGTATCTTCCACAGACACAGCTTTCAAAGCATCAAAGGCATAAGTGACAGCCGATTCTGAGCTTGTGGGCTCAAACGCTTTGACCCACTGGGCGGCAGTCACAAAACGGGTCAAAAAATCGCCCGAAAAATTCGGCAGAAAGCCTAAGGCTAGAACCTGAACGGGGACTTCTGGCGGGAGAACGTATTTACTCATATCTTCAGGGAGAGTCGCCATCTCCAGAACCAGCGTGACAGGGTTAGTCTCGCCTGGGTGAAGCGCGGTGAGACTAACTTCATCGCCTGCGGTATGTTGGGTAAGTACAGAGAAGAAAGTGTCTATGGACTGCTCACCCACCAACGCAACCCCATCAATGGCCGTGATCCAATCTTTCTCCCTGATCCCCGCTTTTGCCGCAGGGCCGTCCGGGGATACGCCGATAGCTTCCACCTTCCAATAGATCCCGGTTTCAAGAGCCGTCAGCGCGTCCTGGTAAGAGCTATTAGCCAGCGCCTTCACTGGGAGGGAAGCCCCAGCATAAACAACCATCTTGCCATTCAAAAATTCGATGATGGCGCACTCCCCTGTCCGATCACAAACCAGGTAATGGTCATATTCCATCGTACTTCGTGCGATTGCATCACTGGCAATCACCTCATCAATGGTGCTGTGATTATCGAGTTGATATTGAATCCAGAAGGGTGACCAGAGCGGCGGCCGCGCATCAGGAGCCTGGGCGACGGTATCGAGCAGAGACATAGTGCTGATCATCAAACCGGCCTCGTTCATACCTCCCCAAACCAATTGATACGCCGCGGCATTGAAGGTAACGCTGCCGTATTTAGATATCCAGCGGGCATATTTACCAGAAGTGCTCGGTTCCCAGGCGGTCTTCAAAACATGCCGCTTGTTGACAAATGCCTGCCCAACTTGCAGCGTTCCATGATCCATATTGGTCCCGAACACACAATGGTCACCATTGTCGAGGCAAAACGAGGTACACGCGCCACCTGAGGCTTCCAGGGCAATCTGCTTGTCTACCAGAATAGATGTTGGCTCTGTATGGGGATATCCACAATTCATCATAACAATGGAGAGTGCCAGATATATTCCAAACAGCCGCTGTGTGTTCATTTTTCTCACTCCAAAGGCTTGTCCTTTAGATAATCCAGCACAAGAATACACCCATTGTCGGAATTCGAAAGAACAATGACGGTATATCCGGTGTCGGGGTACATATTCAGGGATGAGCAAACTCCCGGAGCGCCGCCGCCGTGTCCTACCACGCGTTGCCCAGCAACCACCCGATCGAAGAAACCATAGGCATAGTTGGAATTTTCTCGGACAACGACTTTTCCAGTTAAGAGCAGCTCGGTTGATTCCGGGTTTAAAAGCTCGAAGCTCAATAAAGCATTACGGAAATTCAACAGGTCTTCCACGGTTGAGTAGCCGCCGCCGGCAGCAAAGCCCTCTCCAGGCATCAAAGCCGTGTTGCTGGTCAGGATGCCGGTCTCATTGCCCCAGATATTCCGGGTGGTGTAGCCCACAGCCAGGTTAGGCGTGTCGGCATCTATTTCGAACGCGCCGGTATTGACCATGCCGCTCGGGTCATAAATGTTTTGCTGGATATATTCGTCATAACTCTGTCCTGAAACCCGTTCGATGATCAAGCCCAGCACAACGTAGCCGGCATTGCTGTATGAAAACTGCTCGCCGGGCTGGAATTGCAGCGGCTCGTTCACGAACAGCGGCAAAAAATCTGCGTTCGACCTGTATTGATGGGGGTTGGCGCTGAACTCTTCTGTGAACACATCCCCCAACCCCGATGTATGGGTCAGGAGCTGGTGGATGGTAACTACGGTAGCGACCTCAGTATTTGGGTAGTCTGGGATATGCTGAATAATGGTGTCCTCGAGGGACAGTTTGTCGGATTCCATCAGTTGCAGAATGGCGACCGCCGTGAACATTTTGTTCATCGAACCCAGGTTGAATTTGGTATCAATCTGGTTGGGAATAGCCAGAGATTGATCTGCCAGCCCATAGGCTTCTTCCAGGCGTATCTCACTCTCTTGGGCAATCAGCACCGCGCCAGAGAATTGGTCATTCGAGACCAATTCTTCCAGATAAGCCACAAAATCCGTAAACCAGGTCACGGATGGCTCTGCAGTCAATATCGGTGTGGCTGCAACGACGGGTGTTTCGACAGAAGTAATGCGCCATAACAATACTTCGCCGCGTTCGCCGCCGGAGGCGAATACTCGATCTACGGGCGAAAAAGCCACCGAGAAGATTTCTCCTTTGTGACCTTGTAAAGCGACCAACAGTTGACCACTGGCTACATCCCACAACCGCACCAAACCATCAATACCACCGGAAACTAATAAACTGCTATCAGGTGAAAAATCAACAGCGCTCATTTTAAATTCATCAGCGACCAGGGTATACCTTAACTCGCCACTGCCGGCATCCCAAACCCGGATGGTTCGATCTCCGCTGGCTGAGGCAAGGGAGGCGCCGTCCGGTGAATAAGCAACTCGATAAACATTTGCTGTGTGACCGCCCAGTTTATGGAGCAGCTCCCCGCTGGACACTTCCCAGATGAGCACGCGAAAATCGGCTCCGCCGCCCCCTGATGCGATTCGACTGCCATCCGGAGAGAACGCTACGGAGCAGGATAACTCTTCCAGGCCGCGCAGTTCTCGCACCGGCTCTCCACTCCCCACATCCCATAGCCGCACGATGCCATCTACATGGCCGGAGGCCATCATCGTACCATCTGGAGAGAATTCTACACCGCAAGCATCAAGCCCAGGATCATCTATCCGGCGGCTCACCTGCCTGCTGGATAGATCCCAGAATGCAATGGTCGCATCTTGCTCGATGGCGGCCAATAGTTGACCATCTGGTGAAAAATCTAAACCGCTCATGTAACCGGCGCCGCCTTGAAAAACTTGCATCATTTGGCCGGTGGCAACATCCCACAACCGGATAGTTCCATCATCCCCAGTGGAAGCCAGGAGACTCCCATCCGGTGAAAAATCGAGACTGCCCACGCCGCTGCTTTGACCAATCAGCGCCTGCGGGGTTGAGACTTCCACTCTGACGCCAACCGGTGTAAGGGTTGGCGTTACGGGTGATGGCGTTTGGGCCAGGGGAATTGGCGTTGCCGTCGAGAGAGTGAAATCAGGCAGCCTGGGGGTGCTGGAAATGGTTGGGGGAGGCGCTGTAACCGCGGCGGTTGCAGCCGGTCTACAACCAATCAGGATGAATAGAAGACATCCAGCTAAAGCGATAATTTTCGTTCTCATAATTCACCTATTTTTCTTGAGTTGATTCACCTATATAACTTATTACACGCATCATTCCCGTTCATTACACCACTTTAGTGTTTGAGGAAGCGGGCTTATTATCCTTAATCAGCATGCCTCGACTATGTATCGTCCAACGCCATGCGACTGATCAATGAAGATCATCATGGCTGTCCTTCTCCTCTTGCCCACTCGACCGTGGGTATGATCCACTCGTCTAACGGTTTGTATAAGAGGCCATGTCCTGTTCCAACGTTGAGCACGATCTCGTCATACTGGCCAATTCCCTCCCCGGTGGAAAACGAGAACATTTCCTGGCAAGAACCGGCCAGCTCATCCACAGAGTCATAAATCGCCAGAATGTTTCCGTAGAGATACATTTGCCCTTGCTTCAACATACCGGTCATCTCAGAGTTACAACCGCCCAACAATACGAAGTTCATTTGCGAATTTTCCAGCGTATTGGAAACAAAGGCGGCAATATAGGCGCCTTTGGAGGCCCCCACGACGGTTATCTGGTCTGGAGGGACATTGGCTGCAAGCAGCAGGTTGATTTGCTCGACAGTTTTGCGGGCATAGATTTCGACGTCGGAATTCTTGGGCCGCTGCTCACTGATGACGACAAAACCCTGGGATTGCAGCCGCTCCAGGATGGCGTCGTACTCGTATTCTCCGTAGACATCACTCACTGCTGGCAATCCCTGGTCTTCGATGATCTTGCCGTGGAGGTAGAACAAATACCTTTTGGCTGGATCAATGGTCCCAGGGAATCCGTAGGCAGAAGTTCCTGCCGTCGTTGCCGGGGTCGAAGTCGGCGCAGGTTGGTTGGAATGTGTCAGCACAGCCGGGAGGATGAATCTTTCCATGATCTCGAAAGGTTGGCCTTCGTCGTTGTCGTAATTGCTGCCGGTGAAGACAACCACCATGTTCAAATCCGGGAAGACAGCAATCACCTGGCCGCCGTGTCCCGATGCGGCAAAGGAATGTACGGTCTCACCCGCGATGTGCACATCGCTCAACCACCACAGGTATCCATACCCCTTCCCCCAGGTATCGTTGAAAGCCAGTGCGACATGCTCCCGGGTAGATTGCTCTACCCACGCCTGCGAAATGAGCTGCTCTCCCTGCCATTCCCCGTTTTGCAATATCAGCAGCCCCAGACGGGCCATTTCGCGCGGGTACATAGCCAAGATTCCGTCAATGTGTTCCCAGCCCCCCGATGAAGTATCCCAAACCACACTTTTTGCACCCAGGGGTTCGAACAGGGATTGCTTGGCAAACTCTGGAAGTTCCATCCCGGTGGTTTTGATGAGCAAGGCATTCAAAACAGTCGTGCCCGAAGTGCAGTACGCGAAGCTGGAACCCGGTGTGGTCTCCATTGGAAAACCTAGGATGTAATTAATGTCATCAGCCTGGCTGGGCTGGTTATTCAGGTAATAGGTCCGGGAATTTGGATCCCAATCATCACATTCCATTCCGGTTCGCATCGTGAGCAAATCTTCAATGGTGATGTTTTCCTTGCGCTCATCTGCATCGGACAGAGGCAGATATTCGGGAAAATACGGCACAACTTTCTCGTCAACACGCTTAAGGTAGCCCTGATCTATCGCTGCTCCGATCAAAAGTGAAGTGATGCTCTTGGTGACAGAGGCGATATCGTGACCGGAGTGCAATGTGAAGTGGTTGAAATATTCTTCGAATACCAGGCGCCCATCTTTGACAATCAAGATACCGTCTATGTTTTGGTATTTGGGCTTTCCACTTGGCAGGGTGAGCGATTCGCCTCGCTCTCCGCGGTATATGGCATTGAGCATAGCGCTCATTCTGCTCGCATCAATTCCTGCATCGGCCAACGAGGCAACCTCCCATCCATCCCCTATTTGTTCGGGGATTTTATCGTCCAGGCTGGCGGCAGCGTCAGGCGTCGGTGTGGGTTGAGGCGTGAAAGTGGCCGTCATCGTTGCAGGCGGAGGAACAGGCGTGTTGGTAAAAACAGGCCCGGTCGCGGTTGGGGCTGGCGATGTAGCCGTTACCCCCGAACTGCATCCAGCCAGGAGCAGGATGAAAAATATCAACGCCACGTATCGGGCACGCATATCCGTTTGATTTCCTTGGGCAGACACCGCTCACTCTCGCTTGGTAAAAACGCTCTCCGGTCAGGCAAAAATCGTCACCAGGGTTGCCAGGCTGGCTCGATCTGGATCATTTCATGATCCCCTTTTCACCCAACACTCGCTGTTATACACTTTCGTGAAGCCGACAGATTGGTAAAACTCCAAATCCGAGCCGACATACGCGATAGTCGCCCCCAATGCAGCGCACCGGCGGATGCCCTCCAACACCGCAGCCTTGCCAAGTCCTAACCGGCGGTAGGTTGGATCGGTGGCGACCGGCTCCACATAGCAGAAGCGTCCACTCGGCTCGTAGAACATGCCGCAGAAGGCAGCGAAATCGCCATTGGGGGCGGCCACGGCGATCTTCAGGTCGCGCCGCGCCTTGGGCGTGTCGAACATCCTGCGGCGGCTTTCGAGCGCATCAGCATCGTCGGGCGGCTCACCCTCGTGGTCAAAGCCGCGCCACAATACGCGATTGACCTTGACCCAATCGCACGCCTCTGCCAGGCTGGTCAGACGGAAACCTTCTGCAAGCGAGATAGGCGGTAATGGGTTGGGAATGTCGAAACGGTAAAGCGGGCGTGTTCCCTCCCGATCTTCTTCGTAGCCACGCGCCTGCACCAGCGCCAGGAATTCCGGGTCGTTGTCATTGGCGTAAGCCCAAAGGTATCGGCGGCCGTCTCTGCGAGAGATGCCTGTCAACTCCGTTTCAGCATAATCCAGCATCGCTTCACGCAGATGATGATAGGCGGGATGAAATTGGAAAAAGGCTTCGCCCAGGCACGATTCGTAGTGGCAGACGGCAACGATTTGCCCCGAATCCTCCCAAACCCCTATTTTGCCCAGGTTGGATGCATCCAGCGCCTGATGGTAGTGCATGTATTCCCAGGCAGGTTCGAGCCAGTTGCCGTCCTGGTTGCCGGGTTGGTGGTGGGTGATGAGGAAATCAGACACGCGCTGGTAATCATCCGCGCCGTGATAGTGTCGAAAGGCAATCTTCATGTCAAACCTCTTTGGGAATGGCCAGGCTGGGCCGGCCATCCCGGTAAGCAAGCTGGACCGAGAGCGCCCGGCCACGCTCATCCAGGTCGAATTCGAGCTTGAGCCAATCCGGGCAAAGGAAGCGATTCTCCCCGAGGGGGACCAGTTTCCAGGCGCCGCCCTGCCGGGAGTAGGTCAACGCGCCGCCCGCCAGCCCGATGGCGCGATCCCCATATTGACCCACATAGCGCGCCAGGGTTGTTTCACCCAACCGGAGAGGCGCATAGGAATTGCGGGCAATTTCCAGGTCCCAATCCAGCTCCCGCTTGCGGATATCATCCTGACAGCCTTCGATCAGCCGTTCCAAGGCGTGCAGATGCGCCGCCTGCAAAGCCTCATCAGGCGGGACGGCGATATCTGGCTGCACCCCCACGCCCTCCCAATCGCTTTGTGTGAAGGGGCTGATCGAGCGTCCGGAGGGATATTCCACCTGAAAATGCTCCTGGACGATCGCCATATCTGTGGTGTGCGCCGCGCCCAGGGTTGGCTCACCAATGACCGTGGCGCGCCCCATACTTTTGAGGATGTAGGCAAACGCTTCTCCGCCGGAACCGGTGACTCGGCTGGTGAGGATATACAGCGGCACATCCGGCATACATTTGCCCGGTACGTAGGGCATTGTCCATAATTGCTGGGTTTCATTGGTCGGGCGATAGAAGAACGAATCATATAGTTTGGGTTCAGGTTTGACGAAATAGCTGACATACACCTGCAGGGTTTCGGCTTCTCCGCCGCCGTTCCGCCGTACATCGAAGATCAGCGCGTCGCAGTGGGAAACGAGCTGCATGAGCGCCACGATGCTATCGCCCGCTCCGGGGAAGCCGATCCAGGCAAAACTGTGTAAATCCACGTACCCGATGTTGCCGGGCAGGTGCTCGATCTTTTCGATGCCGAAATTCGCCCGGCAGACGTAAGCCTTTAGTTGAGCCAGCTCTTCATCACTGGCATGCTCCTCGCCGTAGAGGGTGCTGGTCAGCGTCGAATCATACAATACCGACCAATGCTGGTCGTCCGATGCCTGGCGCAGATCGGTAGTCAGCCGGTCAGCAAACTCGTGGGGAGAGAGAATGTCGTCATAATATCCCCGTTCCCATTGGGTCTCGATAAATCGGGCAATCGCCAGTCCCTTTTCGGGGAAGATATATTGTTCGCGCGCCAGGCGGGCGATGTCTTGAACAATCGCCTGGCGAATGGCCGGGGTAAATTCTTCAATCATGGCATTTCCCTTTCAGGTTTCCCGTTTCTCCCAACACTTGCTGCTGAGTCCTCAGAAAGTCAATCCTTGAAAAACTCGAAGTTGGCTACATATGCCTCGTACACAATGGGGGAGGCGCTCATCGCGGCGATGCATCGCTCCACTTCAGTGCTGGAGGCGGTGATGATAAATTTCGGCCCGGTGCTATCGAAGTAAAGCCTGCCGCGACTGGAATCGCCGCCTTCCCGATAAGGATATGGCAGCGTACTCAAAAGCGATATGGCGCCAGCAAATGGTGTATCCATTTTGAAAACAACGCATATATCAATCGTCATGGGCAGCCTTCTTTCAGCCGATGGCGCAGGTTCCCACCTTCGGAATCAAAAAGTTTGTCACTGTTCCCACGCCTTCCTCAACAACGCAAGCATGTATAAATCAGCAAAACCTTTGTCGCCCCAATTTTCATATTCTCTCAACAAGCCCTCGTTGCGGAAACCGAGCTTCTCGAGCAGTTTTACTGAGGCGGTATTCTCAGGCATGACAACGGCATCAATCCGATTCAGGTTCATCTCCTCGAAACCAAGGACGATGATTGCGCTCAACGCCTCTGCCATAATTCCCTGGCGCCAGAAGGGGCGCGCCAGCTCATAGCCGATGGACGCCCGAAGATGCCAGGAATGGATCCCGTAATATCCGCAAGTGCCGATCACAAGATCATCCTCTTTCCGGGCGATCCCCCAGCGGATGCACCGCCGGTTGGTAAAACCGTTCTCCCAGGCCTGGATTTGATCGCTGGCTTGAGAGACACCCGTGAATGTAGCATCATCATAATAGCGGGTCACTTCATCGTCAGACAGGATGCCGAACAGTGCATTCGAATCTGATGCCTGCATTCTTCGAAGAACGAGCCTGGCAGTTTCCAATTGCGGAAAAGATTGAAAGATGTTATTGATTGACATTGTTTTCCAATGCTTTCAGGTGAGGTGATCGCCATTCTATCTTCGGCGGCTGGTTATTCTCGGAATACCTATTCTTCGAGCAAAAGGTAGGATAGCCCTGCCACTTGTTTTGGCATCCCGGGTGTCACCTGGATTTCACTACCCATCCTTACAACGGCGATATCCGCGGGCAGCGTGCCAAGAAACTCTTCCAGCGTCATTGTCTCAGCAGTCGCCCAGCGTGCGCTGGCCGAGGCGCTGAAATGGGTGGGGATGATCGTCCGCGCCCCAAGCCTTTCCATCTCAGGCAGAAGTTGATCCAGCGGGAGCACATATCCATCAATGTTCACCAGGATCACATCGGCATTTGCAATAGCCGCCCGCACGTTGGGTTCGGGGATCAAGCCTGCATCGCCCAGATGCACGATCTTGGCCTGCTCGATCTCGAACACAAAGACCACGTTACGCATGGTCTTCGAAGGGCCAGTCGGCGACCCCTCGCGGCTTTCATAGCCGGTTACCCGTACCATACCAACCTGATACGTACCAGGCTCGGTGATATGCTGAGGATCACCGCCAACAGCGCTCACGTTGTTATGATCAGAGTGAACATGGCTCACAGTAACAGCCTCAGCCTCCAGGTCGCCGGGGAGGGATCCCAGTCGAGGGGGGCGCTCATCGCCATAGGGATCGCTGACGATACGGGTGCCATCCGGGGCAGTGAGTAATGTACATGCGTTTCCAAGAAGTTGAATCGTCGTCATTTTCAAAATCCTTTCTGGGTTGTGGTTTATACCGGCACTCGGCTAAATCGTCACTCCGGCAGAGCGGTCCGGGTTATTTTGATGACAACCGAAGCGGCGGGGTCGGGACAGCGCACGAACTCGGTCGTCACCCCGTCAGGGTCTATGACTTTTTCATACGGGGTGCCGCGGTATCTCCAGGGCAACGTGCCGCCATTTTCGAGGACGCGAATCATTCCCGTCAGGCTATCCACCAGCCAGGGGCATAATTGTCCAAGATCATCGGGGTAACGGAATTTCTGCCCCACCTGAAGACGCCCATACATCCAGGCGCAGATGCCCTCTTTGGCGAAGTCAGGATAGGCGCCGTCGGCGTGCAGGCGCCCGGGGTTGCCTTCGAAAATTTCCAGTTCGATGACGTACTCTTTCATGATGTTCTCCTTGCCCTGCGCGAGATCAAATCACATGTGCCTGGTTTTTTCCAGCACTGCTTTCAAATTATTCAATACACATCCCCAGATACGTTCCAGAAAATCAGCAATACCTGCCCATTCTTGCTCAGTACTATCTTATGGCCCACACCTGCACCCCTTCTCCCCAAACGGAAAAGGCGATCAGGGTGCCATCCGGTGAAAAAGCCACCGCCCCGTGTTCCTGGTTTGGAACCCGGATCGTCTTTACGGCATCACCCGTTTCCATATTCCACACTTGCAACGCCTCGTGAACCGACGCTAACAAGCTGCCGTCTGGTGAGAAGGCAATTTGATATGCCGCCTGGCTGTTCTCTGGGAAATCTCTGATGATCTGGCTGCTGGCCAAATCCCATACCCTGACACCAATAGGATCGCCAAGCTCATTTGTAGCCATTACCAATTTTGTCCCATCTGGTGTGAACAAGATGTCATGGTAATCTATCCGCACCGAGACGTGAGTGAACGTGCTGGTTTCTTGCCAGGTGGCGGTATCCCAAAGTTTAATTACGTTCCCAGGCCGCTCATAACTAACCAATAGTGTATTTCCCTCGGGAGAGAAGACGAGATTGAAGATGTATTCGTAGTCGCTAACCAGGTTTGCCACCGGCTGGTAGGTTTCCAGGTCGATGATGACCACATTATTTGGCAAACCGGCCATGGCCAAAAGCCTGCCATCCGGGGAGATCGCCATAGCCCAGACACGCGATCTAAACGAATAGGTAAACATTACCCGGCCAGTGAGATCGTATCCGGTCACCGCGCCATGGTCGCCGTAAGCGTTGACAATCATGCTCCCGTCCAGCGAAAGCGCCAGGGTGCCCCAGTACCAAATCCCTGCCGCCTCGTCTGTTGCATAGGTGCTCTGGGCTGGCAGAAAGACAGTTTTCTCCCAGGTATCGCGCTCCCAAACCAGCACCTCTCCGTTTCGGTCGCCGGTGATCATGGTTTGGCTGTCTGGTGTGAAAGCAATGGTATTGACGAACGAATCGGGCAAGTTCAAATCCATAACCTTTGCCAGCCGGGCTATCGTCTCGGTGTTAATGACCTGACTGAGGATAACTACCGTTGCCGAGGGCGCTATTGTTGCGGACGGTGATGAAGGCATGGCAGTCGCTGTGGGAGGCGCCGATGTCATGATCGGCGTAGGTATAACGGCAGTCATGGAAGGAACCGGCGTCGCGGCTGGGCTGCACGCGACAATCAAGGTGGACAGGACAATCAAGACAAGAAACTTGTACATGGATTTTCTCCACAGGTTCGCCATGCATTTTTTTAGTGAGTTACCTACGCGCCATCAACTTCCACGAACTCATTCTTACAAGGGCGGCCTGCACAGACCAGGGCGCTGTTTTCACCGATCTTCATGAGGTAAGACCAGCATATTTCCAGCCCCTCCAATTTGTGATCGCACATTTTGTGTTCGTGGTTCTTCAAGGCCGCGATAATCAGGGGATCGGTAATATTGCCCTTATTCTGGTGAAACCATTCGTTCAGAAACGCTCCTCTGGCTGAAGTGTATTCGATGCAACTATCGATTCTTTCCTGATCCGTGAATTGCTGCATTTCAGGTGAGTCATACAGTAACGTATTGAATTCAAATCCCTTGTCCGTGTAAGTTACCGTTGTTTTCTGCCGGTGAGACTCTACTTTGGCGATGGTGTTCTCTTTATCAACGATGACATACGTTTCTCCCCACACTTTGGGAATCTTCTCAAGATATGCAACGGCTTTTTCCGTCGTTTCACAGGTATCCAGCACCCATCTCACCGCCAGATTCATCATGATCCCAGGGCCAGAATTCTCGTAAACGACCAAATTGGTTGCCAATGCCAGCCCGGCCTCATTGACGCCGCCATATCGCGAAACCAGCGGCCAATGGAATGTTTCACCCATGCTTCTCAGTTTTCCATCGGGCCGGGTATAGCACAGGCGCAAATTCTCGCCCTCCCTTTCCATCCATTCATGATTACGCGCCAGAACAGGCATCCCGCTCCGGGTATGCTTGCCAGAAATCGCCATCGTCAGACAAGATGAATGTTGGAAGCGATACGGGGTTGCCTCCAAGGTAACCGGGATGTAATAGTCTATTCCCAGGCTATCGGCAATCCCGCGAAACTCTTCGAGCAGATCAGGCGCATATACCCTGACCTGTTCCTCATAGGGACGTGATTTTTCCAGCACTTCTTTTGGATACTTGGGCGGATAACCATCGGTTCTTTTCAGAATCTCTCCCATTTGGATGCCAATCTCATAATGAGACCCGCGAAGTTCGATTTTTTTCATCACGTATATCCTTTTCAGCATTGGAGGTGCTACTTTACCCTTGTCATCATCCTGGCAAATGAATGGCGAACCGGCAACGCTCATCACCCTGGAGCACGGATACGAGCACCTCCACTTCGAGCTTCTGGCCGAAAATCACTTCCCAGGGCTTCTTGTGGAATCCGGCGCTGCAATTACAGAAGATCGGCGCTACCTTCTCGCCGCTTTTAACAGCCTCGCGCGCCCACGGGCAGTGGCAATAGAAATAGCGCTTCAGGGTTGGATCGGTCTCGGCCAGGTATTGCTTGGTCATATAAGGAATTTTGACCTCGTAGATCACATTTCCAACCCGCACCCCGCCGCCCATCTCCGGCTCGTTGCGCACGAATGCCAGCACATCATCAGTAATCTCCTGGGCGAAGAAAAGCCGCCCATCCCGCTGGCAGGCTTCCAACTGCTCGACAAATGCCTGCTTCTTCTTGACAAGGTACTCGTCAACGTCTTTGCAAGATTGGTATATCTCGCGCCCGCTGGCGAAGTACTCATCCGGCAAGTCACGCAGGCTGGCTGACAGAAGATCCCGGCAGGCATCCGCTCCGACGGCAAGCGCCAGCCTCTCGATAACTGGATGCATATAGCGGGGTTTCTCCGGCGTCGGCAGGCCGAAGGGGGCCACGCCAATCCCGGAGAAGATCTCATCCCGCAGAGTCTCCCCGAAGCGCTCCGCGACGCGCCGGTACAGATTTTCCTGCGCCTCGCCGCCATCCAGCGATTCCACGAAGGCGACAAAGATGGCGTTATCCTTGATGAATAGCCCGTACCGCGCCAGGGTGAAGAAATTCTCCACGGTGTTTTGCCCCTCTCCGATGAGGATTTTCGAGAAAGCCCAGGCGCTCTCTGCTGACAACCCGCCGGATTGTTGTGCATAATTCTCAAACCGCTCGGCCAGAGCCAGGGCGGCATCGAGCTTCTCGGCAGGCACTTTGCGCCCTTCCAACATCGTGCGAAATCCTTGGGTATCCATATCCTGTTCCTTCCCTTCTTCCTGGTTCATGAGAGAATATCGTCAATGGCTTCATCAATTCTTTGGGCCAGATCTGGCGGGTACCAGTGACCCTCATTGGGCGTGACAACGAACCGATGCGCGACGCCGCCTTCTTCGAAAGCCTTCGCCAGCTTACGCTGATCCTCCAGGCGGTTGTCCATCTCTGACGTGAGCAATAATCCTTTCTGCCCACGGGATCGAATACGTGTGATTGCTTCGAGAGAATATGCTTCGGGCACAGGCGGACAGAGCACAATGAAGCCTCGGATGGGCAGGATTTGCTGCTCATCCAGCAGTAAGGTCAGGGTCAAGTGACCCCCGGCGGAAAATCCGCCCATCAGCACCTGCCCAGTATCTACGGAGTATTCTTTCAACACTGTTTGGTAAGCCGCCAGGATTTCCTGCCGGTCCTGGTCTTCTCCCAGCCAACTAAAGCCGCGCATCGAGACCGGACGCGATGACTGGGGATAAGCGACAATGAAATCGCTCGCCATCCGGGGCGAAGTCCAACGCTCTTTGAAATCTGCCGCCGTCTCGTCGCCGCCATGCAGGGCGATGAAGAGTGGGTATTTCATCGCTGGATCGTATCTGGCGGGCGGAGCGATGCTCAATTCGGGCCGGGAATTTTTCTGGGCCTCGTGCTGGCATTCCATCGAGCGTGAGATCACCTGTTGGAATATTCCCAACGTCTTCAATGGATTCCACAGGTCGCCCGTGAAATCCCATTGGCCATACCAGATGCCGTGATCCAGGCCATAGAGCAGTGAAGCTGCCGCTTTTTCCGCCTGGCCCAACAGTGCCTGGCAGGCCGCAAGGTTGTAGGCATTTGCCAGAACGTTTGCAGGGAATTGCGTCAATCCCCATTCCAATATCTCGGCCGCCTGCGTGTATTGTTCTTGCTGGAACAGCTCGCCAATTTTCTGGCGCATTTCCGCGTAAGTTGCATAAGTTTCCATGGTCATTTACTCCTTCTCAGTCTGTAGCTTGCGCGCCACCAGGCGCACAAAGGTGATGGAGCGTCCGGCATCGTCCTCGGCAATCTTTTCCGGGTAGCCGATGATACGCTCCCAACGCAAGTAAGTCTGGTAGCCTTCGCTATCTGGGAAATTATCGGCCAGCAGCACTTCCACCTGGCTCGTCTTGAGCAGATGCTGACGCCACCATTCGGCGGAATGCCAGGCAGCGAGCGAACACGAATCCCAATAGGGCTTCAGGTGCTCGGGGATACGGTTGGGGTAATCTCCCGCAATTTCGGTATAGAACCCCGGTGCAACGATCCCCAATTGGCTGCCCGGCTTGAGCAGCGGCAGCAAATACCAGGGCAAATAAGTATCGCCGGTGGCAAAAAACCAAAGGGAGTTAATCGCAATGACGGCGTCGAAGAAATCCATCGGGAATGGCAATTCGAGCGCATCACAGCGCAAGGGGAAGACCCGGTCGGCAACGCCCGCTTTGCGGATACGCTCCCAATTCTCGGTCGCCCGCACCATTTTATCTACGGCCCACACCTGCAGGCCGAATTCTTTGGCCAGGAAGATCGAGCCGCCGGCTTTGCCGCAGCCCAGGTCGAGCACGCGCATCCCGGGTTTTAATTCCATCTCGTCGCACAGGCTCTCCAGCAGCCAGAAAGTAGGGCAGCCCATCTCCAATCCGACCTGCCATTCGGGGTCGTAATGACAAGTGCGCGGATAGCGTGGGTTTGCAAGCAACTCTCGAGCCAGATCAAGGTTTGGTGTCATAATTCGCTCCTCTCTGAAGGTTATTCCAGGTACAATTTCATTGCCGTTGTAGAGTCTCATAAAGTCGTATCCATTGAACTTTAACAAAGTCTCATAAAGTCG
>DYIZ01000232.1 GCA_020723385.1 Candidatus Aquidulcis sp.
GCTTTGGCGATCAGGCTGCGCTGGGCAAACGGCGACTGCGAGCTGCCCCACAAGATGGCCTTCCCATCCACTTCGACTTTGGCGACAGCGATGTGCGGTTCGATGGGCACGTGCTGGATGTGCGGCACGCGGTAAGAATGCTCGACGATGGCTGCACACTGGAGCCAGGCGGTATCAACATCGCCCTTGCGGATGCGGAAATGGTTGGGGATGTTGCTGCCCGGCTGGGGGAAGATGAAATTAGCGACTTCGTAGCTGCCAAGATCGGGGTGAAGCAGCGGAGCCTCGGGGGTCGCGCCGAATTCGGGATCGAACACGCCCGGCAGCGGCTCGTACTCCACCTCGATGAGGTCAACCGCCTTCTCGGCGATGGCCTCGCTGACCGCGGCCACGCCCGCTACGGGATCGCCCACGTAACGGGCGCGCTCGCGGCAGAAGATGTTGCGGTCTTTGAGGTACAGGCCGGTCAGGTCAGGAAAGTCCTCGCCGGTGGCGATGGCTTTGACGCCCGGCAGGGCGCGCGCCTTCGAGGTGTCAATAGACTTGATGAGGGCGTGCGGGTGCGGGCTGCGCTTGATGCGGGCATACAGCAGTCCCGGCCCGAACTGGATGTCGTCGGCGAAGATCGCCGCGCCGGTGACTTTCTCGCGGGCGTCCACGCGGGGGACGTTGGTTCCGATGGAGGGAGGGGTGGGGGGTTGGGTCATAAGGGGTCTCCGTGACTCACCGGGAGATGGATCACCCGGCTGACATTTACGTAATCGGCTATCGCCAACTCGCCGGATTATCCCGGATTGGCTGTTGGGGTTTCGCGTTGTGTTGAATTGTTAATTTCCTCTTTCAACACTGTCAAGAAATCGGTTATGTAACGGTTGTAGAAATTAAAAATATCGCCTAAGATAAAAGGCTGCGACTCGGTGGTCACCTTTATCAGCGTGCCTGTTTCGATAGTTTCCAGCAGTATCGTCATCGGGGTATCTAAAAACAAAAAATTTGGCTGAACGAGGGTCAGAAACGAGCCTTCTATGCTTTCAACCACATGCGTATAGAAGGGGTTGGAGTGCAGCACCTTTCGCACACACTCGACAACCACAGTTTTTGGGGTTTGGAATATTGCTTCTTTTTGTCGGCGAACAGTCATAGTCTTATCTTATTGGTATGATACGTGATTCCGATGAAACTTCGGCAGTTGAAACTGCGCCAACTCATTGCGAAACCCCACCTGCGTGGGGTTCAGTCCGCCGCAGGGCGGACTTTGCAATTGTCGCCGCGATTTCAATCGCCGGAGCCTGCCGTGGCTGCATCAACTCACGCGCCCACATGCCCATCCACCCACGCCGCAACCTCCCCCAGCACCACCTCGTGCCCAGGGTCGTTGAACACTTCGTGGTAGTAGCCATCGTAGATTTTGAGGGTCTTGTCGGCCGAGGCGACCGCGCCGTACAGCGCCTTCGCGCCCGCCGGATCAAGCAATTGATCCGCGCCGCCCTGCACGATCAGGATGGGCAGCTTGACCGTCGCCGCGCCGGCGAGCACCTGCTGGGCGGCCTTGAGCATTTCAGATCCCAGGCGGGCGGTCGTCTTGCCGGTGTACACCAGCGGGTCCTTGACGTAGGCTTGCACTACCGCCGGGTCGCGGCAGATGCCATCGGCGGATAGTCCGACCAATCCCATTCTCGGGGCGAGAGCGGAAATGAGCTTGCTCATCGCCACCAAAGCCGGGGAGATGTTGCCGCTGATTTTGATCGCCGGGCCGGAGAGTACCGCCCCGGCCAATTCGGACTGGTGATCGAGCAGGTAACGAGCGCCAATCAGCCCGCCCATGCTGTGTCCCACCAGAAAAATCGGCTTGCCCGGCTGCCACTGGCGCACCATGTCGAAGTAGATTTTGAGGGTATCGGTGAAATCTTCGAAGCGCTCCACGAACACGCGCTGCCCTTCGGATTTGCCATGCCCGATATGGTCGAGGCTGTAAGCGGCATAGCCCAGCGGCACAAAGTGGTTGACCACGTTCATATAGCGCCCACTGTGCTCGGCTATACCATGAACGATCAGCAAAACCGCTTTCGGCTTACCCTCCGGCAGCCAGCTCTGGTAATAAATATTTGCGTTACGAACCCCTTTGAAAGTGCCTTCCTGGTGATTCATTGCATCTCGCTCCTTTGAGCCGCCCGCTAGGGGCTAGGCTGCATTTCCTGGCGAACAATAGTCAGCCCCTACGGCTGAAATATGAACAACAACCTGCCACCTGCAACATGCTACCTGCTGCTTGCAACTTGTTTCACTGCCTCGACAATTCGCACGTAGCCAGTGCAGCGGCACAAGTTGCCCACCAGCGCCTCGCGGATTTCGGCTTCCGTCGGGTGGGGGTTGCGGTCGAGCAGGGCGCGCGACGAGATGAGCACGCCCGGCGTGCAGAACCCGCATTGCACGCCGCCCTCATCAATGATCGCATCCTGGATGGGATCAAGTTCTCCATTCCCGGCCAAACCTTCAACAGTGACCACGCTGGCCCCGTCGCATTCGACCGCCAACGTCATGCAGCTATTGACCGGCTCGCCGTTGAGCAGAACGGTACACGCTCCACACTCACCGGCGTTGCAGCCATTCTTCGTGCCGGTCAGCGCCAGTTTATCGCGCAGCGCCTGCAGCAGCGTCATTTGAGAGGGGACATCCAGTTGCTCGACCGAGCCGTTCACAGATAATGTAATACGATGATATGACATCATTGCCTCCAATAAACGTAAATCGTAAACGTAATCCGTAAGGAACATCTTACGTTTTACGCTTTACGATTTACGCTCTCCCAAACTTTCTCCAGCCCTTTACGTGTCAGATTTTTCACCATCGCCTTGCGATATTTTGCACTGCCGCGCACATCGTCAATAGGCGAGCAAGATTCGGCGGCGAGATTGGCTGCGGCGCGGATCGTTTCGCGGCCGATGGGATTCTGCGATAGATAAGCTTCAGCATCCCGGGGGATTAGCGGAACAGGGGCCACCGATGCCAGCGCGATGCGGAAGCGATACCCCGAGGCTGCTGACGCATCCGGGTAGCCGTACACCGTCACGCCCACAATGGACAGGTCGCTCCAAGTGTTGCGGCCCAGCTTCAAGTACACACCCGTATTGCCTTGCGGCGGCAACGGGAAGCGGATCGCCGTGACAATGTCGCCCGGCTGTAATATCGTCTTGCCAGGGCCGAGGAAGAAGCCTGCCAGCGGAATCTCACGATAGCCATTGACCCCGTGGACATCCAGCACACCGCCCAAAACCAGGCACGCCCCGATGGTATCCCCGGCGGGCGAAGCGTTACAGATGTTGCCCACGATGGTGGCGCGGGTGCGCAGTTGGTAAGATGCCACTGACCGGCAGGCATCCGCCAGCAGCGGGTAGCGCGTCTGCACTTCGGGCGAGACCATCACCCGGTTCATATTGACCCCGGCTCCCAGGATCAAACCGGCCTGCGGGTCGAAGTGCAGCTTATCGGTGCCATCCAGATTTTTCACATCTACCAAATATTGATCGTGCCACATTCCATCCCGCATACGCACGAAAATGTCCGTGCCGCCCAACATTGGGCGCGCCTCTCCGGCATGCTGGGCTAAAAACCGGCTGGCATCCATCAACGAGGCCGGCCGGATGTAGTCGAATTCAGGTAGTTCAGGATGTGCATTCAAAGACATGGAATCACGCTCCTGTCAAAGAATAGTTGAAGGTGGAATGTTGAAGGTTGAAGGTTCAGGTGATCGCTCAACCAGAACTTTCAACCTTCAACTTTTTCCAACCTTCAACAGTTTTAGAGGTTGATATTCTCGCGGTCTTGAACACCAAATAACCTTGGCGGAAGCAGCAGGAAAACGAGATTGACCAGAATCCCGAGGAGCGCGGCAAAAACGATAGCCGGGATACCGCTCGGGAAGATCACCGGGATTGGGAAGGGAAACAGGCCGTCCTTAAGCCCCATCGCGCCGCCGATGCCAGCCACCAGGATGGTGGCGCCCACCGCAAGCTGACGGGGTTCGAACAGGTTGACCCTCTCGGATTGGATCAGGGCAATACCCTGCATGCCAATCACGCCGAAGAGATAGATCGCAAGCCCACCGGTTACTGCCACTGGCAGGGTGTTGACGACTGCCGCGAATTTCCCGATCAGGCCCAGCAGAATGGCGATGCCGCCGGCGCACATCAAGACCGGTATCGAGTAGCAGCGAGTAATCGCCATCAGGCTGTTGTTCTCACCATAGTTGGTGCCTGCACAGCCGCCCAGGAAACCGACCACCAGATCGTCTGCGCCATCGGCAACCAGGTTGAGGCCAATCAACCGTTTGATCTCGATTGGCTTGCGGCCCAAATCCTTCGCCAGTTGGTCAATGTACAGGCTCATCTGATACAGGTGCGCGGTGCTTTCCGGGATGGTGGCGATGGCGATCAGGGCGATGCCGGTGATGGCAGCCCAGGCATTGGGATCGGTGAAAGCCGGGAATGTGAAGTTGAACCGAATCCATGGGGCATCTGCAATGGGTGCGTAGTTCATCAAATCCGGGTAGAAAATGGCGGCAAAAATGTAGCCCACAATCGCCCCGAGGAGTACCGGCAGCATTCCGAGCAGGCCCTTGCCTTGCAGGTAGACCGAGAGGGCAATCGTCACGATCAGTGTAATGAATGCCACGACCCAGTTGGCGCTGGCCATGCTCAAGGCCGTACCCGCCAGGGCGATACCGATCACAATTGCCACACTGCCTGTGATGACCGGCGGTAAGACTTTGTCGAGAAGCTCTTTGCCGATGGCCATGATCAGCAAACCTACCAGGATTTCGACGATGGCAGTTCCCATGATGCCAACCTGGACAATCCGCACCCCCTCTGGGCAGTAGAATGTCGTCGGATCGCTGAAACAATCTTTCGCATACAATCCCATGGTTGTGACAACCACAGTAATATAGCTGAAACTGGAGCCGTAATACAGCGGAATGCGGCGCCCGGAGACGAACAGGGCGACGATGGTGCCAATGCCGCTGGCAAAAAGCGTCATGCCCACGTCGAACTTGGTCAAGATGGCAACCAATACCGTCGCCGGGAACATCGTCAGCACCTGCTGGAAACCCAGGCTGATCAATGCGCCCACTGGCGGCACATCTTGGGGCATGTAGCCCATGATCTTTGGTTTATCTGCTTTTGCGCTCATAGCTGAAATTTATCTCCTGAATGAATCGAACAGCTTTCCGAAATTGGCCGATGTGGAAACATAGCCTCAAAATGTCTTCGGGGGCGGTTGCACCTCCTTCCGCTGCGTCGTTGGCAGTACGTTATTGAGCGAAACCAATATGATGGACGGATTCAGGAAATCAACCGGCAAGAACCACCGAATGAACTTTTGTCTCAGGAGAGGTTCAGAGATCATGATACCTGTTTACGAAGAACCGCTGTCAGACTTGGGTACCGAAAGCCATACGATCTCGATCAGCAATATAACACTTGAGACTCCGATTCGTCGCCCCTAACAAAAACGTCAAGTGATGTATTATTATTATGTCTTTTGTTGGGCTATTCAACTGGTAGATGTCATATTCTATTTGTGATTTTAATCCTTCTCGCATGAGTCTTTGCAAAATACCCAGCGACGGCATAAACCGACCGCTTCGATTTTTCTCATTGTGGTATATTTACCCTCAAGAATATCATCACACCGAGTAATTGCTCAGACCCGCCCAA
>DYIZ01000045.1 GCA_020723385.1 Candidatus Aquidulcis sp.
TCAGTCTCGTCGGTGGGGCTATACTCCGTTTCCTCGATGTTCCCGCCCAATTCGATGGTGCGGCCTGTGGGGAGCGCTTCTTCGATCTCATCCCACGAAATGTAAGGGACAGGGAAATCTGCTGGGAGAGCGCCATCTGCGATCAAATCCCGCCGTGAGCGAAGCGCCTGTTCCTCGACATCGGCTGCCGCATCGGCCAGGCTTTGGCGGTCGTGCAGGATCACCAACCCCTGGCGGGGGAGGTAGTCGAGGGCGGAGGCGGGAGAGTGCAGCAGAGAGATATGAAATTCGGAGGGAGGAGAATCGTAAAACGTAAAACGTGAATCGTCGCCATCGTTACGTTTTACGGGATACGTTTTACGATCCTCAACCAGGAACTCGCGCGCCGGCGTCATCAAAACCTTTTCGAGCGCTTTCACCGTGCGCTGCGAAGCCGGGTCGAACTGGCGCAGGGTGTCAATCTCATCGCCGAAGAATTCGATGCGCACCGGGCGCAACTCGGCGGGCGGCCACAGATCGAGGATGCCGCCGCGCCGCGAGAATTGCCCGGAGGCGGTGACGATGTTGACGTTCTCGTAACCCAGGGTCACCGCCGCGCGGGCCAGCTCGTTGGGCTGGATGGTTTGCCCAATTTTGAGCGTCTTCACCGCTTTGAGAAAATCCCGCCGGGGCAGAGTGCGCGACAAGATGGCGCGCAGCGAGGCGACGATGATCGGGTGTGCAGCCGCAGAGTCAGATGGTTTGGTAGTCTGATCGTCAGGTTGGTGTCTGACGACGATCTGACTATAGGATTGCATGCCCGGAATGTGGTAGGCCGCCAGCGCGGTCAGTACGGCCAGCCGGTCGCGGCGGGTGGTCTCGCCCCAGGGAGCATCCTCGTAGAAGAGCGGGTTCGGCTCGGGGAAGTAGTGGGTGGGAGCGGCTGGCAGCCAAAGCGACAGCTCGTCGAGCAAGGTGAGGGCATGGTCGGCGCGGTCGGTGAGCAGCAGGATCGGGCGCTTCAGCTCCCGATAGAGGGCAGCCAGCGCCGGCAGTCGGGCCGCGCGGCGCAGGGCGAGCGGCGGGAGGGTTGCAGCAGAAGCAATCGCTTCCAGGGTAGCTTGCAGGGATTGGGCGATCGGGTGGATGATGGGGTCGAGGGACATAGGACAGGTTGCAAACTTTAGGATAACGGAGGCAATCGCGTATCATAACACCAAATGATGAAATTTGGGTAAAATTTTAACCCCCTACACCCTGATTCCCTTACTCCCCTAGCGTTTTCCACAACCTCACCGTTACCGTCCCGTCGGCTTGCGGTTCTGGCTCGCTGACGATACTGTACCCCATGCGCTGCCAGAATCGCACTGCGGCCGGGTTATTCACCTGCACCGCCGATAACATCGCAGTCACTGCCGGGTTCCGGCGGATGTACGTCTCGACTGTTCGCACCACCTCAGCCCCGAGACTGTGACTGCGATACGGCTGGGCGATCATCAACAGCGACAAAAAGGCGTGGTCCGGTTGACCATCGAAGCCTTGAGGAACGAAATCCACGATGCCGGCTATCACCCCGGCGGGATCGGAAATGCCGCAAAAGATGCCCCCTTCGGTTTCCGAAATTTTCAGGTCGGCCAGCACCATCGGCATCGAGGCGTGCGGCTGCGGGCCGAGCGCCAGGAAATCCTCGCATTGGCGGTAGGCTTCCAGCACTGCCGGGAGATCAGCCTTGGTGATAGGACGGATGGTGTATTGCTGATCTGCTTCGGTGGTAAATTGAAGCTCGGATGGATTCCCTCGGTTGAGCGCCGCTGCCGGTTCAATCATTGGAATGGCTCAATTGCTCGATCAGCGCCGGCAGCAGCCCCAGGCTTTCCAATACATGATAATTCAGGCCTTGCAATGCCGCCTCGTCAACGTGCTCGTGCGCCCAGGTGCTGGCATAAGGGATGTACACGGCCTGCCCGCCGATTTCCAGCACCGGCAGCACATCGGAGCGCAGAGAATTCCCCACCATGAGCATCCCCTCCGGTTCGAGATTGTATTTCGACAACAGCGTGCGATAACTGTGGGCGGTTTTATCTATCACGATTTCGATGTACTGGAAATATTTGGCTAATCCCGATCGCTCGATCTTGCCGTGCTGCTCGAAAGAATCCCCCTTGGTGATCAACATGAGCGGATATTCGCCGGAAAGCGCCGCCAGCGCGGCTTCGGCGTTTTCGAGCTGTTCGACTTCAGCGGATAACATCCGTTTGGTAATTTCGATGATCTGCTGCATCTCGCTGCCCGCCACGCGCCCCTCGGTTACCTCGATGGCTGCCTCCACCATCGAAAGCGCAAAGCTTTTGAGACCATAGCCGTAAAACCGGATATTTGCCTCTTCGAGCGCATCCAGCCGCCGCCGGATGCGTTCCGGCTCACCGTAGGGTGACAGCAACTGCTGGAACTGCGTTTTGGCCTGTGAGTACAGTGTCTCATTGTGCCAGAGGGTGTCGTCGGCGTCGAAGGCGATAATGTCAATGCGGCTCATGGGTGGGTTTAGGTCTCGGTGACAGAAAGTGGAGACGTGCAGCCGATCTCGACCCGGTTTCGGCCGAGGTCTTTGGCGCAGTACATCCCGCTATCGGCGCGCCCGATCAATTGATCGAGGGTCTCATCCGTGTGATATTCTGCCACCCCCAGGCTGATCGTGATGTGCCCGATGGTGGTAAATTCGTTGGCCGCTACCAGCTTGCACAGCTTATCGGCCAGCAGAAAAACCTGGTCGAGATTGATCCCTGGGGCCAGAAGCATGAACTCCTCGCCTCCCCAACGGAACAACGAATCCGAGCCGCGCACATTCGAGTTGATCAGTTGCACCAGCTCGATCAACGCCTGGTCGCCGGCCTGGTGGCCGTACTGGTCGTTGACCAGCTTGAAATGGTCAATATCGAACATGATGAGCGAAAGTTGTGTGTGGTAGCGTTTCACCCTCTTGATTTCATAATTGATGATTTCATCGAACTTCCGGCGGTTGTACGCCCCGGTTAGCTTATCGGTCGCGGCCAGTCTTTCAAGTTCCGTAAGAGCCTGGCTCAATTCGTAGTTAGCCCATTCAGTGGCGTCACGCGCCTTTTGCAGATCGTGCTCGATTTTTTTCTGTAGGGTAATATCATGGATAATGATAATCCAACCAAGCGTGTTTGTATGGGGTTGGTTTTTTAGAGGGGAGATGTAGAATTCGAAAAACCTGGTTTCTGTGTCATCGCTTTGCTGGATTTCAATGGTGGAAGGCTGTTCATCCAAAGGTAATTTCAGTATATCAGGCCACGCTTTCCAGATGACATCACTCGCCTGGCCGGTTGGGAGAGCTGACCAGCCAAAGATTTTCAACCCCGCGGGGTTGATATCCACCGCCCGCTGTTGAGTATCCAGCACCAATACCCCATCTCTTAAGTTCTCTATCAAAACATCGCGGGCAATCGGGGCAAGGTCAAGCAAATGTCGCCGGAACAATCCCCAGGTTGTCGCCAGCCCGGTAATCACAAAAGCAAATGGATTCAAATCAATGTGCCTTGCCGGTTCGGGCAAAAATAAATATGCCAAATAAATTACAACCGGCGTCAGAGAGCCGGTTGTAATGATCTTCACTTGACTGCGATAAACCCATGAAGCCAGTATGCTGGTCCGCCAGAGCAGCAATACGCCAAAGGCGAAGGCAAAATTCATGTAGGCAGCGTTAACCCAGTACCACAACCCTCGATCGAAAGCCAGTGTTGGAATAATGATATTCGTGTCAAAGGTGACGTTATGGTAATAGAAATGGTGAAAATCGTTGGTGTAAACTAATGTCAGGGTGATAACTGGAATGGTAAAAAGTAAAACGATATTGCGCCGGGTTAGCCAACTTTCTTTCCCGGAATATTGAAATATGAATATGAGCCAGATTGCCGGGATGAAGGCGATCCCCAGGTATTCGATCCTGACCCAAATCATGGCGATGGATTGGCTCAGGCTTGCCAATTCCATCCCATAACCAA
The DNA here is from genome assembly GCA_020723385.1 of Candidatus Aquidulcis sp. Lineage (GTDB taxonomy): Bacteria > Chloroflexota > Anaerolineae > Anaerolineales > UBA4823 > DYIZ01. The sequence goes on from DYIZ01000045.1 coordinate 4,002, forward strand.
TGGTGTAGATCGTCATGGCGAACAGGAGATAGCCGAATGCTGTAGCGCCAGGCACTGACCGGCGCCGCCAGACATAAGCAGCCAGCGTCCCTAAGAGACTACCTAACAAAAAGAGAATTAAAGTTAAACCATTCCCCTGCATACTACATTACCCATCCACCTTGATATTATATCGGTTCATCGCCATATCCAGCCCATCACTTACGAAAGCTAAGAGTGCATCAGCGGCAAGGTCGAGCGCTGAGGTTAGAATTTCAGCTTCATCACGCGAGAAATCTTCCAGCACATAGGCTGCGGCCAGCTTGCTGCCAGGGGGACGTCCGATTCCGAAGCGTAACCGGGGGAACTCTTGCGTACCCAGGCGGGCGATGATAGACGCGATCCCTTTTTGCCCGGCAGAGCCGCCGCCCGGCCTCATCCGCAGCGCGCCGAACGGCAAATCCACGTCATCGTGAGCAACCATCAGGCTTTCAAACGGCACTTTATAGAATTTGACCAGCGACCCGACCGATAATCCGGATTCGTTCATATACGTTTGCGGCTTGGCCAGGATGAGCCGCCGTCCCTGGTAGCGGGTAGTTGTGACCAGCGCCCGAAGCTGGACCCGGGTAAACGAGACTCCCAGGCGGGCAGCCAGCCGGTCAAGAACCATGAACCCGATGTTGTGGCGCGTCTCGCGGTATTGCCGTCCGGGGTTGCCGAGTCCGGTGAGGAGGAAAGTATCTGGAGGGGCAGGGGGTTGTATTGTCAAGTTAGTTTTGCCTGTTTATCGAACTTCTTCCATGCCGTTCGGTACAGCACCGGCATCTTGATTTTGACCGGCGCGCGGCGCACACGGTTCAGCCATTCGGCTTCAGCCGCGTCGGCGCGGGTGAAACATCTGGCAGTGAAGGCAGCCCGCTCCGATGCGGATTGGCCGCGCATTTCCTGCTCGCTGCGCACGAAATCCGCTTCCAGCGCGTCCCGTTCAGCCTGATAAAGATTCAACCGGCTGGCGTAATCCTGCAATACGGCGCGGTGAAGCTGCTCGTGCCGCCACCACACACTCGCCTCATCGAACTCGCTTTTTGGCGACAGCCCTGTTTCCGGCAGCCCGCTGTCCAGCCAAGCCGGTTTGAAAATGCTCGTGCAGGGCGCAGAAGTCCCCGTCATCCAATGAGTTTGCACAGCCGGCGTCAGGCTGGAGACCATCGAGCCGACCGATTGGTTAGCGCGCACCGGGCCGAAAGAAGCGTGCATGCACACATCCGCGCCGAGCAGGTTTGGGGTGGGTGTCCAGTCTGGAGATGCGTCAGCCCCGTGATCGCGCAGAAAACTCATCAAATCCTCGGCGACCAGCCCGCCCCGCCTGGCCGAGAGCAAATCAGTCGTGCGGCACTGGCGTGAATGGCCTTCGCCGAGGCGTGAATACAACATATCCGAATAGCAGCGAGCAAAATGGAACGTGTCACGATCTTTGCACCAGCCGCGCCTGACGGCGGTGTCCACCAACCCCGCCGATGCCAGATCCCAATGCTCGCCGATAGTCAGCACATTCGAAATCGTGCGGAGGCCCACTACTTTCTCGGCCACCCACTGCCTGCCAACCGTCTCCAACACCCAGGCCTCGCTGGGGTCGGCGATGATGTAGCTGTTGTGATAATAGAATGGATGAGTGAATCCGCAATTGCCGCTCTGCCCGTAGGTTTCCAGCAGGGAGGTGATCACCTCCAGCGCGGCGCGGGCTGTAGCACCCCGTTCCAACGCCAGCCGCAGAAAATCCATGCCGATCAGGCCCGGCTTCTTTTCCGCCGGGATTTTACTGAAAACGGCTTCATTGCCAATCACAACCCCGTGCTCGTTGGCGCCCATTTCGGCCCCCCAAATCCAGAATGGTTTGGCCAGCAGCACGGCAAAAGTCTCATCCGCCTGGGGGATTTCGATGTAGGTGCAGCGAACCGCGCTGCCCGGAGAGTGGCGGGCGTGAGGCAGGATGACCAGCTCGTGAGCTTCGTTTGGCTCGCGGTCGCTGTTCTTGGCGAATAAAACCGAGCCATCGGCGGTAACGGAACCAGCAGCGACAAGGGTATCACACATGATAAGATCTCCGCAGCGCTTTTCGCAGCGCCAGGTAAAAGCCCAAGAGAACCAGCGCAGCTCCCGCGCCCAACGCGCCGCTCATCAAGCCGCCCGTGAGACCCTGCTCCGACAATTCAGCCGGGTTGGTTGGCAGCGGAGTGAGGGTGGGTGTGAGTGATGGTATAGGGGATGGGGAGGGGATCAGGGTTGGGGTGGCAGTGGGCAAGGAATTTGGATCTACGGTGGATGTGATGGTTGGCGTGAGGGTGGGGGCTGGGGTGCCAGTTTCGATGGGGCTGTAATTGCGTACTCGCAGGCCGGGAACCTCGAACCGGATGGGATCAGCCCCCAGGCGGTTAACCAGCAGCCGGAGGGTGTAATCCCCGTCGGTCAGGGTGGTGGTATCCCACAGGGCGAGCGTCCCGCTGATGGGCCGGGTATCCTCGGCGATGAGAAACCATGTCTGGCTGGTGTCGTTCGCATAGGCAAAAAGCAACTCGGAGGAGGCGAATCCATCTGTGATCGTGCTGCCTTTCACCTCGATCACGCCTTGCAAAGCCTGCCCGGCGGCTGGCAGCCGGATAACTGGAACCGGGCGCGGCGTTGGTGTGACGGTGGGCGTGAGCGTTGTGGTGGGTGTGATCGTAGGCCGTTGAGCGCTCACACCGGGGGCAAGAGCGCATTGCAATAAGATAAAAGAGAATAATACCAATAAGCGGCGCATCTTAAGTTCAGTTTATCATGGAGGCAAAGGCGGGTCAACGGCAGACCCCAGGGGTTTTTAAAATCCCTGGGGTCTATAGGGAAAATATGGTAAACTCAGAGCGTGTCTGCAATGGATTGGGAAGGAAATCAATATGCCTGCCTCGCGTAGTGAGCAAATGGTCAGCCGGTTGAGAGCCATGCAAGCTGCTTCACCGGATATTGAAGCATCTGCGGTGGTTTCAGTTGATGGATTGATTATAGCCTCAGCCTTGCCCGTTGACGTGGAAGAAGACCGCGTCTCGGCCATGTCGGCGGCTATGTTGAGCTTGGGTGAGCGAATCGCAGTCGAGTTGGGACGCGGTATGCTCGATCAGGTCTACATCCGCGGCGGGGGCGGGTATGTGATCCTGACTTCGGTTGGCGAAGAAGCTGTGCTGACGGCGCTGGCCCGCGAGCAGGCCAAAGTTGGGCTGGTATTCCTGGAGATGCGTCGCGCCGCCGAGGAGCTGGCGCGGCTGGTCGGATGAGTTGGGCAGCGCAAAGGGATGCGCCGAGCGGCGCATCCCTTTGCGCCGAATAGCTCACCCCGAGCATCGAAACAACACGCTGGGGAGGTCGCCGGTAACGGACCTCCCCTTTTCCTTTTTAGTTGGAGGAGAGCCGAAAATTTGATGTTCGTGCGTGCTTTACACGCACGAACATCAAATTTTCGGATTATTTCTCTGGGTCGCGAAGCGGCCGTACATAATTTTGGAGGTAGTTGTGGCAACCAAATATATCTTTTTCACTGGCGGTGTGGTCAGCTCGGTCGGGAAAGGGGTCACGGCGGCGGCCCTGGGGCGGCTGCTGAAGGAACGCGGTTTCGCCGTGGCGGTGCAGAAATTAGACCCATACATTAACGTGGACCCCGGCACGATGAGTCCCTACCAGCACGGCGAAGTGTACGTGCTCGATGACGGCGCGGAGACGGATCTCGACCTGGGGCATTACGAGCGGTTCATTGACGTCAGCCTCAACCGGGTATGCAACATCACCACCGGGCAGGTGTACGCCGAGGTCATCGCCAAGGAACGGCGCGGCGACTATTTGGGCGGCACCATTCAAGTCATCCCGCACATCACCAACGAGATCAAGCGCCGCATCGGGCTGGTGGCGAAAGCCACCGGGGCTGAGATCGTGCTGGTCGAGGTGGGCGGCACCGTCGGCGATATTGAATCACTGCCATTCCTCGAAGCCCTGCGGCAGATGCGCTCCGATGTAGGCCGGGAGAACACCCTCAATATCCACGTCACCTGGCTGCCGCACATCGGCGCAACCAACGAGCTGAAAACCAAGCCCACCCAGCACTCGGTCAGTGAGCTGCGCGCTATCGGTATTGCGCCCAATATGATCGTCGCCCGGTCGGACTATCCCATCGCCGATGAGCTGCGCGCCAAGATCGCATTGTTCTGCGATGTCGAAGAACGCGCCGTGGTGCCGATGGTCACGACGCCGGTGCTGTACGAAGTGCCGCTATTGCTGGAACGCGCCGGCGTGGGCGATTATGTGCTGCAAAAACTAGGCCTGGAGGCGCGCCGCCGCCCCGATTGGAGCGAATGGGAGCGGCTGGTGGCCGATGTACGGCGGTCGAAACCCAAAGTGAAAATTGCATTGGTCGGTAAGTATGTGGAGCTGCACGATGCTTACATGAGCGTGCGTGAGGCGCTGCACCACGCCGGCATGGCCGCCGGGGTGGATGTGGAAATCGGCTGGGTACACTCCGCCGAGTTGGAGCGCAACCGGGGCTGGGACATCGTGCGCCAGGCCGATGGGGTGCTGGTTCCTGGCGGATTCGGCAGCCGGGGAATCGAGGGCAAGATCCAGGCGGTGCGCTACGCCCGTGAGAATAAAATCCCTTACCTGGGCTTGTGCCTGGGAATGCAGTTGATGGTGGTCGAGTTCACCCGCAGTGTGCTGGGCTGCGAGGATGCCAACTCGACCGAATTCGACCATTCGACGAGCTGCCCGGTAATTGACCTGATGCCCGACCAGCGCGGCATCAGCGACATGGGCGGGACGATGCGCCTGGGGTTGTATCCGTGCGAGCTGCAAGAAGGCTCACATGCTGCTTCGGCTTACCAAAAGCCCCTGGTGGAAGAACGCCACCGCCATCGCTTCGAGCTGAATAATACGTACCGCGAAACGCTGCAAGCCAAAGGGATGCGTTTTTCGGGCATCTCCCCCGACGGGCGGCTGGTGGAAATCGCCGAGCTGGCCGATCATCCATTCATGGTCGGGACGCAGTTCCACCCGGAGTTTTTGTCGCGCCCCAACCGGCCGCATCCGATCTTCGTGGCCTTTGTGCGGGCGGTGGCGGAACGGGCGGGTCGAAATTAACCACGAAGTACACGAAGGAACACGAAGGGTTTGAGTGCGAAAGAGCCGGAAAATTGGATACCGATTTTCCGGCTCTTTGTTTTTTTCCATGAAGAGGATAGGCGGTAATATAAAGGATGGGCAAGTCGTTGCGTTTGGGCAGGTTCTTTGCTATACTGATCACAGGCGTTGCAGGGGAGATAATATCCACCACTTTGAGGAGGTAAAAATGGTCGCAAGCCTCGGGGAATATGCTCTGGAAATCATTTTGGGTTTAATAACCAATGCAATTCAAAAAGTGGTTGATGTTTCTGTTTTGGGGTATTTCGAACAACGGAAAATTACGCGCCGTGTCGAAGATGCCGTCGCCGAGGTTGTCGAGCCGTTGCTGCCGTTTCTTGCACAGGAAGGCGTTCCCGAAGACAAACAGCGCCGCCTGTTGCAAACATGCGTGGACGAGCTAGAACCATTGAGCCAAGAGCCTGAACGACTATTTCAAGCGTCGCTCAATGGCCAGAAAATATTCGAAAACTTGTACGCCAACCGCGCCCTCCCCGAAGTAGTGATCGAGGATGGAGTCAAGGAAGTTTATGGTTTGCTGTGCCCACGCATTGCCGAGTTGTTGTGTAAAGTCCCGGCTGCAATCAAGGAATGGGAAACGCTGGCCTGGGCAGAAAATTACCGGCGATTGGATGACCTGGTTAAGGAGCTGAAAGCCTTATTCAACCGGGTAGATGAATTACAGCACCGGCCCGAGGTTCAAGCGGACAACACATTGATGCGCGTTCGGCGCGCGTTGGCCCAGAAAATTGGCCTGGAGATGGATATCACCGGCCTGAGGGGGGATCAACCGTTGTCAGGCCAATTGAGCGAGTTTTTTGTTCATCCTGCCATTAAGGAATTGGTTGAAGGTGAAGAAAACAAACTCCAGATTCTTGAGCAAACTGCTGACGCTTATGCGCAATTTGTGCGCCCACATCAAAAGGCAGTCATCATCGGCGCGCCTGGGGCGGGCAAATCCACCTGGACGAAATGGTTTCAGCGCGAAATATTGAGTCCGAACGGGGCAGGCTTAGGGGTGCGCATGGAATTGCGCAATTGTTCTGGCAAACCGTTGCCTTCTGTATATGTGCTCGTGCGTGAGACTGCTGGCATACACCTCGCCGAGGAACTGACCGCCGAAGTTATTGCCCGTTGGCTCGATCAGCACCAGTTGGTTTTTATTTTGGATGGTTTCGATGAAATTCGACCTGAGGAACGTGACAAGGTATACGCCTGGATTGACGACTTATGCCAGGCGACGAACGGCTGCCCGCTGGTGCTGACCTCTCGTCCTTTGACGACCGATCATTTGGAACGCAAGGATGTGTTTGGCACGCGTTGGATGATGGAACCCTTCGATTTGCCGCGCATCATCGAATATATCCGACGCTGGTATGACCACGCACCATTGTTGCCCGATTCTGATCGTAACGTGAACCCTGTAGAATTAGCCAGTGAATGGCAGAGCGACCCAACCTTAGCGCCTCTGACTGGTAACCCGTTATTGCTTTCAACGCTCTTGATGGTGAATAAGTTAGATGGTGGTTTGCCAAGCGGTAGGTCAAGTCTCTATCAACGCTATATCAATGGGATGTTAGGAATATGGGATGACCGTCGCGGGCTGGCGGCTACAGCTATAACACTTACATTGGCGCAGAAGAAACAAATTCTACGCGGTCTGGCGCTTTTCATGTTTTTACAAAAACGCGACCAGTTGGAGGAGGCTGTTGTTCTGAAATGGTTACAAAGTTTTCTAATTGATAAAGGATTTCCTCAGCCTGCTGAGGATATTTTGAAGTTGCTGCGTGAACGCTCTGGATTGATTATCGGGCCAGGCGTCTATAATTTTGCCCACAAGAGCGTCGCTGAATACCTGGTAGCCGAAATCGTATGGGATGGCGATCAAAATGATCTGACTGGACAGCGTATTGACCTGATGTATTTGTTGGAACATCGCGACGATGATTTCTGGAATTCGGTGCTTTTTCTCTGGGCAGGTTTAGCCTCGGTAGCTGATTTGGTTTCTTTCATAGACTCATGCCTGGATGTCGAAAATTGGGCGTTGGCTTATGGAATTCTCTATGATCAATTTGATCGCATCAATGATCGTGAAACTTGCCGTCGTTTGCTTATGCCTGATCCATTAAACCGCCATGGTAGGGGTATAGTCGGCGCTCTTTCGCTTACTTGTGTCTATGGTGCAGAAGGCTCACCTGTATCTGAAACTGAGAGGGTGTTTTTCAAGTTCGAGTCTATTTCTCTAAGAGGAATTTCGCAATTCGCCAATTATAAAGATCTGATTGAACTTGCACTCCTAAATCGAGTCCTCATGCCCGATGACAGACTTTCTGCGAAACCAGATGAATTAAATCATCTTCTTTGGTTCATATACCGTCCACCAGAAGTTGATGATGTTGAGGGTTTAAAAGCATATATTCGTTTACGGTTTCCTCTGTGTAATTCGGATAATGATTGGTATATAATAGTCACGGATCAAATATTCAGACAAGCCTTTTTTTCGGGTCAGGATATTGGCTTGGCGATAGAGATTTGTCATACACTTCTCCCCGAAGTGAGTGGGGTATTCCCCTTGTTGCTCATGTCATTCCTATGCAACTATGTTCCAAGATTTCATCTTTTTGAGAGATACCCAGATGCGGTTAGAGAGATTCTTGCTTTAATACCAGAAAGTGGCAAAGGAAAAATCTATCCGCCTTGGCTGCTAGGAACAGGAAGATGGAAATTTCACTTCCCCAGGCAAGAGGAAGTAGATTTGCTTGATATTTTTAAAGCAAGAGTAAACGAATTTTATATTGAGGCCAAACTCCCCTTGGATGAAATTTATGGATGTGCTTTAGCATATGTGACTATGTTGCTGGAGAAGCGCACATCTTTGGCGGCAGAAATGGGAATTGATCTTAAAGCAGCGCCAGAACCAAAAGAGCGCAAAGCCTCAAGACGGCGCGTTCCTCGTGATGCGCAGAAAGGCGTCCCCGTAAGTAAATAGGAATAGCGGCTGGTCCGTCTGCCCTTCTTTGGATCAAAGGTGACTGTCACCGGGCTGAAAAGGCCTGAAATGGCATAGAAATCTGCCCACCCGGTGACAGTAACCTGCTCTATAAACCTGACAGGTTTCTTTGCCTGCTGTGCTCTTATCCGGCGTAGAAACGTTGCCCGGAAAGGAAAGGGTCGGTCGAAAAAACCTGTCAGGTCTGGCCGGGAGAGCGATTCCACCTTACCCACAGCCCTCTAACGAGGTAAAATAACACGGTTTTGGACATCTATCGCCCTGAAAGGGGTGATACAAACATTCAACTTGCGAGGTATGAATATGGATACGACAATCGAAGAGATCATCGGCCGCGAAATCCTTGATTCACGCGGCAACCCCACCGTCGAGGTGGAAGTGACCCTGATGGACGGCAGTTGGGGTCGGGCGGCAGTCCCCTCCGGGGCATCCACCGGGATTCATGAAGCCCTCGAGCTGCGCGACGGCGACAAGAAGCGCTACCTGGGCAAGGGTACGCTCAAAGCCGTTGATCACGTCAATAACGAGATTGGCGATATGCTCCTGGGCTGGGACGCCTCCGAGCAGAAGGCCATTGATATGGCGCTGCTCGAGCTGGACGGCACGCCCAACAAATCCACCCTCGGCGCCAACGCCACATTGGGCACCAGCCTGGCAGTCGCCAAGGCCGCCGCCAACGCCATCGGCTTGCCGTTGTATCGCTACATCGGCGGCGTGTACGCCCACGTGCTGCCCGTGCCGATGATGAACATCCTCAACGGCGGCGCGCACACCGGCTGGCAGTCCACCGACGCGCAGGAATTCATGGTCATGCCGTTCGGCGCGCCCTCCTTCGCTGAGGGTCTGCGCTGGGGCGCGGAAATCTACCACGCCCTGAAGTCTGTGCTGAAGGGCAAAGGCTACACCACGCTGGTCGGCGATGAGGGCGGTTACGCCCCGGCGCTCAAGGCCAACAACGAGGCCGTGGAAGTCATCCTCGAAGCCATCGAGAAAGCCGGCTTCAAGGCTGGCCGCGGCGAGCAGGTGGCGATTGCCCTCGACCCGGCGGCTTCCGAGCTGTTCGAGGAAGACACCAAGCTGTACAACCTGCGCAAGGAAGGCAAGAAACTGACTGGCCCCGAAATGGTCGCCTTCTGGAAATCGTGGGTGGATCAGTACCCGATTGTCTCCATCGAAGACGGGCTGGCCCAGGATGACTGGGAAAGCTGGAAGCTGATGGTGGCTGAGATCGGCGACCGCATCCAGATCGTGGGCGACGACCTGCTGGTGACGAACCCCACCCGGGTGCGCCGCGCCATTCAGGAAAAGGCCGCCAACGCCCTGCTGGTCAAGCTCAACCAGATCGGCACCCTCACCGAGACGATCGAAGCCGTCGAGACCTGCCACCGCGCCGGCTGGCGCGCCGTCACCTCCCATCGCTCCGGCGAGACCGAGGACAGCACCATCGCCGACCTGGCCGTAGCCCTCAACATGGGCCAGATCAAGACCGGCGCTCCCGCCCGCTCTGACCGCGTGGCGAAGTACAACCAGCTCCTGCGCATCGAGCAGGAATTAGGCGATACCGCCAAATACGCCGGGTGGGATGTGTTGAAGCGATAAGAACACAGACCCCTGGGGTTTATAAAACCCCAGGGGTCTTTTTGTGAACAGTGCAACCCGGTATCATTGGATACCGGGTTTCTTGTATAATAGGCGTGGAGGTGTGCGATGACTATGGCAACCCGAGAAATCGTAGAAATCATCCGTAACCCGGCGTCAGTGGACGAATCGCTGCGCCGCCGGTTGGTCGAAGCGCTGCTGACCCCTTCGCAGCCGCACAAGATTACCTACGAAGAGTTTCTGGCCTGGGCCGACGAAGATACTTATGCCGAATGGGTGAATGGAGAGGTGATTATGACAAGTCCGGCGTCGAAACGACATCAGGAAATTTGCCTGTTCCTCGGGCAGATTGTGGGCATTTACGTAAAAGAGAAGGGCCTGGGAGAGACGTTTATTCCCCCATTCCAGATGCGGTTGGAACACTCCGGGCGCGAGCCAGATCTGCTCTTCGTCGCCAGCGACCATTTGCAACGATTGAAAGCCAATTATCTGGATGGCCCTGCCGACCTCGTGGTAGAGATTATCTCACCCGAGAGCGACGCGCGAGACCGGGGGGAGAAATTCACCGAATACGAACAGGCGGGAATTCCTGAATTTTGGCTGGTTGACCCCGAACGGGAACAGGCCGAGTTTTACCAGTCGAACGAACGCGGGCGCTACAGCCCGACCCCTCTCGATGGCGGCGTGTACCGCTCGAAAGCAATCCCCGGCCTTTGGCTGCGCCCTGGCTGGTTCTGGCAAATCCCGCCGGTCATTCAAACGCTGCAAGAGCTTGGTGTTGTTTAACGCCTGGCGATTGCTAACCATAGGACAGTTACACCAGTCAATCCCAATTAAGGGAGGGTCGCAATAATGGGCGGTTCGGCAATTCTCTGGAACGGCATCAGTTTGATATTATTAATCGCGTGGGGGCTGCTTGTGCTGCCGTATCTCTTTCCTGCTCTGATTCGCCTGCAAGTCGAACGGGACGAAGGCGCCTGGGGGAAAATGGCGCGCGATTCCCGGGTTGAAAGGATACTCAACGGGCTGGCCGATTTGGGATTTTCACCGCTGGGCGTGCAAACCGAGAGTCTGTTCGTTCAATCGGTTCAATCCCTGGCGCTGTCCAACGCCTCCGAAAAGACCTTCGCTTCCCTGGTGAAATTACGCGGCAAAGTGGTTTTCTGTTTCCAATCGTCATTTGCCGGTGGAAAAGTGCTGCTGACCGCCAGCGGCGAGTTCCCCAATATAAACAGGTCCAATTGCCTGGTCAAAAAGCTGGCGACTGATGACCCCGCGCGGCTGTTGGCGCTCCACAAGTCGCTGATGGAGGAGAAAATCGCCGCCGGCTGGACGCCGGTAGAAAAATACGATGCCGGAGCATTCGTGCGCGCCAACCGGCAGTTCTACGCCAACCCGGCCATCGCCAATTTTCGCCGTCTTCAAGTTCTTGGCGCCACGGTATTGATAGCGGGGCCGCTCCTTTGCTTCCCGGCGATGTCAATGATCAGTTCCCTGGGCAGGCCAAAGCCGACCCTCCCGGTCGCGCTGGCAGCCTCACCGACCCCAAGCAAGCCGCGCCAGCCGGATTTCACGCCAACCATTTTCGCAATCCCTCCCACCTGGACGACGACGCCGCTGCCGGCGACCTCCACCCCCACGCTCGTCCCGCCCTCGCTGACGCCCACCGTCGCCTTGCCGACCCTCACGCCGACCTCGGTTTATACCGGGACTATTCATCACGATCTGTTATTCGTTTCGGATGATTACAAAATCAAGCTTTGGGATCATCTGACCGGCCGGGTGGAAATTTTCCTCGATCCAACGACAATCGCCGCCGGAGGGGGCGCGGCTTTCCCGCTGGCGGCCTCGAACCCCGATGAAGCCTACGACCGGGCGGCGTTCGATTCTGACGATGTGAGTGATCTTGGGGCTGTCATTTCCCTCGCCACTGGCGATAATCGCTGGCACGCGCTGGTCTATCTTTCACCCGAGAGCCGGGCGATGACGCTCATCGAAGAGATCAACACCGACTGGAATTCCTGGCCGTTCATTCGCGCGCAGCTTTCGCCGGACGGCGATATGGTTGCCTACATTCTCAACGATAGAAAATCCAACGAGGAAATTGGCGCGGCCGGGCCGGTTTACATCTGGCAGGGGAGCAGCGGCGAGCGGAGTCAGGTGGGGTATTGCTCTAAAGATTTGGCTGGTTGGCATTTTTGCACGAGCACGCTGGCCTGGTCAGCCGATAGCCAAAGTGTGGCATGGGACGATCCCACCGGTGTTTGGGCTGCAACCGTGGGAGCATCGGAGCCGAGTCTGGTTGTGAGTCAGGAGAGGAGCAGCGATCAAACCTTTTTCAGCACCCTCTATCAAGTCGGGCAGTGGTCGCCCTCCGGGCGGTACCTGCTGGTCGAGATGCGCTTTTACGAAGGCAGCGCCATGGGCGTCCTCGACACAACCTCCGGCCGCGTCGAGAAAATCCCCGGCACCGATGAGTACACCACTCCCGGCGCGATCCCGGCCTGGATGAGCGATGATCGGTTATTTTCAATCAGCCAGGCGGATCAATACGAGGGGCATACCGAACACCCTTATGGGAAAATCTGGCGCGTCGAGCCGGATGGCGAGAAAATGCTGCTGGAAGAAAGCGTTTTCGAGATACCTGTCTCCCCGGTGCTGTATCCCTTCGGGCCGCGTCAGTTGAACAGCGGCGAGCTGGCGTTTGGTTTGTTCGTTTCTCAAGGATATGCCGGGAACCAGATAACCCCGCTGGATGACACAACGCCTGGGATTTACCTGGTCAACCCGCAGGATTTGACCGTCCGTCAGGTTGGCTTCCTTCCGGCGACGCCTATGAATAAGAGCCTTCGCTCGGATATATGGACGCCCGACGAGAGCGGCCTCATCGCCGGTTTTTGGTGGTCAGAAGCCAACAATTCCAATATACACCAGGATTTTTATATCCCCCTGGATGGGAATCCAGCCGAGGGGTTGGTACAAATACTTGGCGAATACCCCATCGTCTTCGCCTGGCTTCCGTGAAAGATCACGCCTCGCTGCTCTCCGGTTCCGCTTCCTCGGCGGCTGGCTTTTCGTCCTCAGCAACGATCACCGGGATGGAGCGCAGCGCCTCGTCCATGGTCAGGTTCTCACGGCGCATCCCGGGGGCCGGTGTCCCGCAGTACGGGCACAGGTTCCAGGCCAGTTCCATCAGTTTGCCGCATTGGTGGCAGGGCTTCTTGAGCTTGGTGTGGCAATTCGGGCAGACGATCCACGGCTCCTTCACCCGTCGCCCGCAGCCGGGGCAAAGCGGCGTATCCTCGATGGATTGGAGCAGCGCTTCCTCTTCCAGCGTGCTGTCGTACTCTTCCTCGAGCGTGCGCGGCGGGCGTAGAATCAGATAGACAACGATCCCTGGCAGGAACAGCACCGCCGCCACCAGCACCGCCAGAAAGCGCATCAACGGATCACGCGCCCGGGCGCGGATGTCGCGGTAGGTCCAGATGATGAGACTCAGCCACAGGGCTGCGATGAATGCTCCGCCCCAGGCGGTGAGGATCAAAACGAAGTTGCTCAGGCTCGAAGGATCGAAATTCATGGCGCGCTCCAGTTGCGCCGATTATAGCACGGCTCAGGAGGGCTTGTGAACGAACGTGATACGCTTACACCCAATACCTACCGCATCACCGATTTAGCCGAATCCGAGCGCCCGCGCGAGCGGCTGGCGCACCTGGGCGCCGCTTCGCTCTCGAATGCTGAACTGCTCGCCATTCTCCTGCGAACTGGCGTGCCAGGTGAAAACGCCGTGCAGGTGGGGCAGCGCCTGCTGCAAGTTTTCGGCGGGCTGGCGGGGCTGCACCGCGCCTCGCTCGTCGAAGTGTGCGATCAGCACGGAGTCGGCCCGGCCAAAGCTGCCCAGATCAAAGCCGCCATCGAGCTGGGCAACCGCCTGCGGCTGGAATCGCCCGACGAGCGCCCGTCAGTTCACAGCCCTGCGGATGCGGCCGCGCTGGTGCAATACGAGATGAGCGCCCTCGAACAGGAAGAACTGCGCGTTATCCTGCTCGACATCCGCAACCGGGTGCTGCACATCGAGACGGTCTATCGCGGCTCGATCAATTCGTCGCAGGTGCGGGTGGGCGAGCTGTTCAAGGCGGCCATCCGCCGCAACGCGGCTGCCATCATCGTTTGCCACAATCACCCCTCCGGCGATCCCACCCCCAGCCCGGACGACGTGGCCGTGACGCGCGCCATCGTGCAGGCGGGCAAGCTGCTGGATGTGGATCTGCTCGATCATCTCGTCATCGGGCAGGGGCGATATGTTTCGTTGAAGGATAGAGGTTTGGGGTTTGGATGACGATTAATCTGTTGCCGCTACCCGAAAATCCGTAAACTCCCCCGTCGCAGCCTCCCAATCCACCTTTACCCCCGACACATACGCCGAGCGCGGGCCGCGCTGCAGGGCTGCCAGCAGCTTTTCCAGCACCTCGCGATCTCCTTCGGCCGCCACCTCAACGGTTTCATCCCAGCGGTTGCGCACCCAGCCGGTCAGGCCAAACAATTGTGCCATTTCCAATACGAAATAGCGAAATCCAACCCCCTGCACCCGCCCCTCGACAATCGCGTGTAATCGCATCATTCATCAACTCTTTGCGGCTGCCGCGGCTTTATGGCGGGACTTGCTGCCGGGAATCAAGACCAAAGCAAGCGGCGCAGCCAGCACCAGGGCCAGGATCACCAGCCACGGGAAAAGCTCGCCAAGCGCTGCCAAAACCTGGTTATGCCCGAGCGCCTCGCGCTGCCACTGCATTTCCAGTTTCGACAGCGGCATCCCATAGATCGCTTCTGTGCCAGTCTCGCAATCCAGCCCGTCTGCATAACGATTGATCAACGCCTGCAAATTATTCACCCCGAAAGTTTCCTGGAGATAACGGGTGAAATAATACGATTCGGCGTAAGACAGGTAGACGCTGGCAGCATCCTGCGGGAAAACCTGGCAGAGCGAGGCCAGCGGGATCAGTTGGTCCTTCTCGACCGCCGAAGCCAGGAGAATCTCGTAATCGGGATTGGGCGACAATTCGGCTAGCGAAGCCAATCCCTCGTTCAGCCATTTGGGCAGGTGCGAGTAATTCGGCCCCATCGTTTGGGACAATAGAATATGCATCAACTCGTGAGGAATTTGACGCTGCGCCTCGGAACGCTGCCCTGGCCCGGTGGGCAGCGAGACCACGATCACGCCGATGTCCGTATCAGCGTGACCGGCAACCCAATCGGACCCGGCCAGGCGCGACGCCGATTGCATTTCTGTCGCGCTGGCATAAATGTAGATTTTGACTTGCTCGGGTTCTACCTCCGGCAGCATCGGTTTGATCTTTTGTTGAATGCCTGATATCGCGGTGTCCAATGCCATCTGCCCCACCGCCGCGTCGCCATCGTACCAGTACACCTGGAACGGCCCATCTTCCAGTACTTGCCAGTCGAATCGATTGTCCTCATAGAAGAAATTGAATTCTGGACTGGTAAAAACCTCGCCCGATTGGGGGGTCACGCGAAACCAATAAGTCACCGACGTAAAGGCTTTCAATGGCTGGTCACGAGTCAGATCGAAGACACAAACGTAAGCGCCCGAGGGGTCCGGCGTAGCGGTTCCAACCGATGTGATGGTTGTCCCCGCACTTTGGAAGAAAACCTGGACGGATTCGATGGGATTATCGGATTGGATACTGGCGGTGAAAGTGACTTGCCCGCCGAAAGTATAATCTACCTGACTGTCTATCACCGCCATCTGCGCGCGGGCCGATGGGGGTTGGAAACTCCCCAGGGTGATCAGCACGAGCAGGAAAGCAGCCGCTATTTTGCGCATATCAGGCTCCCAAAAATGCCAGCAAAGGGGTCAGAGTCAATGGGCTGAGCAGCGTCGTGACGAAAACTGCCACCGAAACGAAAGAAGGCTCTACGTCGAATTCCGTTGCCAGCACCGTCGTCAGCACCGCGGCCGGCATCGCCGCTTCTAAAATACCTGCCTGCCGGGCCAAACCCTGTAATCCGAAGATACCGCTCAAGCCGAAAGCCAGCAGCGGCGACACCAGCAGCCGGAGCGCGGCTACAACTCCCAATGCCAGCGTCTGCCCGGCCCAGCGCGCCGCCTGGACTTGCAGTCCGAGCAACACGAGCTGGCAGGGAATGGCTGCATTGCCCAGCAGATCCACTGTACGCATCAACGGTGTGGGCACTTGCCAGCCCAAGGCGTTGATCAGCATCGCCAGCAGCAGGGCATAAATCGCGGGGATTTTCAATAATCCCACAAGCGCCTGCTTCAAACTGGACGATCCCATCGAGGCGAGCAAGATGCCCCCCGTGTTGGTCATAATCGAGACGGTAATGAAAAAGAGCGTCGCGTGGGCCAGCGCATCGTCGCCGAAGGCGAAGAGCGTTACCGGGAGGCCGTAGTTGGCGGCGTTCATGATCGTTACAGTCAGTATGACTGCCACCAACATCCGCCGCTCGAACCGAAACACTTGCCCGGCCAGCCAGGCCAGGATGCCCATCAGCGTCATCAAGGCGACGGTGAAACCGCCCATGCGCAAAAAATCGCTCAAGCCAAGCTGGGAGTTGACCAACAGCTTGAAAACCAGACACGGGCTGAAGATATAAAATACTACCTGGGAGAAGATGCGCGGTTTGACTTGCAGCCATTTGCCAATTAAAAAACCGGATCCGGATATCAGGAAAATAGGCGACAGGTTATTGAAGAACAGAGAGACCAGCGCACTCAAACCTGATCATCCTCATCATCATCGAGGTTGATCAAATCTCCATCGTCGAGCAGGTCGAGCTTCTCGTCATCCGCTTCGAGATCGTCCTCATCGAGGTCCAAGATTGGCAGGAGCCCGACATCTTCGGTGAATGATAGATTGTCGAGTGCATCTTCCAGGAATTCGATCCGCTCGTCCTCGTCAACAGAATCCAGCAATTGTTCGATAGCCTCACGCACGTTGTCTCCCCCAATTTGTGAGAGCGACCAAACTGCGGCGTCAACGATGTCTTCGTCATCATTTCCCAGCATTTCCAACAGGCGCGGAGCCGCCTGCTTGATTTCCAACTCCCCCGCGGCGGCGATGGCTTCGATCGCCACTGAGGGGCGCTCATCGTCGAGGTGGCTGAGCACCTTTTCGTGCCAGTTCTCGCTGCCCGTACGGCCCATCGCAAACAGGGCTGTTACCAGCCAATCTTCTTTACCGGATGTATATGCAGCCTGGATGAGCGGGGCAACCTCTTTCCGGCTGGAATATCCCAAAGCTTCCAGCGCCCTGCGGCGCACCAGGGCCTCATCAGAGCCTGCGGCGACATACAACAAAGCAGCCTCGACGGCGTGAAGCGCTTTTTCGGAAAGCTCCTCTAGCTCGCCCAGGTAGACAAAATTCCCCAGGGCTGTGGCAGCCTCGGCGCGCACATCGGGCGAGTCATCCTTCGTCATCATTTCCAAAAATGATGGGATCAATTCGGCCAATTCATAAGCCCGCAGCAGCCGAATAGCAACGACCCGTACGTGTGGGTCGCTATCGTTCAGCGCCAGGCGGCCTACCTCATCGAAAAAGAGCACTGTATCGCTGATGCCAAGCTGTTCCAGATCTTCCATCAGGGCTTGCCGCCGCCACAGGGCGATGTGCCCCCAATCTTTGCGGAGCAGGTTGGCATCGTGCGATGAGAGGTCCGAGAGCCGGTAGAGATATTGCGGGGGCAGTAAATGATCCTCATCAAGCATCGCTTGAAGGACAGTTTGGAATGAGAGTTTAGAGGGATCGGTCATAATCAGGGGAGTTGGGCGGGGCGAATGAAATCGAGAATGTTGACATACAGCAACAATCCGATCAGGATGAATATGCTGATGGCGTTGACCCAGGCTTCGAATTCCGGGGGAATGCGCCGGCGGAAAATCAATTCGGGCAGGGCGAACAGGATTCGCCCGCCATCGAGGGCGGGGATTGGCAGGAGATTGAGCAAGCCCAACGAGGACGAGATGATCGCCAGGAAGGTGGTGATGTTCATCGCCCAGGGCATACAGGTGCTGGAATCTGAACGCAGTTCGCGGTAGGTATCGTACATGCCCTTGAACCCCACCAATCGTCCCTGGCTGGCCGGGATCTGTTGGCTGATGATCTTTCCAGGCAGGGTGACCAACTGGTAGGCATAATTGTATACCGACGTCATACCCAATGGGATGGCGCGGAAGATTGGCACGGGCTGGAGCGTAACCGGGTTGCCCATATAAACGCCGATTTCGCCGGTGCCGTCTTCCGCGTTGAGCGCCGGGGTGACTGTTACAACGCCAGCCAGCCCGCCGCGCAGGTAAGCGATGCTGAGCGGCTGATTGGCGTTGGCGTCTACGATGGCGCGCAGCTCGTCGAAGTTGGTGATCGGTTGGTCGTTGATGGCGGTGATGATGTCGCAATCTTTCAACCCGCCCAGCTCCGCCGGGCGCGGCGATTGACTGGGATCAGGCGACATGAGGGCGATCTGCACCTGGTTGGTGATAGGGACTGGCTCGCCGAACCCCGCCAGGGTGGTGGCAAACAAGGCGATAGCCACCAGAATATTCATCGCCGGGCCGGCCAGGTAGACGCCGATGCGGACGAGCGGCTTAGCCGCACCCAGCCCACCGGGGACATTGGGGTCAGATTCCCCCTTGGGGCGCACAAACCCGCCCAGGGGCAGCCAGTTCAGCGTATATTTGGTGCCGCCCAACTCGAAGAGGGTCAGCATCCGGGGGGGAAGTCCAAATCCGAATTCTTCGACCTCGATCTTGAACAGACGGCAGATCAAAAAGTGGCCCAGTTCGTGCACAAAAATCAGCGCAGCCAGGGCAAAAACGAATTCCAAGATGGTTTGAATGTTGGGTAAAGCCATAAATTACCTGTAATTTTGGGTACCTTTCGGAGCGATTATATCAGTTTTGTGACCGGCGAAGATAGGTGGCGGGTTAATAATCTTCGTCCACCCTCGCCGCGCGCCCCGGCCGGGCGGTGAGAACCTTCGAAACCCCCGAAATCCCGGATAGTTCTTGCGCCACTCGATCGGCGTGTGCGCTGAGGCTGATCACATGCACGTTCGGGCCGGCGTCAATCGTATAGCAAACGGGCCAGCCCTGCCGCCGCCAGGCCTGGACGGCATGGATAACAGCCAGGGTGGGCGGCTGCCAATACAGGATAGGCGGGGTGGAAGTCATTATCACCGCGTGCATCAGGTTGCTGTCCAGCTCGACCATATCGGCAAAAGCTTCGAAATCCCGCTCGCAGATAGCGCGCCGGCAAAGGGCAAGGCGGCGTGGCGCGTCAGCCACGCGGGCGGTTTGCAGCGGGCTGGTGAGCGCCAGCGCGTGACCCTCGGTCGAGCCGATGGTTTTGTGCGCCTGGCTGACGATCACCACGTTGTCCACGATGTCCCAATGATCGGGCGGGGCAATGGAGAAGGCGAAAGAATCCTCGTCGCTCTCGCCAGCCTGCCATTCGACGAAACCGGCCGGGACAGAGCGGCAGGCTGACCCGGAGCCGGTGCGCGCCAGCCGGGAGAGATCCTTCTCGCCGAGAGCGATGCCCGCCGCGTGGGCCGCGGCCAAACTGAGCGCGGCGAAAGCCGATGCGGACGAGGCGATTCCCGCACCCATCGGGAAATTGTTCGAGCTGCGAACCTCGGCGAAAAGGGAGATGCCAGCCATCTGCCGCACCCGGTCGAGAAAGGCGCTCACCCGGGCAAGCGCTTCCCCGGTGACAGGCTGATCCTCCAGGGTAAGCTGATCTCCCGCCAATTTGGGATCGAAAGTCACCCGGGTGCGGGTGGTCAAGCCTTCGAGGTTCATCGAAAGCGAGCTATTGACCGGAATCCGCAGGCAAGGGTCGCGATCGCCCCAGTATTTGATAAAGGCGATATTACTATTGGCAGTACAGGTGGCTGTTCTTTGGGATCTATCAGACATTTGATGAGGAATCACTTTCTTGCAATTCTGGCTCTCCCGTTGGAAACGGGAGAGCCGCAATTCTCGAAATCAATCATACCACCTGCTTACCCAGACCCTAAAGGTTTTTCTAGCGAATCAGCGCTTTTTCAGGCAAATAGGGCAGCGCCCCCTGCGCTTGATGCAGGGGGCGCTGCCATGCTTATCTGCCGCCAGCCTCTTTGACGACAACTGGCAGGCATACTTTATAACCGATAACTTGCACCGTTTTTGAAGCCGATACACTGCCCGCCGCGTTGGCGGCTGTCACCGTAACGGTATAGATTCCGGTGGCTGTATAAACGTGGTTGACGACTGCGGGTGCGCCGCTGCTCAAGGTGGTCCCATCGCCGAAATCCCAGGCATAGCTCACGTTGGTGCCAGCCAGGATCGTGGCGGTGAAAATGGTCGTGCTGCCCATCAAGATTGGAGTGTTGCCCACCACTTGCAATCCGCTGACTGCCTGGTCCAGGAACAGGTAGAATGGTCCAGATGTTTGTGTATTGCCCGCCACATCCACGGCTTCCACCCACAAAGTATACCGGCCGGCGATCAGCTCATCCAGGTGAGGGGCGAATTGCCAGGCCTGCGGGTCGCCGTCAACCGGCTGCTGGTAGACATTGCTGATGGGGTCGTAAACCAGTACTCTCAGGCTGGCTATGCCGCTGCCATCGCTGGTTGCACCGCTCAACACCGCCTCGCCGCTCCCGCCAGGCAAGTAATTGAGTATATCCGCGCCTGCGATGAGCTGGATCGCTGTAGTTTGCGGCGCGACATTATCTACGGTTGTGGTCAGCCAATCGGTCGGCTCGCTGAGGTTACCGACCGCATCGTAGCCGCGTGCCCGCAGGGTGTGGACGACGCCATCTTCGGATGGCAGTTGCCATGTGTAGCGCCACTGCTGCTGCCCGCCCTGCGGCTGGTACACCAGCGCGGGAAGCCAGGGCGCGATATCCCAATCGAGCTGCACTTCGACCATCGTCACCAGCGTTTCGCCGTCTGATGCTGTACCGCCGATCACAGCCGCCTCGCCGGTCAGGAATTGCGGCAGTGAGGCAGCCACCGAAGGCGGATTGGGGTCAACCTCGAAGGTCGCCGAAACCACGGTAAACAGGCCAACCTGGTCGAAGGCGCGCACCCACACGGTGAATGAGGTCGCCCCAACCGGTACGCTCACTTCTGCCGACCAATTTTGCAGCCCCGTCGCGTCATGCCAGGTAGTGCCGGTCGAGACTTGTACGAGCGCGATCCCTGCGCCCATGCCGTCGTCGGCGGCGCCGTAGAGCGTGACCAACCCGACTGGCAGCATCTGCCCCGGCATCGAGGTGATGATCACTTCCGGCGTTTCGCCATCCACCCGGTGGCTCAGGCTGGCCTGGCTGAACACATCGCCGCCGCTCTCCAGAGAAGCGCTGGTGGAGACATCCGACAATCCCGTCAGGTCGGAATCCAGCGCGGCTGTGATGGTTATGACATGGCTCACAGCCGCATCAATCGGCGGGACGTCGAGCAGCCAGTGGTCGGGCGCGGCGCAGTCGGCGCAGGCAGCCCCCTCTACGGTCAGATAAGACAACCCCGGGGTGGCTTGCAGCTCCACCTGGAGACCGTTCACCAGCCGTGTTTCCTGATTCGCCAGGTCTACCCGGTAAGTCAGCCCGGCGTTTGGCCCCCAGATGCTGCCGGGCAGTTGCGTGCTGGACAGCGCCATCAACACACTGTCGGCGCGCGGCTGCGAGTCGTTGATCACTGCCACGCTGCACAGATCATCCCAGTGATAGAACCTGGTCAGCGCTCCCGACAGGTCATTATTGGTGGGGAATGTGCTCCAGAAATGGCTTTCGTCAACCGACGGGATATCGTCGCTCACGGCGAAAGCTACGAGGTTCAGGCTGGAGATCGTGTCAATATTCCACGGGATTCTGGCCTCGGTGTCGCCATTCTCGCCCTGGACGAATTCCATACCGCCGATGGCTGCCCATTGCGCGCCGTTGTACGCCCACAGGTTGCCCTCGGTGCTGCTGGTGATGTTCAAAGCCAGGTCCGCCAGGAAAGGCAGGATCACTGGCCCGGCGGGAGTTTCGATCCCGCTGGCCGCGCCGCCTGCCTGGGTATCGAGGTAGACCCACAGGTCGCCGTCCAGCGCCCACCAGGCGCCCTGCCAACCAACGTAGAAAGCTTCCCCATCCCAGGAAGCGTAGAGGGCCGTGGTTTCCACCTGGCTGTTGGCGATATGCGGGCGCTCGTCGTCGTCGAGCCGTTCCGATTCGCGCCATTCGCCGTTCGCCAGGTCGAGATAGCCATCCACGATGATGGTCTGCTTCCGGTCGCCGCACGCCGTGGGCGGGTCGTCGAAGGTGCCCACGCGCCACGGCCCGTATTCGAGGTTGAACTGGTTCCCGGCGGCGTCCTTCGCGCCGATGTGAACGTACCAATCGCCGGGCTGTGAGAGCATTTCGGCAGCCGTGTTGCCTGTCACCACGCTGGTTGGGAATGTACCGGTTACCTGGTCAACTGCCAGCACCACATCGGCGATGCCAGAGCCGTCTTCGGGCGTTGTCCAGGTGATGACCAGCGCGGTGGGTTGGTCGAAGTGCGTTCCGGGCGGCGCAGAGAAGGTGACCGGCTCCAACCCGGTGGGCGGGACATTGTCCACCGTGATGGGACGCGCTTCGAGCGTGGTGTTGCCGGCCCGGTCGGCGGCGCGTGCCCACACCGGGAAGCTGACGAATTCTTGCCCGATGGGGCCTTCCCACTCCAGGCTCCAATCCGACCCCGAAACCGAGGCGGGCAGCCAGGTGTAGCCGCCATCCAGGCTGATCTCCACTGAGGCCAGCCCGCTGTTGTCGTCGCTGGCTGTACTGCCGAAGGTAGCTGTATGCGTGATCCACCCGCTTCCCGATGGGGAGACGATTGCCAATGCCGGGGGTGTGGCATCGGCGGCGGTTTGCCCGGTGACGTTCAGGCTGAGCAGGTCCGTTTGACCGACGTTGCCCGCTTTGTCCACGGCAAAAGCCTGGGCGCTGTGCAGGCCATTGGCGAGCGTGATCCAGGCCCGGAAGGTGCGCGGCTGCCCGGAGTCCCACGGCTCAGCCGCCCACTGCGCATCCACACGGTTGCCGTCTACCTCGAAGTAGATATCGCCCACGCTGAACTGGCCGGCGGCGTAGTCAGACACCTGGACGCGCAATTCCAGCGGGGCGGTGACATCCACATCGGGAGCACCCGCGCCAGCCAGGACTCTGGAAGTCCACCCGAGGGTGGGCGCGACGCTGTCGGCCACGAAAGCCCCTTCGTACCAATCGGCCTCATCCGCTTCCTGGTTGCCGACCACATCGGCGGCGCGGCTGTAGAAGCGATACAACCCGTCTTGCGTGGGCGTGTAATCGGTTGACCAGTAAGAATAGGTCTGATCGGGGGTTTCGAGGGCCACCGCCGTCCACGCCGTCGGCAAGGTGGCGGTGATTGGATCGTCTGGGTTCGCCACGAAACTGATCCCCACCTCGACTGCGCCCGCCCCGGAGCTGCCGATGACAGTCGAGATGTCTTCCGCGCCGAAGAAGACGGTGAGCGGGGCGGCAAGCAGCTCGAAGCAGCCCATGTCGGCGCGCGCCCCGCCGCCGGGCGGGACTGCGCTGGCCCAGGAAGCCGCGTCAACCGCCGGAGAGGCAGGGGCGAGATAATACTCGTTGCCGTAGGGGTCGGTAAACTGCGGGTTCTGCCCGACGAGGTCGTGCGCGCCTTGCGTTAATCCTGTAGAAGCCTGATCATCATAATCCAAAGCGTAGTTGTACAGCAAATTAAAGTCGTTGAAAATCTGTCCGTCGAAGCGGGTTTGCAGGCCAATGACGTTATCGGAGAGAATGTTATTTTCTACAGTTACCCAGTTGCCTGACCCCTCCGTGTAAAGCCCCCAAATCTCGTCGGTTGACAGGGCGCGGTTGAAGAGACGCACATCGTCAATCAAGCCGTCGAAGCGCCGGGTGGTATCGTAGGGGGCGCGCCCGATGTTCAGTGGGTAAGAGGAAGAGACAACCGAGCCAGGCGCGTTCAGCGCGCCTTTCTCGATGCCATTGATGTAGATTTTGAGGGTATTTCCATCGTAAGTCCCGACCACGTGGTACCACGTCCCGGCAGCCATGAGCGGCGCGGAGAGCGCCTCCTGCCAGCCGCTGGCAATGGCAATCGCAAACGAGAGCCGTCCGTTCTCCCCGGTGCGCAAGACATAGCCGTGCGAGCCTGAGGCCCAATCGTCCTTCCCCACGATCGTGCCGATCCAGCGTTGAGCCGCCCAGGTGTCGGCGTTGATCCAGGCTGCCACGGTCAGGTTGGTGGGATTCAGGTTGGCCTGATTGGCGACTGACAGGTAATCGTCGCTGCCATCGAAGTGCAGAGCGCTGCCATTGCGCCCGCCCTCACCGGCAGTCGGGCAGGTGGCCCCGGAACAGGTCGCGGTGTGGCCGTTGCCGGAAGCGTCGGCGAAGCTGGTGGCCCCGGCAGATTCGTCGAGTTTCCAAGAGGCATTTTGCTGGGTAAGCCCGCTCAACACGCCTGCCTGGGTGTTGTTGACGATGGTGTTGAAAGAGACCAGCCCGGAGGAGCGGCCCTCGAAGCGCACGCCGAAGGCGTTGCCGCGGATGACGTTGTGCGTGATGGCGACGCTGTTGGAAGCGCCAGCGACGTAGACTGCCGCGGCGCTGCCCGCCGTCCCGGTGAGGGTGAAATCGCTCACCTGGGCTTCGATCACCCCCAGGAGGGTCACCGGGCTGCCGCCGCTGCCGTCCACTGTCGTTTCGTCCGCCCCGCTGCCGATGAGATGTACGTGGCTGGGCACGCGCAGGTTTTCCGCATAGCTGCCGGGGCCGACGCCAACGAAAGTTTGCAAGTTGCAAGTTGCAGGTTGCAGGTTGCACGAATTGGTCAAGGTTCGGACATAATCTGTTGCTGCATCGAGGGCATCTTGGATCACGTCGAAGGCGTCTACCTGCCAAGTCAGGCCGTCGTTGATGCAGGTTTCGCAGTAATCGTCGTCGGCGTAGAAGGCGGCGCGGCTGTATTCGAGGTAGCCGATGTCCACCCGTTTACCCGCGCCGGGCGGGTAGGGGTCGGTGGGATTGCCGGAGTCAATCGCCGGGGAGTTGTCGCTGAGGTGATAATTGTGCGAGTAGCGGTCGGCGAACAACGGGTCGAGGAACAGTTCGCCAGGGCCGGGCAGCGCCGGGCTGAGATCGGCGCCATTGTTCCAGAACAGGTTATAGGTGTGCAGGCGCACCGGGCTGCAACTGCCTGCCTGCATGAGAAGCCCCGTGCCAGAATTGAAGGCGATGATGGTATTGCGCACATCCAGCGGGGCGCAGCTCCCAGTATTGACGCCGTTGGTGTTCTCGACCAGGGTGGTGTTGAAAACCTCGAGATCGGTGTCTTCCCCGTTGACAACGATCCCATTGGCCGCACCGCGCACGATGGAGCGGAAGAAGGCCACCGACTGCGCCCCATCTTCCACCCGTAGCCCGTCGCCGCCAAAACCCTCCCCGCTGAGAGTCACGCGCGACAGGCCGGCCCCAGCCACCCCCTCGGCGGCGACGAGCGCCCCGGTGAAGGAAGGCGGCGGCTCGATGATCGTGGTATCGGCCCCCGCGCCGATCACGGAGACGCTGCTCAACAGGTAGAACGACTGCGGGTAGACCCCGGCCCGGATGAAAACGCGGTTTGCCCCGCTGAGGATCGCCGTTTGAATATCAGTGAACTCCTCCCCGCTGGGGGCGACGATGGCATCCGGCCGGTAAGCGTGATAACCGGCGGCGAGGAGCGACCCCGCCGTGAGCCGGTAGCTATCGTGAACCGGATCGAGGAAGGCGGCCTGGGCGTGGCTGAGGATTTCGCCGCCAGCCAGCCGGATATCCGGCGTCCAGTCTGTGCCGCTCCCGCCCACGCTGGCGCTGCCCGAACCGGTGAAGTAGAAATCATCGGGGGGAAGATCGAAATTCAGCCACGACCCGTTGGCGGCAGTGTCGTCTACAACGAAAGCTACCTGATCGAGGGTGAGGCGCTGCGGGTAGAGCGCCACGGGGCTGAAGTCTTCCAGTTGGGCCACTCCTCCGCCGGTCACCACGTAGAGATCGTGGCCGTCGAGGGCCAGCCCCGCGCCTCCCAATGCGCCAAAAGCCAGATCGTCATCGTCCGGCGTTGCGGAGGAACCGTCGCCCAAAACCTGCCATTGATCCGAGGGGATGTTGTAACGCAAGAACTGCTTGCCATTGCCGCCGGGAATGGCATAGATCCAATCGCGGCCATCCCAGGCCAGCGAAGCGCCGGTGGAAGCGACATAAGGCATGGGAGCCAGGGCCTCCCAGGTGTTCGAGCCGGACAGGTAGCGGTAAAACTCGTCTGTGCTATCTCCGCGCAGCGCGTAAAAGATGTCTTGGGCAAAAACCAGCGCCGCCCCCTCGCCAGCGCTGGCAGGCAGGTTAGCCAGGGTTTCCCAGTAGCCGTTGTCGAGACCGTAGCGATAGAACAAAGCGCTGTTATTGCCAGCCAGGATATACAGGGTGTTTCCCCTGTCGCGTGCAATCGCCGCGCCATCGCGTGGGTAATTGGTCAAATCTGTCCACTCGTCGGCGGCGATATTGTATTGGCTTAACGGATGGCGATAACGCGTCACGTGATTGACCGTGTCGCCCCCGATCTGGGTGAATAGCCCGCCGGCATACACAATGCTGTCCCAGACAGCCAGCGCTCCAATGCGCTCGTCGGCTGTGCCGCCCGTCAAATCCGTCCAATTGCTGCCATCCCAATGAACAAGGTAAGTGGAGATTTCATCGTAAGTGTCCCAAGCGAAAACATCGTTCCCATCGGCGACAATCTCAGCGGGCACATCGTCCATCCAAAAAGTACCCAGCGAGCTCCAGGTTCCCGCGTCAACGTCCCATCGGGCGACGTAGTTTTGGACGCCGCTGCTGGATACATACACATACCCTTCATCGTAATCCAGGCTATAGACAGTGCTGCCCACGCCGCTGCCCAGGGCGGACCAACTGCTGCCGTTCCACATAGCGACATTGGTTGCCCCAGTCACCCCGCCCAGGTTGGTAAAGGAGCCGCCCATGTAAACGTTGCCCAGGTCATCGGCATCCATGCTGGTAATGTATACTCCAGACAGCATCGTTGTCCATGAACTGCCGTTCCATTTCGCCAGCCGGTCTCCGAAACCATTGGCCCAATAGGTAACATAGACATTCCCGTTGGTATCCACGGCCATATCACGGAAATACGGAACCGTGCCAATGCCAGGGAAAGCGCTCATCGCCGACCAGCTCGAGCCGTTCCAGCAGGCGACATTCTCGGAATAGATGCCCCCCGCATGGGTGAAGCCGCCGGCAACATACAGCCAGCCATTGCTGGGGTTCACAGCCATTGCATAGACGCCGCCATTGACGCCAGACCCCAGCGCCGACCAGCTCGATCCGTCCCACACAGCGACATTATTAGCAGCCAGCCCGTCAGCCTGGCTAAATGAACCGCCAACGTAGAGTTGCCCGTTCGGGTCGAAAGCCAGGTCGTTCACCTGCGCATTCACCCCGCCCTCGAACGATTCCCATTGAGGAGCAATCAAGGCAAACAAGTTTCCACCATCGTTGGTCAGGGCGCTGCCGGGAACAAGGGCAGCCGGCAGCGGGGCAAGGTCCCAAGGATCCGTCCACACGTCAGTAGCCGGGTCATACTCGTACAAGTCTGAGCTGCCATTGCCTGGCAAAACGAACACCTTGCCATCCGCGGCCAATACGCCGCCGCCTTCGTCTGTGGCGGCGCGGCTGTCGGTGGAGAGAGTGCTCCAGGCGTTGTCGAAGGCCGGGTCAGCCGGGCCGTACACCTCGATGTGGTTATCGCCTCCCACCAGCGTACACTGGTTCGGCGCAACGGTGCTGGTGCGATCCATGTAGACCGCGTGCGTTGCGAAATCGTAGACCAGCAGCGATTCCAATTGGGTGACCAGGGTTGGGGTGATGTAGCCGCCCACCCCGGCATGATCCAGCTCGACAGCGTTGACCGCGTCGCGCAAGGTCATTTGCTCGATGGAAATTCCCGCGGCGTTCTGGATTTTGACCGCGTAGGCGCTGCCGCCGCCGTCCACGAAAACCGCATCGGGGTGATAGCCTTGAATAGTCAGATCATTTTTGCCGCTGACGAGGAAGGGCGCATACACGCCGGGGCTGACGAGGATCGTGTCACCCGAAGATGCCGCGTCCACCGCGGATTGGAGGGTGGTGTAGCAGCCGGGGCAGCCGTCGTCGTCAACGGTTAGGACAGAACCAGGGGATAAGGGATTAAGGGATAGGGGATTAACCCCTGATCCCCTATCCCCTGCCCCCTGATTCGCGACCGGCAGAGAATTTGGATCAACAAACGGCAGGTCGCCATACGCCTCGCGGTACATGCCCAGGCCAGCGGCTGCCGCGGCGGTGGGGATGAGTAACAGGTCGGAGGAGCCATCGGAGTTGAGATCGGCCCCGGCGGCGTAGGGGGCGGAGGCGGCGCTTTCCACACCGGTGAGGGTAGTTGCCACCGAAGACAGGTTGCTTGCCAGGAACAGGTAGGCATCCTCGTCGGCGTTGCCAATGAGCACATCGGCGTGACCGTCGGCATCCACATCGCCAGCCGCCGCCAGGAAGCCGGAAGCCGCCGGGGAAAGGCCGCTGAAATCGTGGGTTGACCAATCCAGCTCGGCGTCGCCGAAAACCAGGCGCGGAGTGTCGCCGTTGGAAAAGACGAAATCGGCCAGGTTGTCGCCGTTCACGTTGCCGAGGGCAACCACTTGCGGAGCGCTGTCGGCGCTGGCAAATGTGGCATCGGCGTCGGACAACTCCAGCGAGCGTTTGGCATAGGCGCTAAAGAAGGCGCTGCCGCGGTACAGGTAGAGCGTTCCAGCCTGCGAGATGACGAAATCGTCGTATTGGTCGCCGTCTACGTCGCCGACGCCGGTCAGCGCAGCGCCCATCGGGTTGGCGTTCACCTGGGCGGCATAACGCGTGTTCATAGCAACTGTTTCAGTCCACGCGCCGGGCTGTCCGAGCAGGAGGTAAATCCTATCTGCGCCAGCCACGCCCACCAGCAGGTCGGCGTAGCCGTCGCCATTTACGTCGCCAGCGGCCTCCAGACCTGACAGGTCTCCCAGACCTGTCAGGTTTATCACCGACCAGGCGGCAGGCTGGTTGCCGTCGAGCAGCACTTCCTGCCCGGTTGGGTTAGGCCGCCCGAAGATGACGAAGGCCCGGTTGTTGGCCGCGTCGCCAATGAGCAGATCATCGTAGCCGTCGCCGTTGACATCCCCGGCGGGGGCAATCTGCGCGCCGAGCATGGCCCCCGGCAGCCCAACGAATGAGCTGAGACTGTCGGAGAGCAGTTTCAAATCGGCGGGCACGGGCCATCCGCCGGCGCGGCCGTAGACGATGACAACTTTTCCAT
This sequence comes from Candidatus Aquidulcis sp., assembly GCA_020723385.1. Classification (GTDB taxonomy): domain Bacteria; phylum Chloroflexota; class Anaerolineae; order Anaerolineales; family UBA4823; genus DYIZ01. Next base: position 33,221 of record DYIZ01000045.1, read on the forward strand.
CGCCCCCAGTGGCCGCCGGTAAACCCACGGCCAGGTCGGCCAGCCGGTCGGCGTTGAAATCGCCGATCCAGGCGGCATGGACCCCGGCGTCGTTCTCGGCGGCAGAATCCAGCCCAAGCCAGATGGTGGCGCTGGTGAGACTGTCGAGCACGCCAGCCAGCTCATCCGGGCGGGATGGGCCGGGCATACGGCCGACATCGTTGACCACACCGTACAACTCGACTGGCTGCCCGGTGATGATGTGAGGCGGATCGTTGAGGAAGGTGCGGTTGGTCAGCTCGTCGGTGGGCGGGACGACATCCACGATGATGGTGCGGCTCAGGGATTCAGAGATATTCCCGGCGCGGTCAACCGCGCGCACGGCAACAGTGTGCTCTCCCTGGGCGGACTCGGAGGAGGGAAGAGTCCAGTAATCCAGCCAGTCGCCGCCCGACAGTTGAACTTCGCGCCAGGGCTTGCCATCGGCGCTGACCTGGACGCGGGTGACGCCGGAGAGGTTGTCGCTGGCGCTGCCGGTGAGGGTGACGGTGATCACGCCGGCGTTGCCTGGCTCACCGGTAACAAAGGTCCCGTCGGCCAGATCGAAGGTGACCACCGGAGGGGTGTTATCCACGGTGACGTTGACCGCATCGGGGGCAGAGACTCGCCCCAGGTAATCGTAGGCCTGCGCCTGCAAGACGTATTCTCCATCTTCGGGCAATTCCCAGGCGTAAGCCCATGGGCTGGTCCCTTCGGCGGTGACCGTGCCGCCTCCGGCAGGCAGGTCAATATCCACCCGCGTCACCCAACTGGTCTCATCGGAAGCCGAGCCGCCGATAACGTAGGTGGTGATCCCGCCGCCCAGGTAGGCGCCATCCAGCGGGTCGAGCAGCGTAACCTGTGGATTATCCACATCTGCCGCGATCTTTACACGGCTGGCGACATCGCTCACCTCGCCGCCAATTGGATAGGGCAGGCTGGCGAGGGCGTCGGCGACGATGGAGGCGGGCAGAGCAGGATCTACCGTGGCAGTGATCGTGGCGCTGACCGTTTCCCACAGTTGGAGGGTGTAGGGGCCGGAGAAGTCCCAGGCGAGGGGTGTTGAAAGTTGAAGGTTGCAGGTTGAAAGAGAGGAATTGTTGGGTGGAATGCGGTCGCCCTGGAGAGTTCCGGCTTGAATGTCGGTGAGGAAATTGGGGAGGCAGAGGGAGAGGGTGGATGTAATGGGGTGCGGGCCGGTGCTGGCGAGGGTGACGATGAAGGTTACTGTATCACCATTCTCAACATAGACCCCGCCGTCAGCGTTGGGACTGTAGGCAAAGGGAGCGGCTTCGAGGGTGAGGTGCGGGACATCGTTGAAGGCGAAGGGGCTGGTTCCGGCGGCGCGCTCGGAAACGTCATCCAGACCGTCGCCATCGGTATCGGGGTTCTTCGGGTCGGAGAAAACCCGGATGGACAGAGATGTGTCAGGTAAGGTGACGAGCCAGCCTCCAACCCAGGAGCCGTCCACCAGGGGGTGGTTGACCTCTTCGGCGTCAGTCAGACCATCGCCATCGGTGTCGGCCTGGTTGATGCGAGTGCTGAGACGATATTCGAAACCGTCTTTCAAGGTATCATCGTCGCTGTCGGGGTCGAGCGGGTTGGTCCCCAGGGCGGCGCGCTGCTGATCCTCGAACAGATCGGAAAGCCCGTCGCTGTCGGAGTCCCAGTTATCTGCGCCGGTTCCGAGCTGGGTCTCTTTTGTGTTGGAGAGGCCATCGCCGTCCCGATCTGGGTTGAAAATATGGCCGGAGACAACCGGGGCCGCATTCCAGTTCCACAGGCCGACCATCGTAGTGGGCAGTACATCCAGGTAAAAGGTGCTCGGCGCCCAGCGATCACTTTCCTGAAGATCGTCAGGCAGATCGGTGGATGTCGAATTGGACCCCCAGCAAATCAGGCCGTATAAAGTGCAATCCTCGTACCGCGTGTCGGCATGGATTTTGGACATGAGCGTCATGGCGGTATCGCGCAGGGCAGCGTCGAGGCGGTATTCGACGGCGACCTTGTTGCTGCAAATGCGATAGTTGGAATAGGTGGCGCTGCCAGCCGCGGTGCAGGCCGGGTCGTTTTGGTTCACCGCCGCACCGCCGGGCATGGCGCCTTCGAACTGGCCGTAGACAGAGCTGTTCTGGAGGTCGCTGAAGTCGCCGTCCCCGGTGAGGATGATCTTGCCCCAAAAGAGATCGCTGACCCGGAAGCGATTCCCTGGCGTAACGCCGAGACCCTCGTTGACCAGGCCAGACTGGGAGTTGATGAAATCGGCAGAATCCAGCTCGGTCAATGTGTTGGCGCTGTAAAAGAGCGGCGCGATATGCTCGATGATCCAACCGCTGAGGCTGAAATCTATCACGAAAAAGAGGATCAAATCAATGATCGCGAACACCGCTACCAGGATTGCGACAAAGGGTATCAGGCTGAGCAGGAACAAGACGATGGTGAAAACTGTAGCGGCAACGGCAGATGCAACGGCTAACCTCCATTCCAGGGGATTGCTAAAGTCGGTGGTCAGGCCAAACTGGGTCCAGATCATGATGACACTCACGACAGCTCCAATCACCCCCAGTATGCGAATATTGATCTTCATGCGGGTGAAAAAGCCGAAGTTTTGGCTAAGCTTGGTCCATCCGGTGATGCCGATATATTGCCCCTTTATCGCCCATTGGATACATTGCGCCGCGGTGATTACCGATAAGGCGGTTTTAAAGACACGCACGAATGCTTTGCCGATGTACTTTAGTTCAGCGCTGACAGTAAAATCGAAATTGTAGAAGTCTATGTGAGAGGCAGTCAGCCCGGTGGCTTCGCCAAGCGCATCCCTGCCGCGCAGGTAAGACCAGTTGCCGGTTGGGTCGCCTAACCTTAGCCCGCCGCCTGGCTGTCCCAACTGGGCGGCTTCGATCAGGTAGGCTGGCAGGTTCCCGGCGCCGGGTTGGTTGAAGCGGTTGTACACTTCCTGGTCGAGGCGGCCCTGCGGGGCCAACCCCAATCCCCCCAGGCTGAGGATTTGAGTTATTCCAATACCCCAGGTCATGTAGAACATGTAAATGGTGGCCCTAAGGTCATTCTCGGTCAAATCGGGATACTGCGTCTGTAAATCCGCCAGGATAGCAGACAGGTCCGCGTAACGGGTAGAAACTTTTTCGAGCAATTCTTCGGTGGTCAGGCCTTGCCATGCTCCATCCTGGTAGGCGAAGATCGCCTGTTTCAGGCTGCGCTGGAGGCTCATCGGGATGTTGGCCAGGCTGGCCTCGAAGGCATTGCTCGGCTCGAACACGCCGTCGTCGCTCAAGTTGTATTGACCGATCTGCTCTTGGGTTGCAAGAAGCAGCGTGGGAGTGACCGCCTGCGAATAGGCGTTGCCATCGAGAAAAGCCAACAGGCGCGCTGACAGATCGGCGATCCCCGCGTCCATGTGGGCATAAGCGGGAGGCAAATCCACCGCGACGGGGGTGGTGACGCCCCATTTCTCGACTGGATCGGTGTTGGGGTTGGTAAAGCGGTCGTAGATGGCTTGCAAGTCGGGGTTCTGGTTGGTCAGGTAAGTGGCGCTGAGGCCGAAGACCAGGTTGAACAACTGCGCGTCATCATCGGGTATCTCGGGCGTGCCCAGGATGGCGCTCTGGTAGTCTTTGCTCATGAGGATTTCCAACCCGGTGACGCGGAACGACTCCCCGGCGTAGACCTGGATCGGCTGGATATTGCTGACCGTCTGGCCGCCTACAGATTCGTCCACGCTCATCTGCACAACCCAAGCCAGGCTGGCCGCCTCCCAATGGATGTCGGGAGTGTCGGGGCTATAGGGGATTTTGGCGTAGAAGGCCACGTATTGCCCCCCACTGCTGACCGGCATGAGCGGAGCAAACAGGTACTGATCGCCATTCTCGGTGAAGGCGGATACGCCATATTTTTCCGCCAGGTCTTCTTCCGGCGCCTGGTCGGTGCGCACTTTGAGCATGGGCTGGAGGCGGATGTCGTCGGTGGAGTCGTTCAGGTCTTGAAGCTGGCCTTTAGTGTCGTGCGGCCAATCGAGGTAGGATGTGGAGAAGCGCAGGCTGTCCTGGTTTTTCGGCTGAATCTGCACTTCGACGTAGCGGTAACCGTCAAAGCCGCCCGCCTGGCTATCGAGGGAGAAGGTGCTGGTGTAAGCTGTGCGAGCATAAGGGGAGAGGTCGAGGCTGTCGGGGACGAGATCGTCGTCGTTATCGTCATCCCACGGGTTGGGAATATCATCGTTATCGGGATCCCATCCGGGGGCTTCGCCGACGGGATTGGGCCATTCATTGAAATCCGCCATCCCATCGTCGTTGGAGTCGACCTTGAAGGGATCGGTAGACCAGTGCTTTCCCGCGAAATCAAAGCCTTCGACCTCGACTGTGTCGGTGATCATGTCGCGGTCGCTGTCGCCGTAATAGAGATCGGTGCCCAGGCAGTATTCGGTTTGGTCGTTGAGGCCGTCGAAGTCGGAATCCACACCGGGGGAGCCGGAGCCGCAGAGGGTTGATGGTTGGCGGTTGGCGGTTGGCGGTTGACGGTTGCCAGTTGACAGTTGTTCGTCGGTGGTCGTTTCCAGCCCGAGGGCTTCGGCGATTGGGTCGGCAGCGGCGGCTTTGGCTTGTTGTTCCCGAAAGCGAACAAGCTGGATAGATTCAAGCAGCGGGGAAAAGACAAAAGAGATGATCAGAAAAATGGCGACAGCCGCGTAGATGTGGCGAGAATAACGACGGTAGGTGAGAATCAGCGCAGCCAGGACGAGACAGGCAAAATAGAGGATCAGCGAAGAAGGCTGAAGAATGACCGATGACAAACGACCGGCGACCGAGGAAAGCTGACCGCTGACCGCAGAAAGCTGATGGCTGCCTGCTCCGAACTCCCGGAAATCCACGATGATGTGCATCTGGGCGTCGTAGAATTCGCTGGCGGCGGGCATGTCGAGGTCGAGCACCTGGCGGCGGGGCAGGCCGGCAGAATCGATCCACAACTCGCCGCTGCCGGTCATATTGCGCAGGTACTCGGGGATGGTAATTTCTGTGCCAGCCGGAAGCTGCCCCTGCAACTGCTGCGCCACCGCGGCGCGGGCATTTTCGGTGAACTTGTTGGCGTCAATATCGAAGGTGTATCGGGAAAATTGCTCACCCCCGGCCCACTCGGGCTCAATCGGATGCACATTGGTCGCGGTATCCAGATAACCGAGAAAATCCTGGCTGGCCATGCCCCCCACAGCCCTGGCAGATGAATCCAGCGGCTGTAGTTTATCGCCTACCTGTATGTAGGATTCATCCCCGCTTTGGACGATCGTCACCGGCGGAGTCTCGCCCTGGCCGCCCTCCACCTGCAACTGGGTGCGCGAATAATCGGGGAGGCGCACTTCGCCCTCGACGCGCCAGTCTATGCGTTGGTCGCTCTGGCCGATGGTTTCGGGCGCGGCACGCGGTAAGAGGGTTTGAGCAATGTCAGCGGTAAAGCTGTAGGAACCGGCCTCCAGGGCGCGCTGGCGGGCTTCCTCAACATCGTTGCGTTCTGCAGAAGCAGCCAGTTTGGTGTATGCCAGTAATCCGACCAGTAAAAATGATAAGAACCCATACCATACAATCCTGCTGGATCGCTTGCTATGCATGGCGCACCTCCTATCGAATGGCTGAATGGATATCGGCAGCTAATATTAAATTGGTTGTTAGATTTGAGAATATGATGCTAGTTTGTTGGATCAACCCTTGATGAATAATTTATCATATCACAAACGACAGGTTGAACGCATGTTTTCTTACAGTAATTATCCTTGACCCTGTTATTTTCCGATGTTTTTTTACCGCGAACAGCAAGCTGCCCGAATGGTATAATCCCCATTATGAAACTTTACCCCCGCCGCACCTGACTATCGAACCAGGGCGCAGGCTTGCGCCTGGTTAATTGCTTGCCGACATGCCAGCGCGGCGGAGAGTTTTTGTCGCGCTGATTAGATCGTGACCCTCCTGGGCCGCTGTCTGCGTTGGTAGGCGGCGGCTTTATATTTTCTCAGGAGGTCGAATGTCTATTCCCGATTACGAAACGGTAATACTTGTCACCCGCAATGGCATGGGGGACGCAGATTTGCCATTGCAGCAAAAGCTCATTCAAACCTATCTCAAATTGCTGGACGAAAATAATATCCTTCCGGCAGCGATCTGTTTCTATACCGATGGCGTCAAGCTGGTTGTGGACGGCTCGCCTGTTCTGGAACAGCTCAAAGCGCTTGAAACAAAGGGCGTGAGACTCATTCTATGCTCTAACTGTCTCAATTATTTTGGTTTGGCCGAGCAGGTGCAGGTGGGTATCGTTGGTGGGATGACGGACATCATCGAAGCCCAGCGGAGAGCGGCCAAGGTGATTTCGATTTGACGACAATGAAATTGCTTTGAGCTTTGCGCCAGCGTCAAAAAGGCGAGATCACCCACGCCCAATTCGAGCGCATCGCCTTACGGGTGCGCGGGCCAGGAAAATTCGACCCAGTTGGTATAACCGTGCTTTTCCACCCCGTACACCCGCCCATGCGAAGGCTCTGAACAGCCTGGCTCGTCGGTTACTCTTATGATCGTCTCGTATGAGCCGATCGGTGTAAAGACCAGCTCGCCCTTCTGGCATATCCAGGCCTCGACCAGATAGGGAAACTGCTCCGAGTCATCCCCGGCCTGTAAGTATAACGGGTTCCAGGACAGAATCACATCGTTTCCATCACGCTCTGCCCAAACCCCGGTCAGCGGGCCGTAATATGGAGATTGGGGCAGAGGAATGTACATTGGCGCAACGGACATTACATCTCCAGTGAGTTCCATAAGTGATGCATTGACCCAGCAGGGGTTGTCGCCGCCGATCGCCTGGATCAGGATCCAAGTGCCCAGATCATTGCGCCCGATGACCTCCAGGTTGCTGCCTTCTATGAGCGCGTATTTGTAAAGGTAAGGAGCGCCAGGCCCGTACCGGCAGTTAGACAATTGCAGCACTCTTCCACGCAGGACCGCATAGGTTGGTGTCATGGTCGCGGTATGCGTTGGAGATGGCTCTAAAGTGGGAGTCTCGGTTGGGGTTTGGGTGGGGATAAGCGTCTCGGTGGGGGTTTCCGTAGGCATGTCGGTAGCGGTTGCCGACGGGGTCAGGGTTGGGGTGCTGGTAGGGTTGGGCGTGGTGGTTGGGGTTGGAGGCAGGGTAGGCGTGAAATCCAGGCCGGCGGCGGCCAGCAGCGCGTTTGGAGTTGGACTTGCCCCAGCTTGTCCGGGCGGTTGGGAGTTCGATGGAAGATTACAAGACGCCAAGGCCAATAATAGGATTACACTAAAGAACAGGAGGAACATTCGCATAGGGCAACCTTCCTACTGAATCTCTTCACACACGAACACAGGTCACTATCTGGCGTGGAATGATTGTATTGAGTATAGCACGATAACGGCCTTCGTTGTTGCCATCCATTCATCCCCGGAACCAACAAAAACCGAGGCGCAGGATACGCCTCGGTTTTTGTCTGTGTGGGCGCGGAGGGGCTCGAACCCCCGACCTCATGTGTGTGATACATGCGCTCTGACCAACTGAGCTACGCGCCCGT
>DYIZ01000233.1 GCA_020723385.1 Candidatus Aquidulcis sp.
TTTTGGTCACCGTTGATAGCGACTTATGCGGTACTGCGTATTTTCATAATCGCGAAAATCATCAACGCAGAGTCGCAGAGAAACGCAGAGACGCAAGAAGAACAAAAACAACCTTGCGTCTCTGCGTCTTTGCAACTCTGCGCCTTTGCGTTGATTCCTTGCGTCAAGATAGAAGATTACAACAGCCGTAAACCCTCTTCGACGGTGATCTCGCCGCGCTCGATGCCCTCCAGCACTTCGATGCGCGACACCGGCTGAGATTGCGCTGGCACGTCAGGCATCGCCGGGGCTGGCGCGACTGGCGGCGCTGGCGGTTGAATCGGCTCTGACGAATTGACGTAAACATCTCCCGATACGCTGTGCGATTTGATACGCACGCCTCCGCCCTGAATCTCGGCCCGCCGGAAGCCGTTCGACCGGTGTGTTACGGACGGCAGGTTGGTGGCGATATGACCGCTCAACGTGGACAGCTCAGCAGAACAGCGGGTGTCGGGCGGCACAGTCAGCCGGATATCGCCAGAGACGGTCTCGAACCGGTAGGGGCCAGCATTCAAGCCTGTCTGGAGAATGATGTTCCCGCTGACTGTATTGGCCTTGAGCTCGTCGAACTGGCTGTCGAGCAGCCGCACATCCCCGGAGACAGTCTCCAGCCGCAACGGACCGCTTAATTGCTGGCCGCACACGTCGCCGCTCACCGAATTGATCTTGAAACTACCCTTCAGCGCTTCCAGGCTCACATTGCCGCTCACGGTATGGCAATTCAGCGAGCCTTCCAAGCCTTGGACGGAAGCTGAATTGCTCACCCCGTCCAAATCCAGCTCGCACGCCGCCGGGACACGCACCGTGTAATCCACATTGCACGGGCGCATGTGGAAGAAAAACCATCCACCCTCACGCCAGCGCGTTTCGACCACCACTGCGCCGTCGCTTTCCTGGCGCATCACCACCTCGGTGTGTTCAGCGTCACCTTTGCCTGCACGTTTGACTGCGGTTACCGAAATGACGCCGCTCTCGCCCGGCTGAATATCAACCGACCCGGCGATGTTACCCAGGCGCAGTTTTGCCGGCGCGGAAACAGTGAAAACTTGTTGTAATGTTTCGTCAGACATGGCTGCTACTCGATGAAAATTTCGACGTGCTCGCCGTCTTCCTCGTCAATCACGTCAATGACCTTACCCATGGGCTGAGTTCTGGCTTCCTCGATAAATTGGGTCAGGTCAATATCACGGATTTCGGGAGCGTACTGCGCGCCGATCTTCATGCCCGCTTCCATCAAGCTGACGGGCAAATTGACGTTGACTTTGGCCTTGCCGGTTGCCATGTCGGTCACCCGCACGTGCAGCCAGCCTTTGCCGCCGCGCATACCACCGCTTGGCGTGGCGCGGATGGTCTCTTTGCGGCTCTCGCGCAGCGCGGCCAACAGCTTGGCGCCTTCTTCTGCGGTGATTTTGCCTTCCTGGATCATTTTCAAGATGCGCATTCGTTCTTCTGTTGTAACCATGTCGTCCTCCTCGTACTATACATCTGCTCCGGCCGGACAATCATCCGGCAAATGGCGGGACTGTCGTCCCTGCCGAGCATTATTATTCTGCTCCCGCCGGACGACAGTCCGGCGGACGGCGGGATCGTCGTCTCCGCCGAGCGTTATTATCCGATGTAAACCTCTACTTTTTCGCCGTCGTCGTCATCGTCAACCGAGACGTACAGCGGCGCTTCGGGCGAGACATTTTCCAAAGCCAGGAGCATCTCGTCGAGATTGATTTTTTCGAGACCGGAAATCCGCCCGCGGAATATCCGCAGGAACCAGGCCGTCAGCCGGATAGGAATCGGCAGGCTGATGGCAATCGTTTGCGGGCGCTCGCCCGGTTTTTGGTGTACCCGCACGTGCAGCCAGCGGGCGCTGTGGCTGGCCCAGGCCAGCGCCAGCACCGCCACACCGATCAGGAATGGGAACCACGAGCAGACAAACAGGAAACTGAATTGCTGCGCCTGCCAGGCCAGGTACATCAAAATGGCGCTGAAGACGGTGATGATGACGCCGATCCACAGCGGGATTTGCCACCAATTGCGCCACTTGCGAATACCGGGTTGGGGCTGAAAAGGGGCTGACTCCGGCTGAGGGGGCAGCGGCTCTTCGACCGGGGCCGAATAGGGTTCTGCAGCCGGGGGAGGCGCGGCGTTCCATTGCGCCTCGGGCGACGCGGTTCCCGCGGGCAGCTCGCCGGCCCCATCCGATGCGACGCTCTCCGGGATGCTGTCCAACGCCTGGATCAGCTTCACGCCCTCAGCGGCAGAAATCTGCCCGGCGGCGACCATCTCCAATATCTGAATGCGTTCGCTTTCAGTAGACATTCCCTGCCTCACTCTTTTCCTTCGAGGGCCGAAAGCAGCTTGTCGGCATCTTCGAGGGAGATTTGTTTCTCTTCCAGCATTTTCAAAATGACCAGCCGCTCTTCTTCGCTGACCGGGTCGCCAGATTGGGCTGCCTGCGCTTTGGCGCTGGGCCATTCGAATCCCCAGCGGCGCTCGCGAGATTGGCCGCGGCGCTCGGCATTGTGAGCGGTGCGCTCGGCGTAGCGGGCGCGCTGCTCCGCGCGGCGCTGGGCGGCTTCCACTTTACGCTGCATCCGCTCCTGGGCAGCTTGCATCCGCTCCTGGGCGCGGGCGGCGGCGCGTTCGGCGGCCTCACGGGCGCGCTGCGACAGGCGCTCGGTCTGTTCGGCGGAAAGGCCCACCCCGCTCAGGGAGGTCGAAAGGTGAGACATCTGGGATTCGAGCTGGCGGCCGAGCATTTCCATTTGAACTTCGACCTGCTGCGCCACTTGCGAGCTGATCTCTTCGGCCATGCCTGAGAATTCGGCGCCCATTTCAGCGCCCAGGTTTTCGGCGGTGGAGCCGAAATCCCAATCGGGAGCCTGCCCGGAAATGGCAACGTTGCCGCCAGCAGACAATACAACCGAGGCGTCGCCATCGCCAAGGGTGACGCTGTAAGGCTGCGATCCAGCCTCGGAAACGTGAACGTCGGGCAAGTTGATGGTGATGCGGTCGCCGGCGCTCTCGACGAGCAGTTCGATGCTGGCATCCTCGGGCAGGCGGAACAGTAGATTACCGTCAGCCGAGAAGGAATATTTTTCGCCGGGGACAGGGTCAATGCGGATGTTGGCGTTGCCGTCGGCTTTGGCCGAGGCGCTGCCGTCCACATCGCCAAGCTGCAAATTGCCGGAGATGCCGCCGCTCACAGTGAAGTCGCCCTGCACGTCGCGGACGGTGGCGTTGCCGTTGATCCGGTCGAGGGTGAGATCGCCGAAAACGTTCTTGGCCGTGAAGGTGCCGTCAACCAATTGGATCGTCGCCGGCCCCACGGAGCGCAAATCGAGGTCGCCGTGGGCGGCCTGGACGATGAGGCTGCCTTCGATGCCTTTGATAACGGCATTGCTGTAGGCAGCCTGGATGGTGACTTCGGCCTTGCGGGGAACGCGCACCGAGCAATTGGAGGTGCAGCGCACGTAGATTTCCTCGCCGCGCTGCTCCAGGCTGAGGTCTTCGGCGGATGAGTTCTTGGCGACGACCATCATATCATCCCAACCCTTCAGTTTTAAGCTGCCGTGGACTTCGACGAAAACTTTCGGTGAGGCGCTGGTGGTCACAAATTGTTTTTCCATTACGATACCTCGCTTTCTTGGAGCAGCCGCATGGCATCATCGTAGGTGATGCGGCCCTGTTCCAGATCGGCCAGGATGGCTTTGCGGCGCTCTTCAGTAATGCCGGCAGGCTCTTCGCCGCCCGGCTCGAAGCCCAGGCCGCGGATCACATCCTGGAGCTGCTTGCGAATGGTGGGATAGGACAATCCCATCTCGGTTTCCATGCGGGTGATCTTGCCCTCGCAGCGAATAAACAATTCGACGAAGGCCAATTGATCGGGCTTGAGCTGGGCAAACGGCCCGCCCTGGAAACGGCCCTCGAAAGTGGTGTCACAGTCTCGGCAGTAGATTTTGGTGACTGTGATTTCACCGCCGCACAATGGACATTTGGTTGGAATGGCATGCATAGACAATTCCTTTGGGTGTAGCTTTTGTAAACAATGATTGATGTTATGCTATTATTTTATCAAAATATTGAATATTGTCAATAGATAATTGAATTTTCTCGACAGAATATTGAATATAATTCAATTCTGTTTTCAGCTTTTTGACAGGATTCGGCTGTCCCGTATGTTTTACCGGCCTCTCCGAACGCCCGTTCCTGGCGCTGTTGTGAGGGCCGGGAGGGGGGGAATATAGATTCATTGGGAGACACTGTGACAAACCAGCTTATCCGGTGGTGCAGTGTGGGTCGGATTGGCAATCCGACCTGCCGCTGACGGTGCATCACGGCAAATCCCAGAGAGCTAAAAATGTAGCCCGCAAGACGAGTGTGACGTATAATTACGCCAGCGCACCCGCGATTTATTCCCGGTTCATTTTGCTATTCACACGGAGGGAGACATGCCCAACTGGACGCTCGAAGAAATCTTCAGCACAATCTCATTGGCTTTCAAGGCGCCGTGGGCCAACCGGCGCAATCCTGAGATCATCGAGGAATCTGCCCGTTACGGGCCGCTTCCACCGCAATACCTGCTGTTCCTGCGCCCGGAAGACGAGACCATCCAGCGTGATTGCCTGGTGTTCTTCGTTCACGGCGGCGCGTGGCGCACGGGCAGCCCGGCCCAATTCCGTTTCGTGGGCCAGTTCTTTGCAGCGCTGGGTTTCCCCACGATCCTCGCCGGGTACCGGCTGGCTCCCAAGTTCAAGTATCCGGCTCAACGGGATGATGTAAGCGCGGCTTTCCGACTGGGGCTGAAGCTGGCAAGAAAACACGGCATGAAAGCCCGGCAGGTTATTGGGGCGGGGCAATCGGCGGGAGCGCACCTGGTGAGCCTGCTGGCTTACGACCGGGAGGAGCTGGCCCATCATCAGCTCAGCCAGGCGATCTTCAGCGGGCTGGCGCTCATCAGCGGGCCGCTGGATTTTTCGGTTTTCGAGAGCCACAGGACTACAAAGCTCATCCGCGATTTCACAGGCGAGGGCAAAGCTTTCGAGAAAGCCGACCCCATCCGGTACGTGCAGGGCGACGAGCCGTTTCCGGTGTTGTGTCTGCACGGGGAGAAGGATCCCATCGTCCCGGTGGAAAATTCCCGCAATTTCGCCCTGGCCGTCAACCGGCTGAAGAATCTGGCCGAAGTTCACCTCCTGCCAGAGGCTCACCACGCCGATCTCACCCGGATGTTTCTGGAGGAGACGGATGCGACTCAAATTCTGGCCGGATGGCTCGATGAGAAAGCTGAAGGCTGCGGGTAGCCTGCTCGGGTTGAATCTGTTTGACTGGCATGAAAGGTAGATGCCGCATGAATGCTAAGCACAAGTCAGACTCCGATGAAGTTGCCGATTTGAAACGCCGACTGGCAGAGGCTGAAGCCGCGCTGAAGGCGGCCGCCGAGGATTGCCAAAATGCTTCCTCTCAGGCCGGCGCGCCACGCTCGATGGAAGCGCCGAAAGCCGGCGAAGCGCCTTTTCGCGCCATGGCCGAGGTCACTTCGGCCGGCATCTTCATCCTGCGCGAGATGATCATCCGCTACGCTAACCCGGCTGCGACGATGCTTACCGGTTACAAGATCAAAGAAC
>DYIZ01000046.1 GCA_020723385.1 Candidatus Aquidulcis sp.
ACTGCAATGGTCGGGGTCGCTGGGGGCGCAGGCCTTGGCGGTAAGGGTCGTTTGCGCGTCAATCCCAACGTGGGTTGATGGATAAACGGCGGTGAACGCGCCGCTCGCCGCAGCGGTGGTGGAAATCACTTCCACGCCGTTTTCGTACACCCGGATGAGCGCGCCCCCCTGGGCCATGCCGCTCAGAGTGACGCTGCCCGCCGGGTCGGGGCAAATCTCGCCATTGCCAGGGGAGATGATCAGCGGGGGGAAGAGCGGCACTGCGGTGGCCGCCAGGAGATCGAAGTGGAAGCCGGCCGCGTTGAGTTCAGCTTGATTGACCAAGTCGCGGCCTGGCTCCGGCTGGGCGTACAGGGTGGAAAGCTGAATTTCACCCGATTGGCCCACCGCCACGGGGGAGGCGGTCTGCCAGGTGAGGGTCTGACCCTGCTGGGTGAAGCTCATCTCCGTGTTATGGTTTTCGTACACGAGATCGAGTTCTGCCGGAAGGGTATCGGTTATCGAGATCGTGAGGGCGGGCGGGTTAGGATCGGGGCTGCCATAGTAGTAACGCAGCAAGTAGCGCTGCCGCAGCAAGCCAAGCGGTTCGCCGCCCTCCGGGTCGGGCAAGATGACCCACTGGGGGGCAAAGGCCACCTTCTCGGCGGCGAAATCCTCCCCAAGGAGGTAGGGATACTCGTCGGCGCCGAGGTCGGGAGCGGTTCCAGCCGGGAGGGGGCGGGCGTCGCCGTCAATATCGTCGGTCGCGCCGGCGTCCACACCCTGCCCCAGCCCCGCCGAGTAGCGGGTGATGTGATAACCGTCAACGTCGAAACCCGCCGGGCCTTCGATGTGCCCGGTTTCGTTCACCGCGCCGATGATGTCGGTGGTGTTGCGATCCCACAGCGCCTGCGCCAGGTTCGCTATACCGTTTGCGCCCACGCTCAAGCCGGTGGTGTTCTGTGCGAAGATGGTGTTGGTGATCGCCAGGGTGGCGCCGCCCATGACGTAAATGCCGGTGCCATCACGCGCCAGGGTGAGATGGCTGCCATCCAGGCTGGCGCCTGTTTGGAGGTGAATGGCAGTTCCGGGGTTGTCAGTGAGCGCCAAATTTTGCATGGCTACCTGGATATTGTCGTTGATTTTTATGGCGCGTCCACTCGTATCGTGGATGCGGCAGTGGTGAACCGTCACATCCGACGATGCGATGTACAGGCCGTTGCCCGCGCCGCCCGCCGAGCCGCCATAGCCGATGTCGCAGTAGGCCAGGCTGGCATGGGAACCGCTTTGCAGACTGATCGCCGCCCAGTCGCCGGGCTGCGGGGCGGCAGACTGCGAGGTAAAAGTGACAGGAAGAGCAGGTGTGCCTTCGGCAACCAGACTGCCGTAGACGTTCATGCCTGTGTTGCCAGCAAATTTGATAGTTGTTCCGGCGGTCACGGTCAGGGTATAACCGGCATTCACGTTACCCCCGCCATAGTAGATGGGCGCGCCGTTCAGGGCAATTGGGCTGCCATCCAGGGTCATATCTCGATCCACGTGGCTGGGAGGAATCCACAGGACATCTACATTGTTGTCGTGCAGCCAGACATTTGTGTAACTGGGGTTCTGGGCAATCGTACTCTGGCGGAGGGGATAATTCTGGGGGTTATGGTCAATCTCCACATCCTCGAACAGCGGGGTAAGCCCCGTCCCCTGGATGTAAACCGGATGCCCATTGGTATCGTGAATGCGGCAGTGTCGCACCGTCACATCCGATGTCTGAATGTGAAGGCCGATGCTGGATCCACCCGGCGCGCCGCCGTAGGCAATGTCGCAGTATGCCAGCCGCCCGCGGGAACCGCTTTCCAGACTGATCGCCCCCCAATCGCCGGGAAGAGGGGCTGCCGACTGTGTCGTGAAGGTGACGGGTGAGGTAGGGCTGCCTTCGGCGACCAGGCCGCCAATCACATTCAAGGTTCTGTTGCCAGCCATCTTGATGGTTGTCCCGGCGGTCACGGTCAGCGTGCTGCCTGCATTCACGTTGCCACCCTCATAGTAAATGGGTGCGCCATTTAGAGCTGCCGGGCTGCCATCCAGAGTCACATTTCGATCCACATTACTGAGAGGGATCCACAAGGCATCTACATTGTTGTCGTGCAGCCAGACATTTGTGTAACTGGGGTTCTGGGCAATCGTACTCTGGCGGAGGGGATAATTCTGGGGGTTATGGTCAATCTCCACATCCTCGAACAGCGGGGTAAGCCCCATCCCCTGGAT
The DNA here is from genome assembly GCA_020723385.1 of Candidatus Aquidulcis sp. Lineage (GTDB taxonomy): Bacteria > Chloroflexota > Anaerolineae > Anaerolineales > UBA4823 > DYIZ01. Next base: position 2,239 of record DYIZ01000046.1, read on the forward strand.
ATAAACCGGATGCCCATTGGTATCGTGAATACGGCAGTGGCTCACCGTCACATCCGAAGTTTGGATGTGGAGGCCGATGCTGGAGCCGCCCGGCGCGCCGGCATAAGCCACGTCACAATAGGCCAGCCGTCCACGGGAACCGCTCTGAAAATTGATTGCCCCCCAATCGCCGGGTTGAGGGGTGGCGCTCGATGAAGTAAACGTAATCGGTTGGGAGCTTGTACCCTCGGCAACCAGCACGCCGTTGACATTCATGGCCTGGTTCCCATTGACAAGGATTTCCGCGCCGCCCTCGATCGTCAGTGTGACCCCCGCGGCCACAGTTAAACTGCTGACGATATGCGGGTTGTCAGCCGCGCACCATTCCTGGCTGAAAGAAATTGTGCCGCTGTGCGGCCCGGCGACGCAGGCATCCGGCCCGGCGTGGGCTGGCTCAGGCATCAGCAACAGCAGCCACAGGCAGGCCAATGCCAGCCCCAAGCAAAGTGGAATGATCACAGACAGTCCTCGGGTATTCATAGGATGTTCCTCCTGAAAGATACGATAACTGGACTTTGGCCCGGATTCTCTATCGGCTCTGCAGCTATTGCTACTCAGCCAGCCGTCAACGTTTCGAAACCCGCTTCAGCGGGTTTCTGGCCTTTTCAGCCGCCGATTTCAATCGGCGGCGGGGGCGGCTGAATAGTAACCTGCGACTTATCAATGGCGGCGGGTTGAGCAACTGCCTCTGACGCGCCAGCTTCGTCTGTCGAATGCGCAATGGCGCGCAGCAAGGCCACCAGGCTGTATTCGCCGGTGAAGGTGTGATCTGCTCCGCTGGACACATCGCAGAGGATGCCGCGCAATGTCCCCGGCTCATTCTGATCTATCAGCAAACGCAGGATTAGGGTGACAGTGGTACGCACAGTCACAAATTACCAGGATAGACTGACAAAAAACTGACTTTCCCCCTAACCCGCATAAAGCGGAACCACCTGAACCTCATCTCAGAATTGCGGATAAAGAACATCCGTGTGCTTTTTCTGCAAAGAACATTTGGGTTAGGCCTATTGCAATGACTGATAAAGCGCTTTCAACTCCCCAGTTGGCTCGATGCTAAATTCCTCTTGCAGGCGGCTTTCCAAATCCCGATAGAGGCGTAAAGCTGTGATGCGGTCTTGCATGTGGATGCAAGCCTGCATACCAATCAACACCGCCTGCTCCAGCCAGGGATCTTCGGTCAGAACTCGCCTGCAGAAATCCAGAGCTTGTGCGTGTTGACCTGCCTGCAAAGCTTGCCTGGCGACAATCAGCAATGCCCGCAAATAGTGCTGGATCAATAACTCTCGTTTGCAGGAAGCCCAATCATGATAACGATCTTTTGGGAAGGGTTCGCCTGGATAATGAGAGATCGCTTCTTCCCATTCCCCCTGGCTGAAATGCGCCTCGAAGGTCTCGAAATCCACCTGTGAGCCAGGCGGCAAAAACAAGGTGACCTGTCCCTCTTCGACGATGAGATACCGCGAGGGAAATTTATCGGGCAGATCGGGTTCCAACGCCCTCCGCAGAGCCGAGGTTGCCTGGTGAAAAAAGGGGGTGGCTGCCGAGAGGGATTTCTCGGGCCACAGGGCCGCGATGATCTGCTCGCGGGATAGGGACCGGCCAGGGCTGATGAGCAGCAGGCGGAACAACTCGCCGGCCTGTCGCCGCCAGGCAGCCGCCTCTATCTGCCTGCCCTGGCGGTAAACATCAAAGCTCCCCAGAGTGGCAATACGCAGCGGCGGCGGCGGTACACTCGCCAGGTGATCGAGCAGCATGGCAGTTACCGACTGTATGTGGGGATCGTTGTGGCTCAAGTAATGGGCGAGAAGTGGAAAAGCCAGCACTCGTTCGCGTTCCAATAGATAACTGAAGTTGCCACTGACTATGAGAGAGACTGCTTCGAGGTAAGCTGAGTCAGCCTCGGGGCGCGCCTGTTGGTAAAGCAGGGCGGCTAATAGCAAGCTGGCGCGCGCCAGATCGTAAGTCTGCTGCCGGGCGCCTAAATCTTGGATCGCCAGGCGTAAGTCGCTTTCGGCAGCGAGCAGGTCCCCTTTCAGCCAGGTCGAACGCCCACGCTCGATCAGCGTACGGCCTGACATGCGCCGGGTTCCCATACGATTAGCCCATGCTACCGCGTCATTTGCCCACTCGTAAGCGGCAGAAGCATTGCCGGCCATTTGGTGGTAACTGCTCAGTCCCATACGCAGGAAAACATTCAAACCAAGGTCGCCTGTAGCCTCGGCAATGGAGCGAGCCTGCGCGTAAAAGGAAAATGCTGTGGGCAAATCACCCTCAGCCTGGGCCAGGGTAGCGCACAGCCAGGCATGATATCCCTGGTGGGGTAAATTGCCCGGGACCAGCCTGACTAATCTGTTTAGCACCTGACGAGCCTGGTCAAACTGGCCTTTGTTCAGGTGCATGAAGGTCAACGAGACCAGGATCGAGACCAGGAAAGGCGAATGGTCTCGGGTTGCAATACGGTCGGCCTCATTCTCTGCGGCGAAGGCCAGGTCGAACTGCCCCCGGAGGGCGTAGACACAAACGGCCAGGTTGTGCAGTGTGCTCAGGAGTGCGCGGTCAAAACTGATCCGGCGGCACAGGTCGGCGGCGGCCAGGTAGCACGATTCGGCTTCATCCAGCGAACCAGTCTCCATGGCGTGGTGGCCGAGCAGGATGAGCGCAGACGCTCGCGGGCGCGACTCTTGCCCGGCGAGAGCCAAGGCCTCGTTTGCGGCAGCCTGCATCTCGGGAAAGTGACCCAGGCGATAGAGCACTTCGCCGACGCGCACCAACGCGTTCGACATGCCATCCGAATCGCCAGCCGAGCGGAATTGCTCGAGGGCCTTGCGCGCCCTTTCGAGCGCCGCGCCCATCTGGCCCGAGCGTTCGAGGTCAATACTTTCAGCAAGCAATGGGGCAACATCAGCGTTTTGCATCACACGGCTTCCGTTTCGACTTGGCCTTTTTAATCATTTTGGAACAGGAACTGCGGTAGATGTTGGCGTTGGGGACTCTTGCCTGAGTATTACCGGGAGATAACCAGAAGACTGAACGGTTGGGGTATGCGGTGCAGCCCTGCCCCCCAAAAGTCCACTCGATGCGATGATGATAGCAACAATGCCAACAGCGATGATCAGCCATTTTGCGCTTTTCATACGATACCTCCTGCTGTTGCATTGATATAGGCTTGTTCAAGAACCCATTTGACTTTGCTTATTATATACCCGGCGCGCTGATTACACCCCGGTGACAATCGCCCGCTAAATGTCACTTGACACTGGCTTTTCGTTTACAGTAAACTGGAAACATAATGTAGGCTTTGGGGAATGATCATGCACAAAAACCCTTTAGCTTCGCCAGAATAATTTGAGATATTCACTTCGCGGTGACGATCATCCTGATGATGATGGGTAAAATGACCGAACAAACCACACCTCCCGACTCAGACCCGGTATTCATATCCGATGCCGGTATGAAAATCGAATCGGCTCAACTGCCTGCAACGGGGCTGGAGACACAATCGGCGGAAAACGATGCACCGCAAAGCCCGGTAGAGGCGGAAGTGGATGGGCTAATGAAACCCGATGTGTCGCCACCAGCCGATACCAAGAAGCCCCGGCTTATGCACAGAATTCCGCGCCAACTGTTGGCTGTGTTGTTGCTCCAATTGACCGGGTTTGGGCTTGGACTGTTTTACATCCGCCGCTGGCTGGCTGGGGTGGTCAACTTTCTAGCCACCCTCATTTTTGTCATTATAGCTTCTATGATGAATGCCTCCCATAACCCGGTTCTTTGGCTTGGTATTTTCGGCGGGTGGCTACTTGTAGGAACCGTCGCAGGTGGATGGGCAGCTTTTAGAACGCAGCGAACCGTCCCCGTTGGGGCGATTTATGGAGCATGGCGTCCTGCTCTCATGGCGTTGATCCTCCTCGGGGTTGAGCTCGGAGGAATAGTGGGATTTACCGCCCTCGGGAAAAACGAATTTACCGCCGGTATGGCAGCCTATCAATCCGCCGACTGCCGTTCAGCTTTGCAGCGTTTCCACACCCTCTCGACATTCTTCGAATTGACTTTCGATCCAAATATAACCACTGCCGATGACAAAGCACATGAATGTAGTTTGCTTGTCTATGGTGAGACTCTCTTGGATCAGGGCGAGTACGATAAAGCTATTACTGCTTATAACACCTACCTCAGCCAATACCCACAAGGCCAACTGGCGTCTGTCACGCTGGAAAGTATCAGTCAAGCATACAGCGACTGGGCAAACGCGCTTTACGATTCGGGTGACTACCCGGGCGCGCTCGAAAAGTGCTACGCCATCATCACAGGTTATCCTGAAACGCCAGCCGGAAAGCAGATCAGTTTGTTGACGGCTGAAGCTTATGTGGCCTGGGCAAGCCAACTCTCAGCTCAAGGGGATTATCCAACAGCTTATCAGCAATACCGGATAGTACTCGATCAATTCCCCACTTCGCCTGCCAGAGATACTGCTGATGCTCAAACAGCTATACTTCTGGATGAATGGGCTGTAAAACTGGTGAACCAGGGCGATTACGCTGATGCGATTAATAAATACCTGACCATCATGAGTTTCTATCCCAATACACCTTTCGACCTGAGTGCAGCTCAGGCTGCATCGGAAACTTACGCCCAATGGGCTGACGAATTGTCCGAGGCTGAAGACTATGACCAAGCCATCGCACAATACCTGGGTGTTATGGGCTGTTGCTCGGAGACGCCTGTCGGGCTGCAAGCCCCTGAGATGATAGCAACGATTTACAGTGCCTGGGCAAATGATCTGAGCCAACAAGGTAACTACGCTGCCGCTGTCGAGAAATACCAAATTTTACGAGGCTATTACCCCGATACACTTGTCGCGGCGCAGATAGATGATCAGCTTGCTGCAGCCTATATCGGGTGGGCAGCCGACTTGCAACGTCAAGGCGATTTTGCTTCAGCGATTGGCAAGTATCAAGTAGTTCTGGATTATTACGCTGCTACATCTGCGGCCGAGCAATCTGTCGTCTCGATGGCGCAAGCATATCTCGGTTGGGCGAATCAGCTCTTTAGCAAAGGTCAGTATCAGGAGGCCATCAGTAAATATTTAATCATACTCGATGAATATCCCCAGTCTCTTGCAGCGGTTGAAGCCGCCGATGCCTTGCCGGGTGTTTATGTCGCCTTGGGCTCCAGCCTCCAACAAACAAGCAGTTATATGGAAGCTATCGAAAAATACACCATTGCTCTTAACTATTTTACGAACTCTGCCGCGTTCACTGCAACGCAAACAGCTATCGGAAGCGCTTATACCGACTGGGGCATCCAACTCACTGAGCAAGATAAATTTACCGCCGCAATCAGAAAATTTTATGCTGCTCAAGAGGTAACAACCGACCCGTCTATCATAGAAATTGCCCAACAAGGCTATGATGATGCATTGTGGGGATTGGCAGTGGATACAAACGGCGAGGGCAAGCAATTGCTGGAAGCCGCGCTGGTCAATGCCTGCGCTGGCCTGCCCGCAATTTCACCTGCGGTTGGGCTTGGAGCCGAATGGTCGGCCAAGGCTTTGGTATGTAGCGATTCGGATCTAACCCTGCCTAATGACCTCATGGCGACCAATCCGGCTAGTTTTGCCTATGCAGTGGGAAAAGAAATTGGCGCCAATCCATTTGGGATGTGCCTGTACTTTGATAGTAAAAATAAGCCATATTGGCTTATTCTCCAACAATTATGGGTAAGGGCAATTGTATATAGCTCGCAAACTGGAGAGCTGGTTTTCCAGAAAACCCTGACTGGCTCTGAACCGCCGGGATGCCCTCGTTTGGCCAAGTTCTCATCGGACACCGAATACCTGACCGGCTCTGAACCGTCGAATGACGACATCATTACCTGGTTGCGCGAAATCATCCAGTAGTAGAGGAGCAATACTGTGAAACGTAATCGGCTACTCATAACGATTGGAGGATTGCTATGGTTCGTGATCATCACAGGCTGCGGAATGTCGTCCACCCGGCTGGATGCTTTTGCAAAGAAGGAGGCTGGGCCAGATGTCGCTACCTGGTCTGCCGTCATGCCATCGGCAACGTCTCCTCACGCAACCGTAACCCCCACCCAGACCCCAATCCCAATCGGTACGAGCACACCCACGCTCTCAGCCACGCGCACCATCGCACCAACAGGTACCGACATCCCAACCCTCACACCGACAGATGACCCGCTTCTGATAAGAAAAAATCCTTGCGTGAGCTATTACGATCAGACTTTAGGAGCGCTCAAATTTGCCTGCCTGCGGGATGGCAACTGGGATATACAGATTGTGGATAACATCGGAAATGTCGGGAAGTATTCGTCGTTGGCATTTGACCGGCATGCGCATGCTCATATCAGCTACTTCGATGAGACAAACAGCGTTCTCAAATACGCCGCCTGGGATGGGGCGAATTGGCGCATTCAATTTGTTGATATCGATGGGGAGGTAGGCCAGTATACCTCCCTCGCCCTGGATTACTCTGGCAGTCCGGCAATCAGCTATTTTGATGTTGCACATAGCGCCATCAAATTAGCCTGGTTGACCGGTGATACCTGGCAAATTCGGATGGTGAAAACCGTGTTTTTGGCAGCGGATGATGATGAAGGGATTTCAGAGACTTCGTTGTTATTCGATACAGAAGGCAATCCCCTGATTGGCTATCTGGACAGTAGTGTAAGCGCATCCAAAGATTCCGGCGATGCATCCCTAAGACTCTCTAGCTGGCAAGATGGTCTTTGGGGTGTCGAGATTGTTATCCCTTCACTCACTGCTGTCAGCGGTTTTTTAGACTTCTCGCTCGCCCTGGATTCGCAAGGGAATCCAGGCCTCAGTTATATCCACAACGCGAACTTGTTCTTCGGAAGCTGGACCGGGAGTGAATGGGAGTTCCAAAACCTGGATAATACGGAAAATGTAGGTGCGTACAACTCACTCGCCTTCGACAAAGACGATCACCCCCATATCAGTTACTTCGACGAAACCTCAGCCAATTTAAAATGCACTATTTGGGATGGAAAAAAGTGGGGAACGCACAATGTTGACGTACGAGGCAACACAGGCCGGTTTACTTCTATCGCCATTGATCATAACGACACGCCTTATATTGCCTACTTCGATGACACAAATGGAGACCTGAAAATCGCCTATTATTCGGGCGATTGGCATTACCAGATTGTGGATTCAGAAGGCGTAGTAGGCCTGTATACATCCTTGGATTTCGAGCCGGGTTATTAATCCTCTTCTCCCATAGTCGTTCAATTCCAACCGGTTATAGGTGTACCCATTTAATTCCCACTGTTTCCACTACAACTTTTTTCCGCGAATGCTTGACTCCCGGGAATGATTTCGCTATAATTATGGAAACGTTTCCAAATCAATTTGACTTACAACACCTCGCAAGCGCTTAGCTCAAGCTTGATCTTGAATAAAACATCGCCTTTCGGCCTGGAATACGCTTAATTCGAATCATATCGCCAGGCCAAAGGCGAAAATATCGGGAAGGCATGTAAACGTTTCCAAATATGACGAAACAAAACCCTTCTTCCAAAGTGACGATTGTCGAGGTAGCCCGCAGGGGTGGTGTTTCACTGGGCACAGTCTCGCGTGTGATCAATAACGATGTTCACGTTGCTCCCGAGACACGCGAGCGCGTTTCAAAAGTAATGCAGGAAATGGGATATGTCGCCAATCGCCAGGCGCGCAGCCTGAGGGGCAGCAAGACCAACGTGATCGGCGTCTTAGTGCCTGACCTGGGCACCGGCTATATCGGGGAAATTATGCACGGCATTGACACAGAATTGGGGGTAGCCCAGTTCGACTTAATGCTCTTTACCACCCACCGGACTGCTATCAAAGAAGCCAATTACGTTGCGAATATGGTGCGGGGTATGGTGGATGGGCTGCTGCTGGTTCTGCCGCGCAATCCTGCCGATTATACGGGGACGCTGACCCATCGGAAGTTCCCTTTTGTTCTCATTGACCACCAGGGTAATAGCGATCCATGCCCGGCTGTTGGCGCGACCAACTGGCAGGGTGCCTATAACGCCACAGATTATCTGATCAAACTAGGACACACGCGGATTGGTTTTATCACCGGCTCGATGGACCTTGGCGCCGCGACGGATCGCCTGGATGGGTACAAAGCTGCCTTGCGTGTCAATCACATTTCCGAAGACCCCCGGTTGGTCTGCGAAGGCACCTTCTTCCAACCTGAAGGTTATTCGGGAGCCTGCGCTCTGTTAGATATTGACGCCCCCCCAACTGCAATTTTTGCTTCGAATGACGCTATGGCGATGGGGGCGATGGATGCGGTTCGTGCCCGTGGTTTGCGTATCCCGGAAGATATCTCCATCCTCGGGTTTGACGATGTTCCTCAGGCAGCGCTGGTACGCCCGGCGCTGACCACCGTCCGTCAACCGCTGGAACAGATGGGACGGGTTGCCACCCAAATGTTATTGGATCTGCTCCATGATCCGAGCAAACATCTCGACCGAATCGAGTTGCCTACTGAATTGATCGTGCGCGGCTCGACATCATCCCCAAAGGACAAGGCTGGCTAACCATCGAGGGCGCGCCAGCCTTGCCTTTTTCGTTTGGAACCCTTTTTTGAAAGGAGTGCCAAAACATCCAGATTATACCTAATCTTTACTTCCTCAGCGTTTGCAGAATAAAACTTAATACCGACTGTTTGAAACAACGAAAAGGAGAAGAACATGTCTCGCAAGTTATACACTTTCTTGAGCCTCGTGCTGGTTCTTGCATTTGCATTAGCTGCATGTGCAAAACCTACTACCCAAGCACCGGCTGCAACATCAAAACCTGCTGCGACTAACACACCCGTAAAGGTCACAATTACCTGGTGGCATATCCAGGTAGCCGATGACCAAAAGGCGCTGTGGCAGCAGTTAGCGGATCAATATACCGCTGCTCATCCGAATGTCACTGTTGAAATTACAGTGCTCGAGAATGAGGCCTTCAAGACCAAGCTCGCCACCGTCATGCAGTCAGGTGATCCCCCGGATATTTTCCAAAGCTGGGGCGGCGGCACGATGAATGAATATGTCAGTGCTGGCCTGCTCAAGGACATTACCGCTGACCTCGATAAGGATGGCTGGCGGAACACTTTTTCACCGGGCGCTCTGGGTGTATACAGCTACAAGGGCAAAAATTACGGTGTGCCTCGTGATATGGGCGCGGTCGGTTTCTGGTACAACAAGGATCTGTTTGCTCAAGCTGGCATTACAAATCCTCCGACCACCTGGACCGAATTTCTCGATGATGTGAAGAAGCTCAAGGCCGCCGGCATCACCCCCATCGCTTTGGGCGAGGGAGACAAGTGGCCCGGCGGGTTCTGGTGGGAATACCTGGCGGTCCGGATTGGCGGAAAGGCCGCCTTCGATGCCGCCTACAGTCACACTGGCGCTTTCACCGATGCGCCATTCATCGAGGCTGGTGTCAAACTCCAGGAGCTGGTCGCCCTGGAGCCATTCCAGGAGGGTTTCCTGGGGGCGACCTGGCCCGATGAGCAGGTGGTGATGGCAACCGAGAAGGCCGCCATGGATTTGATGGGACAGTGGGCGCCGGGTGCCTTCAAGGATGCCAGCGTTGACAAAATGGGATTGGGCGATAAATTGGGATGGTTCCCCTTCCCGGCGGTTGAAGGCGGCGCAGGCGATGCAGCCGACGCTCTCGGCGGTGGAAACGGATTCGTAATCGGCAAGAATGCTCCCCCGGAGGCCGTAGATTTCCTCAAGTTCCTCAGCAGCGTCGACTCGCAGGTTGCCCAAGCCAAGATTGGCCTCTCAGTGCCCGTTGTCAACGGGGCTGAAGTGGGGCTATCCGACCCCATGCTGCTGCTCGTCCAAAAAGGCGCAGCCGCAGCGAAATATTTCCAGCTTTACTACGATCAGGCCATGCCGCCCGCGGTTGGCTCTGTGGTGAATGACAGCGTCCAGGGACTTTTTGCCGGTACGCTCACCCCCGAGCAGGCTGCTCAGGCGATTGAAGATTCAGCCAAGAAAGAAGTTAAGTAACTCAAAGTTGTCGAAAATGCGGGGATCGGGTTCGAGAAAAACCGATCCCCGCAACTTTGCCCAGCCCAGCCAGGCCCACCCACCATGCAACCGATCCCTGCGATCCCGGATATTTTGAAACTCAAGCGAGGCACAGGTTCATCCCATCGTTTTCAAGATAACCTGACGATTGCCTTGTTTCTCTTGCCTGCCCTCATCCTGTTTTTGATTTTCGTCATCTATCCAATTTTTCAATCTGTTTATTACAGCCTTTTCGACTGGAAGGGTTTTGGCCCCGCAGTGGACTTTGTTGGGCTGGATAATTTCATCAATATCCTCACCGACAAAGTGTTTTTGATCGCACTCCGCAACGGGGTTTTCATCATCGCTTTCTCCCTGGTTTTTCAATTGCCCTTATCGCTGGCGCTGGCCGTGCTGGTGGGGCGAGATTTGCCCGGACGGGTCTTTTTTCGCACCATATTTTTCATGCCCTATGTACTTTCCGAGGTTATGGCAGCCATTATGTGGCTGTTCCTTTACAACGCTGACCCGGAGCGCGGCCTGCTCAATGCCCTGCTGGTTCTTTTCCCCGGCGGCAAGGCCATACCCTGGTTGAGTGACACCAACATCGTTTTGCCGGCTGTTTTTTTGGCTATCACCTGGAAATATTTTGGATTTCACATGCTGTTGTATCTGGCGGGGCTCCAAAATATTCCAATTGAGATTGAGGAAGCCGGGCGCGTAGACGGCGCCAATAGCTTCCAGAATTTTTTCTACATTACCCTGCCCCTGCTTGGCAGCACGATCCGCACATCGGTATATCTGTCTGTGCTTGGCTCGCTCCAACAATTCATTCTGGTCTGGATTATGACCAAAGGCGGGCCGGTCAACGCCAGTGAAACTCTCGCTACCTATATGTACCGCTTTGGGTTTGTTCGTTTCCAGCTTGGCTATGGCTCTGCGGTGGCGATCTACATGTTCCTGATTTGTCTGACCTTCTCCCTGGTCTACCGGCGGTTGACGCGCCAGCCCGATTATCTGACCGGATTGTAGAAAGCATGCGCTCATGACACTCCCCTATTCACGCCCGCGCTGGAATACGAAAAAATTTGTTTCGAGATTTATTCAGTATTCCGTGCTTTCCCTGATTGTCGTGATTGTATTCGTCCCTCTTGTGATGCTGATATTCGGGGCGCTCAAAACACGCGGCGAGTTCATGACACGCCCCTACGTCGTCCCTATCCCTCCCAGGTGGGAAAACATCATCAGCATTCTGAGCCACGCTTCCTTCTGGCTGATGCTGCGTAACAGTCTCGTGGTGATGGTCGCCGCTACGGCGGGCGTTTTATTGGTGTGCAGTCTCGCTGCCTTCGTATTTGCCCGCATGGAATTTCGCTCCAAGCCCATCTTTATCAACCTCTTCACGGTGGGGCTTATGTTCCCGATCAATGTCGCCATACTGCCTGTCTATTTCGTCCTGCGCCAAATGGATATGATTGACAAGTTGTGGGGCGTCATCTTGGTGCAAATCGCCTTCCAGTTATCCGGCAACATCATGATTTTGCGAGGCTTTTTCACCGCCATCCCGGCAGAATTGCAGGATGCGGCGTACATGGATGGCTGCACCGTTTTTGACTTTTTCTGGCGCATCCTGCTTCCGCTGGCGCGCCCGGCTCTGTCGGCGGTGGCCGCGCTGACCATGATCGTCAGTTGGAACGATCTGCTGGTGCCGCTGGTGGTGATCAACAACGAAAAGCTGTGGACCCTGCCACTGGGAACCATGCAATTCCAGGGGCAATATGGGCAAGATTTGGCAATGATCTCGGCTTTCGTCGCGTTATCCGCCGTGCCCACGATCATTTTTTACCTGTTCGCCGAACGTCAAATCGTTTCCGGCCTGACAGCCGGCGCTGTAAAAGGTTAGCGCCTTCTTCACAAGGTCTCATCAGATCGGCGCGAACAATATAGATGCAATGTCATTTTCAAGGAGGTCTATGCAGAGATAGCCAGCAAAGATAGTCAACAGATTTTCGACCCGCACAAGTCAGTTGTACTGCATCCTATTCATCATCAACATTAAGGAGAATGAGAATGAAATCCAATCGTATTTTGCTCACTATTTTCAGCCTGATCATTATCGCCGTGTTGATAACAGGTTGTGGCGGCACTTCCTCGAAAAAAACCAAGATTGGCCTGTCTTTTTCGGATTTCGCGACCGAACGCTGGAAAAGAGAAGCCGACCAAATGACCCAATTGCTCGAAGCAAAGGGTTATGAGGTGGTTGTTCAGGAAGCTAACCATGACGTTAAATTGCAGAATGATCAGATTGACAATATGGTCGCGCAAGGCGTAAAAGGTCTTATCGTCATTGCCGAAGACGGCGATGCCGCGGTCACCTCTGTGGACAAGGCCGCCAAAGCGGGCGTGATCGTGGTTGCCTACGACCGCCTGATCAAGACTTCCAGCATTGCGGCTTACCTATCTTTCAACAACGTTGAGGTTGGTCGCCAGGAAGCGCTGGGTGTGATGACGGCGCTGGGAATTCCCGGAAGCGCCACCTGGACCAAAGATAACCCTGCCAAGATCGTCCTATCCGGCGGCTCCCCGACCGATAACAACGCCATCCTCGTCCGCCAGGGCCAGATGGAAGTCATCCAACCCTACCTCGACCAGGGTATCATCAAAGTTGTGGCTGATCAGTGGGTAGATAACTGGGATGCCGCCACAGCCGAGAAGATGATGGAAAATATCCTCACGGCTCAGCAGAATAAGATTGACGGCGTGATCGCCTCCAACGACGGCACCGCGTTGGGCGAGCTGCAAGCGATGAAAGCCCAGGGATTGGCAGGCAATGTGCCCATCTCCGGCCAGGATGCAACAGCCGACGGCTGCAACAGTATCGTGAAAGGCGAGCAGACCGTCAGCGTTTACAAGGACATCCGCCTGCTCACCCCCATGGCGGTTGACCTGTTGGATTCCCTGCTGAAAGGTCAGAAAGTCGCCGATTTGGAGCAATTCACACTGGCAGAGCTGACCAACGACACGTCCAAAACCGGCAATGTCCAGGCTCTCTTCCTCCCGGTTCAGCAGGTCACCAAAGACAACGTCTACGAACTCATCGTGAAAAGCGGCTTCCAGCCCTATGACGATGTGTATCGCGATATTCCCGAAAGCCAGCGCCCTCCGAAGCCTTAGGCGTCGGTTCCTCCTCCTCCCTTTCCCGGCCTCTCAGTCCCAACTGGGGGGCCGGGAATCCTCGCAAATAGAATATCCTCCAGGCAAAGAGATGGCGATGAATAATGACATAATCCTCGAATTCAGAAATGTCACCAAGCGATTTCCGGGTGTGGTGGCATTGAGTGATGCTTCCTTCCAGATTCGCCGGGGAGAGATCCATGGGATTTGCGGCGAGAACGGGGCTGGAAAATCCACCTTGATGAAAATCCTCTCGGGGGTTTACCCTCACGGGACTTACGAAGGCCATGTAATTTACAACGGCGAGGAACTGAAATTACGGGCAAGCTCAATTCACGAAGCCGCCGAAAGAGGGATTGCTATCGTTTACCAGGAGCTGACGCTGATCCCAACCATGACCGTTGGGGAAAATGTCTTCCTGGGACGCGAGCCGGTCGAATTTGGCGTGATCAACCGGGATAAGCTGTATGCGGATACGCGCGCTATCCTCTCCAAATACCAAATGGACGTTTCTCCGCTCGAAATCGTCAAGAATCTGGGGGTTGGTAAGATGCAAATGGTCGAGATCGCCAAGGCTCTTTCCGAAAACGCCAAAGTCTTGATTTTGGATGAGCCTACCAGTGCGCTCAGTAAAGCAGAGGTCGAAAAATTGATGGGAATTTTGAGGGGGTTAAAAGAGCACGGCGTCACTTGCATTTATATCAGCCATAAACTTGAGGAGTTTTTCCAGATCACGGATTCGATCACTGTCTTGCGCGATGGCAAGATGATTACCACTCAGCCAACGAGTGAGCTAAATCTCGAAAAATTGGTCAGCACCATGGTCGGGCGCGAAATGAAAGAGCGTTTCCCCAAGGGAAAGCGCAGCCCAGGCCGGGTGATTTTCGAGGTGGAAAACCTTCACGCTCTCGATCCCAATGATTCTGAACGGGAAGTTTTGAAAGGCGTCTCTTTTGATCTGCGGGAAGGGGAAATCCTCGGCATCGCCGGTCTCATGGGTTCCGGACGCACCGAGTTGGTTATGACCATCTTTGGGGAATACGGAAAAATCACCAGTGGCAAGATCAGGCTGAATGGGCGTGAAATCAAGATCAAAAGCTCGCATGAAGCCATGCTGCATGGCATCAGCCTGGTTCCTGAAGATCGCAAACAGCACGGATTGGTCTTGATCCAGTCAATTTTGAGAAATATTTCCCTGGCGAATCTGGATCAATTTGCACACTGGTTCAGGATTGATGATTCCGCCGAGCTTAAAGCAAGCTTGAGCTTTGCCAAAAGCCTGGCGATCAAAGCGCCCGACTTGCACGCACCCGCCGATTCTCTGTCGGGAGGCAACCAGCAAAAAGTCGTAATTTCCAAATGGCTGATGTCCAAACCAAAAGTATTGATCATGGACGACCCCACGCGAGGGGTTGATGTGGGAGCGAAATTTGAAATTTACAAGTTGATGAATGACTTGAGCGAGAGCGGCATCTCGATCATCATGATTTCCAGCGAATTGGAGGAAGTCGTGGGCATGAGCGACAGGATCATGGTGATGTGCGAGGATAAATCTAATGGCACGTTCGATGTTTCAGAAGCAACGCAAGAAAGAATCATGGCTTTAGCGACCGGCATCTCAGCAGGTTGATTCCATATCGAAAGGCGATCACAATGAGCGTAACCTCTACTTCTCCAACGACAAACCCGTTATCAGATTTTGCAAAAAGGCTCCGCGCTAATTTCCAGACATATGCCTTGATCGTGGCGACAGTCATCATTTGGGTCGGCTTTTCAGTTTGGAGCGGCGGCACCTATTTGGGCGCGCAAAACTTTTCGAACATTTTTCGCCAAATGACCATCACCGCGCTGCTTTCGGTGGGTATGGTGCTGGTGATCGTCACAGGCCACATTGACCTGTCCGTCGGAAAACTGGCTGGATTTGTGTCGGTCGTTGTCGCTTATATGCAGGCCACTTATTGGCCCAAAGTCCTCCCCGGGCACGAGTTATTGACCACTATTTTATCGGTCCTGATTGGCCTGGCTGTTGGCGCGCTGTATGGTGTGTTCCAGGGATATGTTATCGCTCATTTACGCGTCCCGGCTTTCATTGTGACGCTGGGTAGTTTTTGGATCTTGAATGGTGCAATTCTTCTCCGCACAGCCGGCAAAACCATCCCGGCAAACCAGCCGTTCCTTTCGGTGATCGCGCAAGGCTATCTCTCCCCTCTGGTAGGATGGATCGTTGCCATCTTCGTCGTGGGCTTGTTGTTCATCACAATGTTCATTAGCCGGCGGCGGAAAGTCAAATATGGATTCGATCTCCCCCCTATTTATCAGGATTTAACGCGAACTGCCTTCTTTGCAGCGCTTGTGGTCGCGTACGTCTTTTATGTAAATCAATACAATGGCATCCAAATCCCCGTCCTTTTACTGGCTGTGATTGCCGTTGCCGTGGCCTACATCTCGAATAATACCAGGTTTGGGCGTTACGCTTACGCTATCGGCGGAAACCGCGAAGCTACACGGCTGTCGGGCGTCAATATTCGCGGTAACATTTTCATGGTCTTCGTGCTGATGGGATTTTTGTGCGGCGTCTCTGGGGTGACCCTGGCTTCTTACGTTGGGTATGGTACCATCGCAGCAGGCACCGGTTACGAGCTGGACGCCATCGCAGCTTGCATTTTGGGCGGCACATCCACCCTGGGTGGGATCGGGACGATCCCCGGCGCAATGATCGGCGGGCTGATCATGGCCAGCCTTACCACGGGCTTGCAAATCATGAACGTGGCTCCCGCCTGGCAATATGTGCTCAAAGGGCTGGTGCTGGTTCTCGCCGTTTATGTGGATGTCTACTTCAAGAAAAATCGCTAACTCAATCTGATAAGGATAATCTCATGTCTGACTATATCCCAAAACCTGAACACAAATTTACCTTTGGTCTTTGGACTGTGGGCAATACTGGCCGTGATCCATTTGGCAGCCCAGTGCGAGAAGCAAAATCGCCGGTGGAGCTTGTCCATCTGTTGGCAGAAGTTGGCGCGTACGGCGTTAACTTTCATGATGATGATCTCATCCCCGTAGATGCGACTCCCTCGGAGCGCGACCGCATCGTGCGGCAATTCAAAGCGGCGCTGACCGAAACAGGTCTCTGTGTCCCCATGGCGACCACCAACCTCTTCGGGGATCCGATTTTCAAGGATGGCGCCTTTACATCCAATGACCCCAAAGTGCGCGCCTACGCGCTTCAAAAAACCATGAACGCCATTGACCTGGGTGTGGAGCTTGGCGCAAAGGTGTATGTCTTTTGGGGCGGGCGTGAGGGCACAGAAACCGATGCCTCCAAGAACCCGATCAGTGCAATCATACGCACGCGCGAAGCCATGAACTTCCTGTGCGACTACGTGCTGGATCGGAAATACGATCTGAAATTTGCCCTCGAAGCCAAGCCCAACGAGCCGCGCAGCGATATTTATAACGCCACCGCCGGGCACATGCTGGCCTTAATCGCCACTCTCGACCACCCCGAAATGGTCGGCGTCAACCCCGAAGTGGCGCACGAACACATGGCAGGGCTTAATTTCACGCACGGCGTAGCCCAGGCATTGGAAGCCGGTAAGCTGTTCCACATTGACCTGAACGACCAGGCTTTTGGGCGTTACGACCAGGATTTCCGTTTTGGCGCAGTGAATTTGAAGAGCGCCTTTTTCCTGGTGAAACTGCTGGAAGACAATGGTTATAACGGCAGCCGCCACTTCGACGCCCACGCCTATCGCACCGAAGACTATGAAGGCGTGAAAGACTTCGCCCGCGGCTGTATACGCACTTACCTCATCCTCAAAGAAAAAGCCGCCCGTTTCAATGCCGATAAAGAAATCCAGGCATTGTTGGCAGAGATCAACGCGGATGACGGCTCGATGGCTTCATTCTGCGGCACATATACTTCCACAAAAGCCGCCGCTTTGAAAGCGCAGTCATTCGACCGCCAGGCGATCAGCCAACGCGGCCTGGGATATGAGCGCCTCGATCAGCTAACCATCGAATTGCTATTGGGAATCAGGTAATCGTCAACTATCGTTCGTAGTAGGCGCTTGAGCGCCTTTATGCGCCAAAGCGCACAGGCATTCAAAAACCCCAGGAGTTCACTGAGTGCAAAAACCTTCAGCTCGACCCCTTCATCTCGATCCATCCCTTCCAACCGCCATGCGGCTCCACCACCTGCTCGCGCGCATGACGTTGGATGAAAAACTCGCACAGTTGACTTCCTTTTGGTTCAACGAACTGCAAGATGGGCGGGACAATCTGGATGATCAAAAAATGCGCACTCTGTTGGGAAACGGCATCGGCCAGGTTTCACGCGTGGGCGGATCGAGCACACTCGCGCCGGTAGACGCCGCCCGCGCGGGGAACACGATCCAACGTTTTTTGATCAACCAAACCCGCCTGGGGATTCCCGCCATCTTGCACGAAGAGTGCTGCTCGGGATACGTGGGCCTCGGAGGAACAGCATTCCCCCAAATGATCGGTTTGGCCAGCACCTGGAATCCGGCGCTGGCCGAGCAAATGACCCGCGAAATCCGCTGCCAGATGCTGGCTATCGGGGCGCGCCAGGGCTTAGGGCCCGTTCTCGACATCCCCAGCGACCCGCGCTGGGGGCGCATCGAAGAAACCTTCGGAGAAGACCCGCTGCTGGTGACGCAGTTCGGACTGGCCTACATTCGCGGCCTGCAAGGGCCGAACGCGGCAGACGGCGTGATGGCCACCGGGAAACATTTCGTTGGCCACAGCCTGTCCAGCGGGGGCCTGAACTGCGCCCCGGTTCAAATGGGCTGGCGCACGCTGTGGGAGATGTATCTCATGCCGTTCCAGGCTGCCATCGAAGAAGCCGGCCTGCGATCGGTGATGAACGCCTACCCAGAATTGGATGGCGAAGTGGTAGCAGCCTCGCGCGCCGTTCTGGCCGATCTGCTGCGCGGCAAATTGGGTTTCAACGGTTTGCTGGTTTCCGATTACAACGCCATCCCGATGATCCATTCCTATTACCGCGCCGCCCCCGACGATCAAACGGCCGCGGTTAAAGCCATCAAGGCTGGAATTGAAATGGAATTGCCCTCGCGCGTTTGTTACGGAGAACCGCTGCGCGCTGCAATCGAAGCCGGGGAAATATCCATCGGCGAAATTGACTCGATCGTGACGCGTATCCTCCAGACCAAATTCGAGCTTGGCCTGTTTGATAATCCGTATGTGGATGAAAACGCCGTTCTGGAAATCTTTGAAACCAAAGCCCAGCGCGCCCTGGCCAAGGAGATCGCCCGCCAGAGCCTGGTGTTGCTCAAAAACGACGGCTTGCTGCCGCTGAGAAAGCCGGGCACGCTTGCCATCATCGGCCCCAACGCCGACGCGCCGCGCAACTTGCTGGGCGATTACAGCTATGCTTCCATGGCGGAGTCTATGGCTTATCAGCCCATGCCCGCCTCCGTCTTTATCGAGGGGATAGATAACGATCACCTTCGAGCAAATTCTGTGCAAACTTCCTCGATCTTGCGCGGTATCCAGACGTATCTTGGCGAAGATGCGAAAATCCTTTACGCCCGCGGCTGCGATGTGATCGAGCCGGATCGCTCCGCTTTCGATGAAGCCATCCAGACAGCGGGGCAGGCGGACACCGTGATTCTCGTTCTCGGAGATAAATCCGGCATGACCCCTGAATGCACCACCGGAGAAACCCGCGACCGCGCGGACCTGGGCCTGCCCGGTGTTCAGGAGGATCTGGCGAAAGCGATTGCCGCCGTGGGCAAGCCGGTTGTCGTCGTGCTGATCAATGGGAGGCCGGTCTCCTCGCCCTGGTTGCAGGAAAACGTCCCCGCGATTTTGGAAGCCTGGCTGCCGGGCGAGGAAGGCGCGTCGGCTATCGCGGAGGTGCTTTTCGGCGCGGCCAATCCTGGCGGCAAACTGCCGGTGACGGTGGCGCGCGCCGTGGGTCAGATACCGCTTCGGTACAACCATAAGCCGTCCGGCAGCCATTCCAACTGGCATGGCGACTACGTCGAAACGCCGGTTACCCCCCTATATCCCTTCGGCCACGGGTTGAGCTACACCACCTTCGCTTATTCCAATTTGCGCCTCTCGACGAAAAAGGCTGCCTGCGGGGAACAGGTTGACATCACTTTGACCGTGACCAATACCGGCAAAGTCGCTGGCGACGAGGTCGTGCAGTTGTATCTCTGCGACGAATATGCCAGCATCCCGCGCCCGGTGAAAGAGCTGAAAGGATTCTGCCGCGTGGCCCTCGCGCCAGGACAACGCCGCGAAGTTTCCTTCCATCTCCCGGTGAACATGCTGGCATTCTATGATGAGACCTTGAATCTTGTCGTCGAAGCGGGCATAATCAAAGTCATGGTTGGCAGCTCTTCGGCTGATATTCGCCTGAAAGATGAGTTCGAGATTTCGGGCGCTGCGAAAACCCCCGTAGCGCAGCGTATCTTCACCTGCCCGGTGACGATAGAATAAAAACCAGGCTCTCTCCCCAAAGGCGGGAATTCGCCCCGTTAGAAACAGTAGAACCTAAAAACGCAATATTGCATAATACATTATTGGATGTCATTCCGAACCGTCGCCCTAAAAGCCAGTCAATTAGTTCAGGTAACTGTGGCGACGGTGAGGAATCCCTACTGAGCGGTGTGAACTCATGCCTGAATTGGTTCGAACTCATGCTCTGCATCAGGGATTCCTCGTTTCACTCGGAATGACATAGAAAACCACAGGGTGTTCAGAGCTAATTGTACGGTACTGCAATAAAAACATTCGTGCTATTCGACCATTTGTGACATTCGTGACAAAAACGAAACGCTTGTAAATGTTCGGTAACAAACTCTCGTAGAGGCCTCATGTCAACCCCTTCCCTTTTCCTCGGTATAGACGTTTCCACAACCGCCACCAAAGCCCTGCTCATTGACGAGCTGGGACAAGTCGTGGCCGTCGCATCCTCGCCGCACACCTTGCAGACGCCCAGGCCCCTCTGGTCGGAGCAGGAGCCTCACGAATGGTGGCTCGCCGCTTCGGCCAGTTGCCGCTCGGTATTGGAAAAAGCCGGCGTCAGCGGCGAAAATGTCGCCGCAGTCGGGTTGACGGGACAAATGCACGGCCTCGTCTTGCTCGACGAGAAGGGCGAAGTCCTGCGTCCCGCCATCCTGTGGAATGACCAGCGCACTCAAAGCCAGTGCGACGAAATCCACCAGCGCATTGGGAAAGAGAAATTCATCCAGATAACGGGCAACGTCGCCCTGACCGGTTTCACCGCCCCGAAGATTTTGTGGGTCAAAGAAAACGAACCGGCGGTGTATGCAAAAGTGAAACACGTCTTGCTGCCGAAGGATTATGTGCGTTACAAATTGACCGCTACCTATGCTATGGACAAAGCCGACGGCGCAGGCACGGTGCTGTTCGATCTGAAATCCCGCGATTGGTCGAGTGAAGTGCTCGACGAGTTGGATATTGACCCGGCTTGGATGCCGCCCACCTTCGAGGGGCCTCAATTCACGGGGCGCATCACCCCTGGGGCTGCGGCTGCCACCGGGTTAATAGCAGGCACCCCCGTCGCGGCCGGCGGCGGCGACCAGGCCGCTCAAGCCGTTGGAGTCGGTGCGGTGGAGCCGGGCGTGGTCGCGCTGACGGTTGGCACGAGCGGCGTCGTGTTTGCCACGACGCCCTCGGCACTGATCGAACCCGAAGGGCGGCTTCATGCCTTTTGTCACGCCGCGCCGGGGCGATGGCACTTCATGGGTGTGATGCTTTCCGCCGCAGGCAGTTTGCAGTGGTATCGCGATACGCTCGCCCCGCAGATGAGCTTCGACGAGCTGCTGAGAGAAGCCGGGCCGGTTCCCGCCGGAAGCGAGGGGCTGCAATTCCTGCCGTACCTCAGCGGCGAGCGCACGCCCTACCCCGACCCGCTGGCGCGTGGCGCATTCGTCGGTTTGACGCTGCGCCATGGCCGCGGCCATCTGACGCGTGCCGTGCTCGAAGGGGTATCCTTCGGGTTGAAAGATAGCTTTACATTGATTCAAAACGCTGGCCTGGGGGAGATCAGCCAGGTGCGCGCCTCAGGCGGCGGTGTGAAAAGCGCGCTCTGGCGGCAAATCCTGGCCTCTGTTCTCGAAGCAGAATTGGCGACAGTCAATACCACGGAGGGCGCGGCCTTCGGCGCGGCGCTGCTGGCGGGGGTTGGGGCAGGCGCGTGGCCGGATGTCGAATCTGCCTGCAAAACGGCAGTCAAGGTGACCGGGAGCATGATGCCCGACGCGGCGCAGGTAGAAATATACCGGGAAGCCTACCCGCTCTATCGAGGGTTGTACCCGGCGTTGAAACCCAGTTTCGGGGAGATTACCCGCCGCTCACCGGAGGGTATATTTTGACTTCATCTTGCTGGGAGATGACGGCGCTTTGAAGCTCGACCAATTCACCGTTTACCACAGCCAGATTGATCTCAGCCACAGGGATTCCCAACCGGGTTAGTATCTCGCTCAACCGGCTGGGCTTTTCCAATGGCACATCAACCTGGTGTGGATGGCCGGGGATGTAAAACGAAAACTGTCCGCCCAAATGAAGTTTCACCGCATTCCTATCGAGTCTGCTGCCCAGCCGAGCGAGAGAGCCTCCAGCCGCTCCTGAGTCGGCTGGCCGGTTTCAGGATCCCAGCCTTTCAAGCCATACAAGACAGTCAGCGCATGCTCGAACTCATCGCGCGGGATGGCGTTGCCCTGCAAGGGGCCATTTTCCAGCCCTTGAAAAAGCCGTTCTGGCAGGGTGTCGTCTTTACGTGAGAACCCCTCGCGGAGATTGAATATCCGCGCCATATTGGTAGCGCGCTCGCCAATTTGCAGGGCTTCCTCCATCGTCATGTCCCAGCCGGTGGCGGCGTTGATCGAAACCAGCACCTCTTCGGGAAGGATGAATGAGCGCGGCGCGGGGCCAAAGAAACAGTAACCGATCGCCTTTTCCAGGCTGTTCCATCTTTCCAGGATATAAAAGTGGTTCATCTTTTCATCGCTCAGGCTGCGCGGCGGTTGAGCCACGGCAATCCCGAGAGAGCGGGCGTTCTTGAACGTGAGCGAATCCGGGTTTGCCAGAGTGGGATCGTGCGCCACCACCAGATGGTCAGCGCCGATTTCGGAGATGGCGTACCCCATCCCGACGTTGTATTTCCCGCGCGGCTCGTGCATCGCCAATTCCTGCCCTTTGACCTGCATGGCAAAGAATTTCGCCTCACCGCCAATTTTTTCGGCAGCGCGCCGGCTGCCCTCGGCCAGCAAATCGCCAAAACCCTGCCGCCTGGCGATGCGGACGATCATTTGGAGCATGGCTTCGGCGTTGCCAAAGCGCAGCTCAATGCCATCGGTATCGTCCAGGCCAATCAGGCCATGTTCGAAGCATTCCATGGCAAAAGCAATCGTCGCGCCGGTGGAAATGCTGTCGAGCATGAAAGCGTTGCAAAGCTCGTTGGCTTTAGCGATGGCGTGCAGATCATTGATGCCGCAGTCCGGGCCAAATGCGCCGACCGTTTCATATTCCGGGCCGCCGTAAACCGATACCTGGCCGTCAATGGCGACTTCGCGCTTGCAGCGGATGGCGCAGGCGTAACAACTACGCCGGGCGGTAAGCAGTTGCTTCTCGTAAGCTTCCCATTTGACATCGTCCACGTTTTCAAATGTGCCTTGGCGGAAGTTACGGGTCGGCAGAATCCCGCCGGTGTTGAGCGCCTCGACGAGACCGGGTGTGCCGCGTTGCTGCAAATCCCAGGCCTGGGGGCTTTCGCGCACGCCTTTTGCCAGTTTGCGGCCCAGCGCCATGAGCGCTTCGGAGTCGTACGCCAGGGTCTGGTAACGCTGGCTGCCGCGCACAGCCACAGCCCGCAGGTTCTTCGACCCCATGACCGCGCCCATCCCGTTGCGCCCGTTGAAATGGCGCAGATCGTTGGTTATGCCGGCGTAGCGCACCAGGTTTTCGCCCGCAATGCCGATTTGAAGGACGCGGATTTTATCGTCGCCCAGCTCAGCGCGGATCGTCTCCTGAACGGGAGCAGTCTCCTGGCCCCATAGGTGGGCGGCCGGGCGGATTTCAGCCTGCCCATCGTGAACCCAGAGGTAAACCGGCTGGGGTGCGCGTCCGGTGAAGACGATGGCTTCGAAGCCCGCCATCTTAAGCTCCGGCCCCCAGAAGCCGCCCGCTTCCGATTCGCCGTAGCCGTTAGTCAACGGCGAGCGCGCCGAAACAACGTAGCGTGTGGCCGTGGAAACCGGCGCGCCCGTCAGCAGTCCATTGGCCATCACCAGCACATTTTCAGGCGCAAAGGGTTCGGTATGGGCGGGGAGTTCTTTCAGCAGGATATAGCCAGCCAGCGCCTTGCCGCCCGGGTAAAGGCGGTAAAAGTCTTCACTGAGTGTTTCGATAGCCATCGCGCCGGTAGTCAGATTAACTCGCAAGACTTTTGCGGTGGTTCCATACATAGGTCATCTCCAGAATATACCGCTAAACTTCCAATGCCAGCGCGCAGGGAACTTCTCCTGGCTGGCCGTGAATTTGAATAGATATTATCGGCCAAAGTGAAGTGATCGTCAAGATTTCGTTGGTCTCTGACCCAACCAGAATAGTATCTTCCATTTTGGCCCCGGCGATAGACGGATTCCAGGCCAGCGCCTGGCCTTCAATGATGACATCGCTGGAGGCGGGCGTTCCGAGATACTCGCGCGGCTCGTAACCAGTCACCCCGCCCTGGTGGTGCTGGCGCCACTCATCGGGGAAGCCCGCACGGGCGTACGCCTCCTGCCCCTGGGTAAGAACATCGTTGAGCGTACGCCCAGGCCGCGAGTGCGCGATCAGCGCGGCGTTCACCTGGGCCGCGGCGGAAATCCGGCGGCGCAGATCATCTGGCAGCGGGCCGAAATGCACCAATCGGGTTATCGAACACACCAATCCCTGACGCCGTCCGCTCAGTACCAGCATGGCGTATTTGTCCAGCTTTTTCTCGGTCGGTAGGGGATGACGGAAGCGGTAGACGCGCTCGTCGGTGGCGATCAGGTTGACGATGGGCTGGATGCCGCGCTGTTGGGCTTCGCTGCCAAGCAGCGAAGCAAGCTGGTACTCGCTCATACCGGGACGAATCGCCTGCGCCGTGGAGGACATGGCTGCGGCGCACCGGCGGCCCAGCTCTCGGAAGCGCTCGCCCTCTTGGGGGGTCAGGCGGGCGCGCAGGCGCGCCATGTCGGCGCTGATCTCTTTCGAGTTGGGGAAAGGCACATCGGAAACCAACGACAGACCGGAGACCAGGCTTTGCAGCGCCACGAGGGGGGTATCCCAGGGGGAAACGTGAAACTCCCAGCCCTGGTCAGCCAGTTTTTCTTCCTGTTCCAGGCGCGGCGCTTCGATGGTGTTGGCGGCTAAATAGAGGCGCTGGCGGGTGATCAGGAGGGATGCCGCACCTTCGGTTGTGGCAGTATTAACGTAGGAAGCCGCGCCGCAAGTGGCCCAGGCGAAGCTGCTCACCCGGCGCAGGAGCACCCCGTCCACAGCATGTTTATCGAGCAGCTCACGCAGGATGGTGATTTTGGTCTGGAATTCAGGGCTTTTCGGCAGCATAGGAATAGTCATTTCAGAATATATGGGATTGTGGATGAAGCGTGGGGCAGGATGCCGACGCGCTCGCCGGGCTGCAAATCAGCCAGCGCCAGGTCTATAGCGGTTTGCAGGTCGCGCACCGGGTTGAGCAGCAGGGCGCTGGCGAGAGCCGCCTCCATCTCGGAGCAGAACAGCAGGCGCAACCGGGATGCATCACGGGCGATTTGGTAGGCTTTGTGCGGGCCGATGCGGAAACCTTCGGCGTTGAAACATTCCAGGATTTCAGCGTAGGATAGCTTGCCGCTCATCCATTCTTCGTAGTGCGAGCTGCCGGAGCCTTCGGGACAGGCGGCGGCGAGGATGACCGTGCCGCCAGGGCGTGTGACCCGCGCGGCGTGCGCCAATCCTTTTTGAGCCTGGTACACGTTGATGTCTTTGGGATGCCCGCCGGGGGAGGAAATCGTCAGCCCGTATGGCTGCCGGACGGCTACCTGGCAGGCCTGCCGTGAGAGTTCCAGCCCGGCGCGCACTACCTGGCGCGGGTCGCCGGCCAGGGCATGGACAATTTGTTTATCCTGGTTCAAGATGGCATTGAGCGCCAGGTGAACGCCAATTTTCTGCCCGATTTCCTCGATATCCTGGCGGGCCGGGTTGTTTTCGTATTCGCCCAACTGCGAGTCGGGGTGTGTCATCAGGGCGTGGTTGTGGTTGATGGTTCTCAACCCCGAAAGCCCGATAGCTGCCGTTTTGACGCCGCCGGAGAAGCCCGCGAATTGGTGGGGCTCGATATTGCCGATCACGATACGCAGGTCGGCGTCCATCCAGGTCCGGTTGCCGATCACGATCTTGAAATCAGACTGAATGTAACCTCTGTTCGAACAGACCGGTGTGCCGCGCGAGGTCGCACCCAGGTCTAGCAGCAAGTTGGTATTTTCAGCATCGTGCGAGATGACCGTGTAGCGTGCCAGGATATCGGCGGGCAGGATGGATGGGAACTCGCCGGGGGCCATCGGGGGATGGGTGCCAGCGGCGATGTAGAAGGTAATCGCAGAGTCGGGGATCCCCAGGGCCGAGAGATGTTCCATCAAGGGTGGTAAAAGCTGATGGTGGGGTACCGGGCGTGTCTTGTCGTTGATGGCAATTGCCGCCGAGCGAGCGCCAGCGAAATCGGCCCAGCGCACCTCCCCGAGCAGGTGATCGAGCGCGGCGTGGACGACTCCGAGCGGATCGTCAGCCGGGCGGGTTGCTGGCGCTTCGATGATGTCCACGTCGAGATGGCCGGGGAGGCGAGCTGTCAGGAACGAGCGCCCATAAGGAACATGAATTTCCACTGTCAAGCTCCGAGCGGGGTGAGCAAAATAAGGCTCAAGCTGACAATCGCCAGGACAACCGCCACGCAGGTGCCGATGATCAACGGCTTTATGCCAAGTTTCCACAGGGCCGAAAGGTCGGTATTCAGGCCCACGCCGGCCAAAGCCATCAAGATGGCGAATTTGGAGATTTCATCGAGGGCTTTCAGCGCGCCTGCGGCCAGGTGCAAATCGCCGGGGCTGGAGACGCTCTGCGGCAAAACGCCGAGGGCGACTCCCAGCGTGCGGATGAGCGACATCACCAGGAAGCCGATCACAAACCCAGGGACGAGCTTGCCCCAGTCGAGGCGCGAGGCCTGAACGGCTTTGGCGCTCATTTTATTGTTCAACCCTCGGGAGTAGATCAATCCGAACAACACGATGAGCGGGGCCATGAGTGTGTTGCGGGTCAATTTGACGACTGTCGCCACATCGAGGGCCGCCTCGCCAAAAATTGCGCCGACAGCCACCACCTGGGAAGTATCATTGACTGCGGTGCCCGCCCACAGGCCAAAAGATCGGTCGGAGAGGCCAATCAGGTGACCGATCATCGGGTAAACCAGCACCGCAATCAGGCCGAAGAACGTAATCGTTGCCACGGCGAAACTCATCTCTTCTTCGTCCGCCTCCAGCACCGGGGCAGTGGCGACGATAGCGCTGTTCCCGCAGATGGCGGTGCCCACGCCGATCAACGCCGCCAGGCGGGGTGGTACGTGGAAGATGCGGCCGGCAAAATAGGCCAATACAAGGGCGACCGTGATGCAGATTGTGACCAGCGCCAGGGCAGTCACCCCGGTGGCGGCCACATCCTGGAGGCTCAGGCGCAAGCCCAACAGGATGATCCCGAAGCGCAGAATGCGCTGGATGGAAAACTTCACCCCGTCTTTGACGCGTTCGCCCAGCCCTATCGAATTGCGTAGATATAAACCTAAAAGGACTGCCACCAGGATTTCGCTGATGGATTTACTGAGCGTGGCGTTCGGGATCAGCCCGTGAATGAAACGGCTGGCAATCGCCACGCCCAGAACCAGGTGCAGGCCGGTCCAGCTCTGTTGTAGTTCGCGCTGGAGTGGCTGAAATAATTTTTTGAATGAGGTCAACATGAATATCCTGATCAAAAAGAAGGGGTGGGGTGTTTGTGCGGACGAAGCCCGCATAAACACCCCACTTGCCTCTTCTTTTAGTTTTCTTCTTGGGAAAAAGGCGCTATGCGCTGCGGTAGAGCTTGGTGATCACAAACTCATCGTGACGCAGGGTTTCAGCGTTGGTCAGGCGGCCATTGATGGTGTGCGCCATCATTTCCAGCGTGCGGTCGGCGGCGCCATCCAGGTTGTATTCGAAGCGCAGCAGGCCGGAGATGTCCACATCAATATGCTCCGACATGGTTTCGACTGTCAGCGGGTTGGCCGAAAGTTTGATGACCGGCTCGATCGGGTTGCCGATGATGTTGCCCTGCCCGGTAGTGAACAGGTGCAGCACAGCACCCGCCGCGCAGCAGAGCGTGACCATCTCGGCAGCCGCGCTGGACGAATCCATGAAGTGCAGGCCGGGGCCTTTGGGCGCTTCAGCCGGTTTTAGGAAGCCAACGATGGTGCAGCGCCCCATTTTTTCCACGTTGCCGAGCGCCTTCTCGTCAATGGTCGAAAGGCCTCCGCGGATGTTGCCTTCTGTGGGCTGGGTGCCCAGCAGGCTGACGCCCTGGGATTCGACCAGTTCCTGGTAGTTGTCGAAAGCGGCCTTGAATTGGGCGGCAATTTCCGGGGTGGCGCACTGCTCGATGATTTTGTCTTCCGCGCCGGTCACTTCGGTGGTTTCGCCGAAGATGAGGGTATTGCCATTCTTCTCCAGCCGCTCGAAGACGCGCCCAACCGTGGGGTTGGAGGCCAGCCCGCTGGTCGTATCGGATTCGCCGCATTTGGTCGAAACCCAGATCTCTTCCCATTGCACCGGGACGCGTGGCAGCTCGGTCGCATACTGGACGAACTCCTTGGCCTTGCGGGAGGCCATCTCGATGGTCTTCAGGTCGCCGTAGCGTTCGATGCTGAAACCAGCCACGGGCTTGCCGGTCTCGGCGATGCCTTTGACAATGTAATCGGTCCAATTCGGCTCGATGCCGATCACGATAACGGCTGCCACGTTGGGGTTTCTGCCGGTACCAATGAGGGTATCGAAGGTCAAGTTGAGATCGTCGCCGAATTGCAGACGACCGTAAGGGTGGGTGAGGGCCATGGTGCCGCGTATCAGGCGGGCGACGCCTTCCACCGCAGCGTTGGAAATGTCGTCCACCGACATGATCAGAACGTGGTTGCGAATACCGACGCGCCCATTTTCGCGGCGGTAACCCATCAGGGGAAAATCTTTATAAGTAGCCATAATGACTCCTACTTCTCGAATATTTTTGAACTGCTGGCTGCCCATCGCAGGCTTTTGATATTGTGCACGTGCACGTGCGCCCCCAGGCGGATGGCCTGGATGGCATAGCCGATGGCGCGTCCATATTCCTGGATATGTTTGCCGTTCTCCAGGGCGCGCATGGCAACTTTGTGACCCAGGGGAATATCCTCGACGACTTTGATCGGGGTGACCGGATTGCCTTCGAGGGTTACGGCTTCGACTTCTTCGCCCGCTTTGATGTTCATGGCGGCGACGCCCACATCATCGCTGGCTTCATGCAATAAAATGCCTTTTTTCATACTGATCTCTCCTTCAATGTATGATTGAATCTTGATCGTTTCACGATGGCAGCACTTCTCCATGTCTCGACTATTGAATCGCCCCCTTCGGATGCCTCTTCACCTGGGTGCAGTGTACCCTCGCGGCTATCTTGGATTATTTATACGGTGTCTGATCCCAAAACTCCTGGAATTTCTGCAAGCCCACGCCGGTGTACGGGTGGTCGAAGGCCTCCTTGTACACAGCCAGCCCGGCAGTCACGATATCCGCTCCGGCGACCGCCGCGTCCACGATCTGGCGGCCATTGCGCACCGCGGCCACGATGATTTCGCTGTCGAAACCATAATTGTCACGAATGTCGAGGATTTCTTCGACAAAACTCTGGACTTCTTCGCCGTTGGCTTCCTTCCAGCCGATGAATGGCGAGATAAAGTACGCTCCCATCCTCATGGCTTGCAGCGCCTGCGCGGCAGAGAAAACCAGGGTCAAATTCGAGCGGATGCCTTTTTCTTTCAAGACCGCCACCGCCTTGAAACCGGCTTCGGTGGCGGGTAGCTTGATCACGAAGTTCGGGCTGATCGCCGCCAGGATTTCACCTTCGGCGACCATTTTTTCATAATCGGTGAAGTGGGGATTCACCTCGACGGATATCGGCTTGTCGGTGCCGGCAAAGAGAGCGCCGATCTCACGAATCACGGTTAGAAACGGCTTGCCCGACGCCTGCACATGGCGCGGGTTGGTGGTGACGCCATCCAGGTTCCACATTTTCAAAGCATATTCGATTTCTTGAACATGCGCGCTATCGAGAAAGAATTTCATACGGTTCTCCAGTCAATCATTTATGTTGGATTTTGACATCGGACGGGAGGTTGGCGATGTTCCCATCGGATGATATGCTCAAATCGAGACCCGGCAATTGCATTCCCTGCCGGGGCTTGCCAAACGCCCAAACTTGTTCCAGGTCCAGCCCGGGCTTGAGTTCACCGGTATGCTGGACGGCTGGCCCCAAGGGGAGGAGGGCCCCTTCTCTCCCGAAAACGGGTATGCGGTCGAGCGGGACATCCCACTCGAAGTGCTGCGGCCCCTCCAGCCAGGTCTGATTCCAGATGTCGAACCACTTCCCGGCGGGCAGGTAGAAGCGTACTTTCCCGCCCGGCACAACCACGGGGACTACTAGCAGCGATCCGCCTAGCATATATTGCTGGTCGAATTGCCAGGCAATACGATCCTCAGGGAAGGCCAGGACCATCGAGCGCATCACCGGCATCCCGGTCTGGCTGGCTTCCAGCGCACAGCCTTGCAAGTAGGGGATCAACTGGTAGCGCCAGTCCAGCCATTTGCGGATGATCTCCTCCGCCTGCTCGCCATAGACCCAGGGTTCGCGTTCGCCCAGGCCGTGGAAGCGGGTGTGCGACGCCATCACGCCAGCCTGCGCCCAGCGGATATACAGCTCAGGCTCCGGGTTGCCGATGGCGAACCCGCCAATATCGTGAGCGTAGAACGGCCCGCCGCTCATCCCCCAGGCCTGCCCGCCGCGAATGGAGGCAGCCAGCCCTTCCCAGTCGGATTGCGGATCGCCACCCCATTGCACGGGGTAACGCTGCCCGCCGGCCCAGGCTGCCCGCCCCCAAACCATTGGTTCATCCTGGCTGTACATCTCGGTGGCTTCGTAGACGCAGCGGTTGTATAAATGCGTGTAGACATTGTGCAGGCGTTTGCCGCGGTCGCCGTTGAAAGCCACGACCTCCTCGGGAACCGCCTCGCCGTAATCGGTTTTCATCACGCTGACGCCGATGTCGAACAACTGCTTGTGCTGATCGCGGTACCAGGCGTACGCATCGGGATTGGTGAGATCAATGATCCCGCTGGGCATCAGGTGCGGCCAGCTTTTGTCATACGGCCAGGGGAACCAGCGGTGGATATAGGGGGCGCCGTCCGGGTTTTTGAGGAAATACCCCTTTTCGGCCAATTCATTGAACAACGGATTGCGGGTCGAGAGATAGGAATATTCCCACAGGTTCAGCCGGATGCCCAGGGCGCGCAGCTTCTGAACGAACCCGGCCGGGTCAGGATAACGCGCTGGATCCCATCGGAAATCGAAACGATCTTCCATGGTGTGCCAGGCGCGGCCATCCAGGAGCAGCACATCGCAGGGGATCTTGTGTTCCCGTAATTTCTGGGCGACATCCAGCGCAATCTCGCCGGTGCGATAGTAGGCGCGCGACATCCAAATGCCATAACTCCAGCGCGGCGGCAGAGCAGCGCGTCCGGTCAGGTGGGTGTAGCGCTCGATCATCTTGGCGGGGCTGTCGGCGGCGATGAAGAACAGGTCGAGTTCAGCGTCGAAGACCTGTAAAATGTAACTGCGATGCGACCATTGGGGATACCCGACCCCATGCGTCACTTTCGAGGGGGTATGGGTAAACAGCCCCCAGCCCTCGGGACTCCAGGCGAAGGGGGTATTCTTGTAAGAAAGCTCGGAGTTGAGCGTGGTGGCATCCTCGTTCCAGTTGTGGATGAGCTGCCCGCGCCGGTTGAGGGCGGCCCACTTCTCGCCTAACCCGTAGATAGGCTCGCCATTTCCTAATGCCAGCGCCACAAGCCAGGAATCATTCCGCCTGGCAAATGGGGAGAAGCGCAATTGGCCCTCGATGGTGCGATCGGTGACGGATTGCAGCAGCAGTTTCTTGCCCTGGTAAAAGCGAATGCGCATGGGGCTGCTCAGGATTTCGAGCGCCATGTTGCCGGATTGAACCCGGTAGCCATGCTGAATCGCGGAAACTTCCAATTCGAGCTGCTCAGATGTCTTATCCAGAATACCGTAATCGGGCTGGCTATGTTCTGCGACCAGCTTCATCCGCAGAATGCCAGGCGCAAAGCAGGTGATTTCGAAATCGCCGGCCAGGGTGCGAAACGTTGCACAAGTGGGCGTTTGCACTTTGAGTGAAATTGCTTCGAGGGATTCATAACCTTTTTGAAGGATGATGCCTTCGTGATGGAGAATCATTTATCAGCTCCGCTGTTGATCCAGGATTACTTCATGCCGGTGGTAGCGATGCCGGTCGTGATATAGCGCTGGAGGAAGCCAAAAACCAGCGTGATGGGGAGCAGCGTCAATACCGTCATCGCCAGAATGAGATTCCACTGGACGTTTAGCTCACCCTGGAAGGAAGCCAGCCCAACCTGGAGGGTGAAATACTCGCTGCGGCTCAAAACGACCAGGGGCCAGAGAAAATCATTCCAGCGCCACATGATCGAGAAAATGGTCAGCACCGCCAGGGCCGGTTTTGCCAGGGGCAGGATGACCTGCGAATAGATGCGCCACTCGCTGGCGCCGTCAATGCGGGCCGCATCAATCAGCTCATCGGGGATGGTGAGCATATACTGGCGCAGCAGGAACACGCCGGTGGGGGTGGCTGCCGCCGGGACGATGATGCCCAGGAGGTTGTTGTTCCAACCGACATTCGTAATCACTAAAAATACGGGGACCAACACCACCGAGAGCGGCACCATCAATGTACTGATCATGATGATGAAAATGGTTTGGCGTCCGCGAAATTTATACTTGCTCAGAGCGAACGCCGCCATGCTGTTGACCAGCAGGGTCAGCAACGTCGCGAAAACGGTCACAATCACGCTGTTCCATAAATAGAGACCGAAATTGAAACTCTCTACGCCTTCGATGTAGTTATCCAGGCCAAAATACACCCGCTCAACCGGCTGGCGTTTGTTGATATTGACCTTGATAATCTCGCCAGGGTTGGCGGGGTCAATCATCTGGGCTTCCAGGCCGATGCGCCGCACCTGTGCCAGAGTCTGGGTGGCGCCGTCATCCATTTTGATTATGTATAACGGCAATGGGTCTTCATACCCATCCACCACCACTGTCTCCTGGCGATAAGGTAACAAGCGCGGCGGGAATTTGACGATTTCGCCGGAGGTCTTGAAGGAAGAAAGGACCAGCCATACGATTGGGCCAAACATAAAAATAACGCCCAGAGCGAGGTATCCATAAGAGAGCACATCGGTGAAATCGAGCTTTTTGCGGCCTTTGGTCCGCCGCAGACCGTCCACTATCGTGTTCATCTCAATTTTCCTCCCGCCGGGCAATCAATTGAACCAATGTCAGGATGACCAGCGCGCCCGCCATCAGCAAGGATGCCGCCGCGGCCAGGCCGAACTGCTTGTTCGGGCTGGAAAAGCCATAACTGTAGATGTATTGCACAATATAGAGCGTTGCAGTTCCGGGGCCGCCTCCGGTGAAGGCAAAGACGATGTCGAAAACCTGAACGGCCCGTATCAAGGATAGAACCAGAACCACTACCATCGTCGGCATGAGCAGCGGCATGGTAATTTTCGAAAAAGATTGCCAGGGATTAGCCCCATCTATCGCTGCCGCTTCATACAAATCCGCTGGGATGGATTGCAAACCGGCCAGCAGGATGAGTGTATAAAACCCCATAAATGCCCACACGCTGATCAGGATGACCAACAACCTGGCCCATTGGGCGTTGACCAAAAAGGGGATTTTGTCATACCCCAGGCCGGTCAGGATGCCGTTCAGCAGGCCATTTTCCTGTAAGATCCACTTCCAGATGAGGGCGACCACGATTGGGGAGAGCAGCACCGGGTAGAAAAAAACACTTCGGAAGAAGCCGCGAGCTTTGATATTCCGATTCAGGATCAGAGCTGTGATGAGTGACAGCAGCACCATCAAAGCGACTTGAAAAACCACATAACCGATTGTGTTATACACCGCCCGCCAGAACAAATCTTCGCCGCAGGTGCGAGGCTCGAGGTAATTCTCGCAGGCCAATAAACGGTCGAAATTTACCGTACCGGCCCAGGGACGATCGAATGGCGAAAATGACGAGCCCCCCGTAAATGCATAAACAAAGTTGAGCAGCATGGGGAAAAGGATGAATATGCCAAATATCAGCAGGTTCGGCAGAACAAAAACATAGGGCATGCCGCGTACCCCGATAATGCGTTGTGTCGTGCCAAAAATCAAGTCGAGAAGAGAAATAATAAGGTCATAGATCGAAGTGAATACCCCGCTGACAGCATTTCTGGCACGTTTTATCCCAGGTTGCGCAAGCATGTCGCCTCTCCAATCTGGCGGGGTGCAGTGATTACGGAACTGCACCCCGCCATAGTAGATGAGAAGTTACTTCTGTGCTTCGGCAATAGCCTTGTCAATATCATCCTGAAGATTGACCAGCATCTCGTCGAGGGTCAATTCGCCGCTCAGATATTGGGCAATGCGGTTGGCGCTGTTGCGATAATACGCAAAGGCGTAGGGATGAACGTTCAAGGATACGGCCTGATCCGTCAGCTTCGGAACTTCTGCCGTGTAAGCTGATAGGGCAGCCAGCACTAAAGGATTATCGGTTTTGAATTCGACGCCGTTGGTCGCGACCGCTGTATGCGCAGGCAGAGACAGCGTGCCAGCCGAGAACTCGCGATAGTTTTCTTCCTGGATCAGGAATTCAACCAGTTTGGCGACTTCCGCGGGGTGCTGGGTGCCAGCGAAAGCAACCACAGCAGAACCACCGGCGATCCCGGTTGAGCCACCGTCTCCCGTAGGATTGGGAACGACGACCCAGTCGAAGGCATCTCCAACATCCTTTGCAATACCGTTGATCTGCCAGGAGCCGGACATGCACATCACCAACTGAGCCGATTTGAAAGCGGCAATGCAACTGTTGACCGGTTCAGCGCCCAACCAAACCTCTTTGGGAGTGATCTCTTCGTCGTGCCAGCTTTTTACGATTTCGGCGAAAGCGCGGAAGCCGGGTGTATCCACCGTGAAGTTGCCTTCAGCATCTATCAAAGTCGCGCCCATGCTCATGGCTGGGCCAGCAAAACGATGCCCGGTGCGATCAATGGCGATGGCGTATTGCACGCCAGTGGCCTCGGCAACCTGCTTGGTCAACTCGGTCCATTCTTGCCAGGTGGTTCCCTCGCCCGGTAATGCCACACCCGCCTGGTCGAATAAGGTTTTGTTAACGTATGGCCCGGTCACCGTGAGAGTATCCGGGTAGCCGCCATAGCCCAGTGCTTCCAGAATGGGGGCGGGGAAGTTGGCTTCATAGGAAGCTGAATCAGCCAGGAGGGGGCGTAGATCTAACAGTTTGCCTCGGTAAGCGCCGAAGTTCGTGATCCGAGCAAGGTCCGGCCCCTGGCCGCTTTCTACCTGAACAGGCAGTTGTTCATCAATGGTTTTGTAAGGCACGACATCCAGGATAACGGTGATATTTGGATTTTCCGCCATGAACTTGTCAATCAAGGGTCTGATTATGTCAGCTTCGACGCCATCAGCATAATAGGTAAAGCGCAATTCGACTGGCTCAGCGGTAGGTACGGCGGTCGGTTCGTCTGTTGGGATGGCGGTAGGAACATCAGTGGGCACTGCGGTCGGGACTTCAGTGGGGACCGCGGTTGGCACCGCTGTGGGAACCGGAGCTTTCGTTGCAGTCGGCGCCGGTGTTGGCGTGGTTCCACATGCAGATAGAAGCACTGCAACCAACAGCAATGGGATAAACAGCTTATTCAGTTTCATCTTCATTCTTCTCCTTGTTCGGATTAGCCGGAAGGTACCGGGGTTTGTGAAAATATAGTCACAGATGTGACCTTTGGGCGGTGTTTCCTTGCTCACAAGCAAGGGCTTCACTTACGTCGGACAATAGTTTTAGATTGATGGTTGATATTGCGATACTATGGATTTTTAGGGAGTCACCTCCTGTTCCCCAATGGTTAAAATGGGCAATCCAATTAAATCGGCAAATGCTTGCAAGGGATCGCAATAATTGCCATAAACGAGTGAAATGTGATGTTCAAGCCCCTCACGCATCAAGAGATCGAGGAATTCGTGGGCTGAACAATCCAGCCTCAGGGTTCCCGCGGTCCCGCTGAAAGGTTTGGGTTCAGCCAGGATTTCACCTTTGCCAAGAATCAGGCGCAAACTCCCTGTGGATTGGCTGATGCGGGCAATCGTAACGTTACCCGGCTTGAGTGGAAAATCCATCACGAGGGGGACACGCCGGTTAGAATGAATGCCACCATGCGGCTGCGAATTCGGATCTGCCATGGAAAGGGGGGCCAGCCCACAATGCCAGAGTGCAATCCTGTTTTGGGCCTCGTCTACCCCTACCATGTCGGTGCCGAAAGCAGGGCTGTCGGATATCCACTGGATGATTAATTGGGTCAGTGTGCCGTTGATATCCGCTTCGCAGCTACAAGGCAAGGGCGTGGATTGCCCAAATCCGTCACTGAGCATGGACATGGCTCCGCAGGCCGCGCAGCCCATTTCGGTAAAGAACTCCGGCCAGCAGCGGACAGCTAACCCATCCAGGTTTTTCTCGAGAGCGATTTCTTTCAGGGCGTTATAAACCCCCAGGGTCCCGTTTAACGGCGCTTGATCGAGGGCGGCTAAATTATCCAGGCGGGCATCCAATTGAGTGCGAGTCCGGTTGATCACTTCCACCGGTATCCTGCGGGCGCGGGCAAAGATTTCTGCCAATTCGATCTGGATGACTTGTACGCCAAAGATATTTTGTAATTGGGGTTCGTCTAAATGGCAGGAGTCCATTCCAACCGGATGCTCACCCACCACGCCCAGGCGTGCTGATTTCAGCCGGCGCCAAAGCGAGCCAGCGGCTGCCAAAGAATTGATTTTTCGCAAAACAGCCGGGTCTTGTGGCAAACCATAAGCATAGTCATATTTGCGCTTGCGAAGTGTGAGCGCGTGACCAGCCAGGTTGATGCCACACAGCGAATTCAAGCGCAGACGTTCGCCTGTCCATGGCTCGGGGACCGCCCACAGGAAAACGGGGACATTCACATTCTCGGTCAATGCGGTGACCATCGTGCTGTCTGCGAACGTCGCCTGGAAAATGAGAAGCATGTCAACATCTGTGGAGACCAGGTCTGCGGCGGCAGCTTGGGCGGATGGCAGATCGGATACGGCTGCTGATGGGCCATTTAATTCAAATCCAGCCGAGATTAATGCCTCTCGCGCCATGCGAATCATTTCATTGGCCAAAGCCACGTCAAATGTTGTGCGTACAAGAGGAATAAAGGCAATGCGAAGGTTTTTCACACTTGACCTTCCTGCTCGGGTTGGTAGAAAAATTGCATCAATGCCAGTGCGGCCGCGCCAATCATGCCGGCTTTCCACCCAAAAGTGGTCGCTTGCAGGCGGACTTTTTTACCCAGCCCGCCAAAAGACATCTGGCGAACGGTCTCGTTGGTTTGTTCGAGAAACAAATCCTGACCTTGAGAATAAATGCCGCCGAGTAAAATCAATTCGGGATTGAAGAGGTTGACTACGTAGGCTAACGCCAAGCCAAGGTAATAGGCGCGCTCACTCAGCATGTGTTGGACATCCAGGTCGCCTTGCCGGGCGGCTATGAAAACGCGCTCGATCAATGGGACATCCTGTCGAGAATTGATCGTCTGTGCAAGAATGCCCCCTGGTTTCAAATGGGATAAAGTTTCTGCCTGTCGAAGGATGGCTGGCTCAGAAACCAGGGTTTCCAGGCAGCCACTATTGCCGCAATGACAAGGTTCGCCGCCGCGCATCAACATAACCGTGTGGCCGATTTCACCAGCGCCAGTGCTGCTGCCGCGAAAAACTTTTCCATCGAAAACCAGGCCCGCGCCAACACCTGTGCGGCCGTAGACAAATGCCAGAGAGTTTACCCCGCGGCCTGCGCCGAAATAGGTCTCGCCGATTGCCATGGCGCGCACGTTGTTATCTACCACCACTGGCAGGTTTAACGCTTTTTGGAAGTAGGCGCGGATGGGAACATTGTGCCAGTTGAGATTGGGGGCCAGCAAGTTCTCGCCTGTAGAGAAATCAACC
>DYIZ01000047.1 GCA_020723385.1 Candidatus Aquidulcis sp.
AGTGCGCCGGGTTGATTTTCAGAACGCGCTGCAAACAGTCGCGCTGCTGCTGCGGGTCGGTCAGCGCCAGGCTGAGCAGATACCAGCCATTATCGGAAGCCGGGTTCTGTTTCAGATAGGATGCCAGAATACCGCGCGCCTCGTTTGAGCGCCCGGCGCGCAGCAGCTCGGCAGCTTTTTGCAGTTCTTCCATGTCAGCTCACTTTCATTTTCATCCAATTGCTGGTGTTGTGGAAATCGGCGACGGCGCTGCCAGGGGGAACCAGTGCATCGAGCGCCGCGGCGGTCTCGGAGTCGAGGGTCATTTCCATCACCGGGAGCAGATCGTCGAGATGGGCAGGGGTGCGCGGACCGATGATCGGGGCAGTGACGCCCGGTTGGTCTTTGACCCACAATAGAGCCAGTTGCGTCGGGGTGAGCTGGCGCTCACGGGCTATCGCCGTGACCTTTTGGGCCACGTCTATTCCCCGCTCGCTGACGCGCCCGCCCACGTAGGATTGTACCCCATACCGGGCGACGCGTGACCCCTCGGGCGGCTTTTCTGTTTCCTGATAACGGCCAGCCAGCACGCCGCCCCCCAGCGGCGACCAGGGCAGCAGCGCCAGGTGGTAACGTATAGCCAGCGGGACCAGCTCGTTTTCGATGCGCCGGTCGAGCAGGTTATACGGCGGCTGCTCGGAGACGAAGCGCGCCAGGCCATACCGCTCGGAAATGGCGAGCGCCTCCATCACCATCCATGCCGGGAAGGTGGAACTGCCGATATAGCGGACTTTGCCCTGGTGGACGAGGTCGTCGAGGGCGCGCAGGGTTTCGTCTTGCGGGGTGTCGAAATCGGGGCGGTGGAGTTGATAGAGGTCAATCCAGTCGGTGCCAAGGCGTTGAAGCGACGCCTCGACGGCCCGCAGGATGTGCCGGCGGGAGTTGCCGCGGTCGTTGGGATCGGGGGAGGTTGGGAAGTGGCATTTCGTGGCGAGGATGACGTTCAGGCGTTTCCCCCTGGTCAGCGCCTGCCCGACGATTCGCTCGCTCTCGCCGTGGGCGTACAGGTCGGAGGTGTCAATCAGATTGATGCCTGCGTCGAGGGCGCGGTGGACGAGTTGGATGCATTCCTCGGCGGGGGTGGGGTCGGCGAAATTCCAGGTGCCGAGGGCGAGCGGGGCGACCCGCAGGCCGGTACGGCCGAGAAGACGATAACTAAAAGGGCGCATGTTCGTGGACATGCGCCCATTTTACCAATAAAGGTTAGTTTGTAGTGAGCGCTTCAGCGCGGATTATGGCGCTAAAGCGCCGACTACAAGCATAATTCGGTTTGTATCTATCCGAAAATTCATCCTTTGTCCTTGCAAGCGTTTTTTTGCGAAGCAATCTCAACTTTACCGAAGCCGGGATTGCTTCGTCGCAAACTGCGCTCCTCGCAATGACGGTTCAGTTATTGAATTTTCAGATAGGTTCTAGTACAATCCCCAATCGGCTCCCGCGCCTTCTTCCATCATCGAGAAATCCCACATTTCCATACCCATTTCGAGGGTCACCGGGCCTTTGAGGGCGGTCTCGGCCTTCTGGCGGGTGACATCGAGCATTGCCGGGCCGTAGGGGCAAAATGGGGTGGTCAGGATCATCGTGACGTGAGCGTGGTCTGCGAGCATTTGAACGTTTCGGATCAAACCAAGCTGGATGATGTTCAAGCCCAGCTCGGGGTCAACCACTTCGCTTAACGCCGTCTTCAGCGGCTCGACGAGGGCTGGGTGGCTGGTTTCAATATCCCAAACGACTTCTACGTGGATTTTTTCGGTCATACTGACGCCTCCTGGCTGGTCGGAACCATAGTTGGAACCATATAGGTGCAGAAATGATCCCCATTGAGCACGCATTTGACTTTTTCAGCGGGCACTGCGAGCAGTGCGGAGATCAGGGTTTGGTCCACCGAGCAAACTTCGGGGTGATTCTGGCTGATGTAAAAGTAGGGGCAGCTCGTTTCTCGGATCTGATACTGTTCGCCCTGTTTTTCCCACTCGATGTTGAAGCCTTCCTGGTTGAGCAAATTCTTCATCAGGTCGAGGCGTTCTTCCATCGTGAGTGATTCTTTTCCGACGCCAGCGGCATAATCCTTCGCCAGGTCTTCGGCCATCTGGGCAAACAGCTTGCTGACGACCGCCGGGGGCATGGTCTCTTTCAATTGTTCGAGCAGCCGCACGGTCAACCGGATATAGCGGGTTGGGAATTTTTCGACGCCGGCCTCGGTCAGGAAATACATCCGGCGGGGACGGCCCACGCCGTGCCGCTCTTCCTCCGAGCTGACCAGTCCATCAGCCTGCAACCGGTCAATGTGGTGGCGTACGGAAATTGGATTGATGCCCACCTCATCAGCCAGCTCGTTGATGGTGATGTTAGGACGGGCGAGCAGGGTTTTGAGGACTTGATCGCGTGTATTGGTCATAGCATTTTTTCTGTCGAGTGAATAGCCAATAAATGGGTGGCTTTTCCGTCAAAGGCGGGAGTACCTGTGAGATTAGTATACCAACATCGTGGCGTTCTGTCAATATTTCTGATAAATATCCTAAATATTGACAGAAAAGGTCCCTCATGCTATAATGCCAATGACCAATAATCACGATTACAAATAACGATTAGGAGTTACATTCCATGTCTGAGCTGGTTATCCGTGACTTGCATGTCAACATCGGTGATAAGGAAATTCTGAAAGGTGTCAACCTGACTGTGAAGCAAGGTGAGGTTCATGCCCTAATGGGGCCGAACGGCACCGGAAAATCTACGCTGGCGTATAGTTTGATGGGCCATCCGGGTTACACAGTGACCCAGGGTGAAGCCTGGTTCAAAGGGCAAAATATCCTCGCCCTCGAGCCGGATCAGCGTTCTCGGTTGGGTCTATTCTTGGCTTTTCAGTATCCAGTGGCGATCCCCGGCGTCTCGGTGGCTAATTTCCTGCGCACGGCGATCAACGCGCATCGCAAAGCGGAAAATTCTGCCGAGAAAGGCATTACGATCCCCGAGTTTCGCAAGCTGCTCAAAGGCAAGATGGCCATGCTCAAGATGGATTCGTCTTTTGCCGGGCGCTATCTGAACGATGGCTTTTCCGGCGGCGAGAAGAAGCGCGCCGAAGTGCTGCAAATGGCCGTGCTGACCCCGCAGATTGCAATTCTCGATGAAACGGACTCGGGCCTGGATATTGATGCGCTGCGTGTCGTTTCAGAGGGTATCAATGCCCTGCGCGGCCCCGACCTCGGCGTGCTGGTGATCACACACTACCAGCGCATCTTGAATTACATCAAACCCGATTTTGTCCATATTTTTATGGACGGTCAAATTGCGATGTCCGGCGGCGCAGACCTGGCGCTGCGTCTGGAAGAGCAGGGGTACGAATGGTTGAAAGAGAAGAACGGTGAGCCGGCGTAGCAAGAGAGCAAATCAGTCAATAGGCAAATCAGCAAATTAGCAAAAGAGCAAGTCTGCACATTTGCTGGTTTCTTTGGAGATCGGTATGAGCGACGCAAAAATACTCGAGGGAATAGGTGAATATCAATTTGGCTTTAGCGACCCCGACACCTTTGTTTTCAGGTCTCGCAAGGGGTTGGATGCCGATGTGGTCAAGCAGATTTCGACCATGAAGGGTGAGCCGCAATGGATGTTGGATTTCCGCCTCAAAGCGCTGGATCACTACCAGAAGCGGCCAATGCCCACCTGGGGCGGCGACCTGACCAAGCTGCATCTTGACGACATTTATTACTACGTCAAGCCAGCGGATCAAGAAGCCCGCTCGTGGGACGATGTGCCTGATACGATCAAAAAAACCTTCGACAAGCTGGGCATTCCCGAGGCTGAGCGCAAATTCCTGGCCGGCGCGGGCGCACAGTACGACTCGGAGATGGTGTACCACCAGATTCACGAAAATCTTTCCAAGCAAGGTGTGATCTTTGTCAGCATCGAGGACGGTCTGCGTAACTACCCCGACCTGTTCAAACAATACTTCAGCACTGTCATCCCTATCGAAGATAACAAATTCGCGGCCTTGAATAGTGCCGTTTGGTCGGGCGGCTCGTTTATCTACGTTCCACCCGGCGTGAAGATCGAGCTGCCATTGCAGGCTTATTTCCGCCTGAACGTCGC
This sequence comes from Candidatus Aquidulcis sp., assembly GCA_020723385.1. GTDB lineage: Bacteria > Chloroflexota > Anaerolineae > Anaerolineales > UBA4823 > DYIZ01. The sequence goes on from DYIZ01000047.1 coordinate 4,126, forward strand.
CAACATCGGGCAGTTCGAGCGCACGCTGATCATCGCCGATGAGGGAGCGCAGATTCACTACATTGAGGGCTGCACGGCGCCTACTTACACCACCGACTCCTTCCACTCCGGTGTGATCGAGATCATGGTCAAGAAGAACGCCCGTGTGCGTTACACCACCATCCAGAACTGGTCTACCAACGTGTACAACCTGGTCACGCAGCGCGCCCTGGTTTACGAGGGCGGCACGATGGAATGGGTGGACTCGAATCTAGGCTCGTGCTTGACTATGAAGTACCCCAGCATCTACCTGCTCGGTCCCGGCGCGAACGGCGAGATTCTCTCGATGGCTTTTGCCGGCCCCGGACAGCATCAGGATGCGGGCGGTAAAGTCATCCACGTCGCCCCGCACACCAGCAGCAAGATCACTTCAAAATCCATCAGTAAAGGCGGCGGACGCACCTCCTATCGCGGCCTGCTCAAAGTCCACAAAGGCGCGGTGGGTACCAAATCCAGCACGGTCTGCGATGCGCTGCTGCTCGACCCGCAATCCCGCTCGGACACATACCCGTACATCGAGATTGACGAGGAAGACGTTACCATCGGGCACGAGGCGACTGTCTCGAAGGTGGGCGAGGAACAGCTCTTCTACCTGATGAGCCGTGGCCTCTCCGAAGAGCAGGCCACTACCATGGTCGTCTCTGGCTTCATCGAGCCGATGGTCAAGGAACTGCCGATGGAATACGCCATCGAGTTGAATCGCCTTATCCAGTTGCAGATGGAAGGATCAATTGGTTAGCATGGCAACCCGCACTGTTGTTACCCGTACCCGAAAGATCGAAACCGCCGCCCCGCGTGATTTTACCTTCACCCGTGAGATGATCCCGGCGTTATCTGGAACCGCCGAGGGGCCTGATTTCCTGCGAGAATATCGCGCCCGAGCGTGGGACGCCTTCCAGCGCACGCCCTTGCCCGTCACTACCGATGAGGCCTGGCGGCGAACGGATTTGAAAGACCTGGCGGTTGGCTCCTTTCGCCTGCCGCCCGCCGGGATGACTTTCCCGCCGGTTCCCAAAACGCTGCTCAAGCCCTTGACAGGGGCCGCCCATGGCGGGCAGGTGATCCTTTCTCCTGGCAAAGTAAGCAAAGAGATCAACGCCGAGCTGGCCGCCAAAGGGGTCATCTTCACCGATCTCGCCACCGCGGAGCGGGATCACCCCGGTATCCTGGCGACCCTCATCGGCCAGGTAATCCGCCCCGACGCCGGCAAGTTTGCCGCGCTCGCCGCGGCTTTCGCCCAGAATGGCGTCCTCGTTTACGTTCCGCGCGGCGTGCAGGTGGAACAGCCGCTGCACAGCGTTCTGTGGGGGCCGGGCAGCGGGTTGGCGCACTTCTCCCATGTTTTGGTTTGGGTAGATGATGACGCCTCCCTGACCTTCGTTCACGAGGCAGCCTCGCCTACCGAGACGGAAGGGCAAACGCTCCACAGCGGGATCGTCGAAATCCAGGTGGGAGCGAACGCCCACCTGACGTTCGTTGAGCTGCAATCGTGGGGCGAGCACGTGTGGAATTTCAGCCACGAGCGGGCGCGGGTTGGCAGAGACGGCACGCTGAATTGGATTTTCGGCGCTATCGGCAGCCGTTTGACGAAGAATTTCTCTGACCTCGATTTACTTGGCGAAGGCTCCACCGGGCGCATGTCGGGGTTCTACTTTACCGATGGGATGCAGCACCTCGATCACGATACGCAGCAGAACCATCTGGCCCCGCACACCACCAGCGATTTACTGTTCAAGGGCGCTTTGACAGGCAAGAGCCGCTCAGTCTGGCAGGGGATGATTTATGTTGCGCCGGGAGCCGATAAAACCGACGGCTACCAGGCCAACCGTAATCTGGTGCTCAGCAACCAGGCCAGGGCCGATTCGATCCCCGGCCTCGAGATTTGCGCCGACGATGTGCGCTGTACACATGGGGCGACTGTGGGTAAAATAGACCCCGAGCCGCTGTTTTACCTGGCGAGCCGGGGTATTCCGCACGCTGAAGCAGTTAGCTTGATCGTGGAGGGGTTCTTCGACCCGATCATGCAGCGCATCCCGTTCGAGGGTGTGCGCGCCCGCTTCCAGCAGGCAATCCGCGACAAAATGGCGTAACACGCCGAATCTCAGTCTAGGAGGCCCGATTGACACAAGTACACTTTACCAGCGCTCCTGATGTCAAGGAGCCATTCGACGTGGGAGACCGCGTCGAAGTTTTATGCGACCACAACCAGCGTGGCGAGCGCGTCCACGACTGGCTGGAGGGCGTTGTGGTGCAGGTGGACGCGAAAATGCTGGCTGTGCAGTTTCGTGAAAACGTCTATCTGACCGACGGATGGATGGTGCCCGATCACGTTTTGTGGTGCCCGAAGAATTCGTTGAGTATCCGCCATCCACCGGCCAGGAAACGCCCGCGCCCGGTTGAGGCTGGCAAGCGTAAGGTGGTCAAAAGCAAGCAGGAAGAATAACGAGGTTTTCGATGACCCAATCTTCCGTTGATGTCCGGTCGCTCGATGTGACTCGCATCCGGTCCGATTTTCCCATTCTCAGGCGTGAAGTGCGCCCTGGGATACCATTGATATACCTGGATTCGACTGCTACCAGCCAGAAACCGGAGGCGGTGATTCGGGCTATGGATGAATTCTACCGTCAGTCGAACGCCAACATTCATCGCGGCATTCACGTCCTGGCCGAAGAGTCCACTGCGGCCTATGAATTGGCGCGCGAAAAAGTAGCCCAATTCATTGGCGCACCGGCCGCCCGGCAGATCATTTTCACCCGTAACACCACCGAAGCGATCAATCTGGTGGCCTATGCCTGGGGACGGGCTAATTTAACGGCGGGCGGTGTGGGCATCCTGACCGAGATGGAGCATCACTCCAACCTGGTGCCGTGGCACATCCTGGCAGCGGAGAAAAACCTGCGGCTGGAATTCATCCCCGTGGCGCCGGATGGGATGCTGGACCTCGATGAGTACCGCCGCCTGCTCGATCACCAGCCGAAGCTGGTCTCGTTCACCCACATGTCGAACGTGCTTGGCACGATCACCCCGGCGGCAGAAATCATCCGCCTGGCGCACGAGGCCGGGGCGGTGACGCTCCTGGATGGCGCGCAATCGGTGCCGCACTTTCCCGTGAACGTGCAGTCACTCGATGTTGATTTTCTGGCCTTCTCGGCTCACAAGATGTGCGGCCCGACGGGGATCGGCGTGCTCTATGGGCGCAAAAGCCTGTTGGAGGCCATGCCTCCCTTCCTCGGCGGCGGCGATATGATCAAACGGGTGCATCTGCGCTCGTTCGCGGCCAACGATCTGCCGCACAAGTTCGAGGCCGGCACCCCGGCGATTGCCGAAGCCATCGGGTTGGGCGCGGCCATTGATTATCTCACCTCCGTGGGAATGGACGCGATTGCCGCTCATGAGCAGGAAATCATTGCCTATGCTCTCGAACGACTCGAAGAAGTGCCTGGCGTGAAAGTCTTCGGCCCCTCGGCGGAACACAAAGGCGGAGTGGCTGCATTCACGTTCCCCGGCGTCCATCCGCACGATGTGTCGCAAATCCTCGATCAGGCGGGCATCGCCGTGCGCGCCGGGCATCACTGCGCCCAACCGCTGCACGAGAAATACGGCATTCCCGCCACCACCCGCGCCAGCTTTTACCTCTACAATACCTCGGAAGAGGTGGATAAATTGGTAGAGGGGCTGTATAAAGTCAAAGAAGTGTTCGGGATGTGAATGAGGGAAAACGGAAAACGTAAAACGTAAAACGTAAAACGTGAGGTGCTCTTTACGGATTACGTTTTACGCGTTATGGTTCACAAGCCAGCAAAATCATCTACTTATGGACGACTTATACCGCGAAATCATCATAGATCGCTATAAAAACCCGCTGTATCGTGGCGCTCTCAACCCGAACGACATCTCGTTCGAAGACGACAACCCATTGTGCGGCGACCATATTCGTATAGACCTGCGCCTCGACGCAGACGGCCGCGTGAGTGAGGCCGCTTTCGACGGGCACGGCTGCGCCATCTCGCAGGCCTCGGCCGATTTGCTGATGGAAACCATCCTCGGCAAAACTTTGGACGAGGTTAAAGCCCTGTCCCGCGAAGATATTCTCGAAATGCTCGGCATCGAATTGGGGCCGGTGCGCTTGAAGTGCGCCCTGCTCTCGTTGAAAGTGCTCAAAGCCGGGGCATACGGCTTGGGCGAAGCCAGCGACGAGTTAGTCGAATAAACAGTAAAAAACCTCACAGGTTTTGAAAATCTGTGAGGTTTTCGAATCGGTGACAATATGTACAATTACGCTCAATTGGGGCAGGAACAAATCGAGTACGTGGCAGTTGCTGCCGTCGAGGAGCTGCCTGCTGGCGAGCGCCTTTTCGTGCAGATTGACCAGCAGCCGCTCATCGTTTTCAACATCGGGGGACAATATTTCGCCATCGGCGACGTGTGCTCACATGATGGCAACATCCTCGACGATGCGCCCCTCGAAGGGTGGGAAGTGGTCTGCCCGCGCCACGGCGCTCATTTCGATATCCGCACTGGCAAGGTGATGGCGCTGCCCGCTGTCGAGGATATTCCCGCCTTCCCGGTGCGGGTAGTGGATGGGCAAATTGAGGTGGGGATGCCGGCGGAAAGTTGAAAGTCGAAGGTTGAAGGTGCGTTAAATAGAAAACCTCCCCGCCGGCAAAATGCGGCGGGAAGTTTTCTATTGGAGCAGCAAGCCTATTTTGTCAGGGTTGGTCGGCTGGGTGGGATCTGCCATAACCCGCACCACCGAGCCGGGTTGTACTTGCGACAGGCGAATCAGCGGCACAGTCACCGTTTTCTTGACCTGATACGCCGCATAGCCGGGGATTTGCACTTCGAGCAGCAGCGCGACACGCGGGTTATTGTTGATGAGCATTCCCGTGTCTTCCATTTGCACGATCAATGCTTCGCCTTGCGTCCCCGTCGCCATCAGCGCCTCGGCTTTCTTGCTATTGTTGCGCATGATGATAAAGGGAATGGCAACTGCGGCTACTGTGATAACGGCAGTGCACAGCAGCGAAATCACCACAATGGCGATGGTCAAGATAATTGTTGATGTCATTTTAGCCTCCTGAAGATTGTGATTAATTCTGATGGGCAGACAGCCACTCGTTAATCGCAGCCGCCATAGCGTTGGTGGTCTGCGGGCCAACCGTAAACCAATGGATCTCGGGGTTATCGGGCTTGAACCAGTTGGCCTGGCGGCGGACGAATTGACGCGTCAACCGTTTCATCTGAACAACGGCCTCCTCGAGGGTGATATCACCTCGCAGGTGCGCGGCGACCTGCTGGTAGCCGATGGCTGACAGGGTCGGCAGCTCCGGAGAGAATCCCAGGTCTAGCAGGCGGCGCACTTCGCCGACAAAGCCTGCCGCAAACATGGCCTCGATGCGGGCGTCAATCCGGGCGTACAGCTCTGGGCGGGGACGATCGAGGCCGAGCATCAACGTCTGGTAAGGTGATAACCCTTTCGCCCGCTGGGTCGAGAACCGCCGCCCGGTGCTCAGAATCACCTCGAGGGCGCGCACGGTGCGGCGGACGTTCTGCGGTTCGATGATAGCGGCGGCCTGCGGGTCGAGAACGGCCAGCCGGGCGTGGAGCCCCAGCGGGCCAACCCGGTCCCCCCACTTTTCGAGGGCCTCTCGCAGCCGGGAGTCAGGCTGCGTCGGGGGAATATCCCATGCCTCGATCACCGCCCGCACATATTGCCCCGTCCCGCCGACGAGAAATGGCAGCCATCCCCTCGCGTGAATATCGCCTATCAGCCGGTTGGCCTCCTTTTGGAAGCGCGCCAGGCTCCACACATCGTCCGGCTCGGCCACATCAATCAGGTGGTGGGGGACGCGGGCGCGCTCGGCAGGCGTGGGCTTGGCTGTGCCGATGTCCATCCCTCGGTAGAACAGGCGTGAATCCGCCGAGACGATCTCGCCGTTCAGCCGCGCGGCCAGTTGGATGGCGATCTCGGTCTTGCCGACCGCCGTGGGGCCAACGATCACGATGAGGGGGATTTCAGGAGACAGCATTTTCGAAATGGATGATTTCCGGCGGCTGCCCGGCGCGCCGCTCGATGGCGATGACGTCAATCCGCCAGTCGCCGTCCAACTCGGGGTGGCTTTGCAGGTAGGCCTGGGCGGCAGCCAGGAGATGCGCCTGTTTGCGGGGTGTGATTGATTCTTCGGGCCGGCCGAAAGTGCGGCTGCTGCGGGCTTTGACTTCGACGAAAATCACAACGGATGGCGAAGGCTGCTGGATGACGAGATCCAGCTCGCCGTGAGCGGTGCGGGCGTTGCGGTCGAGCAGGCGGTAGCCGCGCCGGGTGAGATAATCGGCGGCCAGGCTCTCGCCCCAGCGTCCCAACGACTGACGGTGGTTGGTCACGAGCGCCACTTGTCCACGAGCCGGGTCAGCCGCGCCCGCAGCCGGTATTTATGATCTGCCGAGGCCACCAGGATGCGCTCGTAATGGCCGAGCATGATCTGGCTGGTGCGCGAGATATCGTAATCGTGAGAGGCGCGGCGGGCATTTTCTCCCATTACCCGGCAATTATCTGGTTCTGTTACCAATCGCACCATCCTGGCAGTGAAGGCAGCCAGGTCATTGGATGACAGGTAGCCGGTCAGGCTATCCTGTACCGTATCGCTGACTCCGGGAGAAATGATGCCCAATACCGGCAGCCCGGAGGCCATCGCTTCGATGACGGAGAGCGGGTGAACCTCGGTGACGGAGGCGGTCACGAAGGCGTTGGCCATAGCCAGGTAGCAGGGCAACTGTTCGTAAGGCACCATCCCGGTGAATCGCACCCGGCTGGCGATCCCCAGCCGGTTGACTTGATCCTCCAGGTTTTCGCGTTCAGGCCCGCCGCCGATGATCAACAGGCTGACACGGCTGAAGGCTTCGGCCAGTCCGGCGAATGCACGCAGCAGGAAGGGCAGGTTTTTCTCGGGACCCAGGCGGCCAACGTAGGTCAGGATCACATCCTCCGGCGTAAAGCCGAGATCGTTCCGGCTCACCGGCTGCGCCGGGCAGTAAAAAGAAGATAAGTCAACGCCGTTGGGGACGACTTCGATGGGCGCATCAATTCCCAACTTCACCAAAACTTCCTTCATCCCTTGCGAGGGCGCTATGACCAGATCGCACGCCCGGCAGAAAGGCGGCAGGTAGGCTTGCAGCATCGTCTCGCCAACCAGATCGCCAAGCACCGGAAGGTAGACTTGCGCGTACAGATCGTATCGGGTATGGTTGGTGAAAATAATGGGGATGCCGCGCGGCCGGCAGTATGAGAGCGCCAGCCTTCCGCCCTGGAATGGGTGGTGGACGTGAACCAGATCCATGCTGTAAAGCAGCTTGCGCGCCGGGCGAGAATAGTTGAAATTCAGATAATAGCCGGTATCCACGAGCGGCAGGCCGGGCGAGCGAATGATATTTGGCTCATCGTCTTTGAAGTTGATATCGCCGAACGTGAATACGAACACCTCATGCCCCAGGCTTTCCAGGTGTTTTTTGTTCAATGCGATGTAATTCGTTATCCCGCTGACATGGGGCTTGTAGGCGTCAGCAATCATTCCGATGCGCATCGGATGTCCTCCATCAATCAGAATATATCCTAAGTGATGATACGGAAATCGTCAAGCATTGTTGCGAGGCGATTATAATTATGGCATGACTCGATTTTATACACGCAACGGAGACGATGGCTACACCGGTTTGCTCGGTGAGGGCCGTTACCCGAAATCGGATGACCGCCTAGAAGCGGTGGGTGCGGTGGACGAAGCGGGCGCTGCCCTGGGGGTGGCGCGCGCTACCAGCCGGTCGCCGCGCACGGCGGAGATTCTGCTGGCTGCCCAGCGGGATCTGTATCTTATGATGGCGGAAGTCGCGGCGACCCCCGAAAATGCCGCCCGTTTCCGGCAGATTGACCCCGCGCGGGTGAGCTGGCTCGAAGAGCAGGCGGACGCCATCTCGGAAGTGGTCGCCATCCCGCGTGAATTCATCATCCCCGGCGACACCCCGTCGGGCGCAGTGCTCGATCTGGCGCGCACGGTTGTCCGCCGCGCCGAACGGCGGGTGACGCGTCTGGCCCTCGACGGCGTGCTCGAGAACCGGGAGATACTGCGCTACCTCAACCGGCTGTCGTCATTATGCTTTGTTTTGGAGTTGTTCGAGAATACCCTGGCGGGCAAAGATTCCCCCACTTTGGCAAAATAAGACCTCACGGGCTTGTAAAACCTGTGAGGTCTCGTCGTGAATTCTATAATCCTTATGGCAGCGCTGCTTCGATCGCTTGCTGCATTTGCTCATAGGAGGGGATGTACCCGGGTGCGACCGCATTACCATTGACGAATACACCCGGCGTGCCGGTAACCCCGATCTGCCGTCCTAAATCCAAATCAGCGGTAATCTGGCTTTTGTAGCGATTTTCTGCAAAGCACGCGTTGAACGCGTCCATGTCCAACCCCAAATTGTCAGCAAAAGCTATCAGCCGCTTATCTGCAAACCCGCCTTCGTTTTCTCCATCCCAATTGGCAAACAGGATGTCATGATAATCCCAGAATCGGCCTTGCTCGTTGGCGCATAAGCTGGCATTAGCCGCCTGGTCCGATTCTTTAGTTAAGACGCGATCGTCCAGGAACGGAAAGTGGTGAAAGACGTAATAGATTTTCCCGGTTTTGATATAGGCTTCGATGAGACGTGTTTCCACGTCCTCGGTGAAACTTTTGCACGCCGGGCATTGGAAATCTTCGTATACATCAACTCTCACTGGTGCATTCGGATCACCCATGGACATGCCATCGGTTTGAGGTCGCTCAGAGGGGTTTATAGCAATAACCGCACCAACGGGTGTCGCAGCGGCAATGATGGAAGGTACCGCGACAAACCCAGCTACAACCACCACAAAGATGCCGATAATTGCAAAGGTAATCAACTGCTGGCGGCGCTCTTTCTTACGACGACGTTCCTGTAGGATTTGCTTCTTCCCCGCGCCGGATGTCGCGCGGCTTTGCTTATTGATTGAGGTAATTTCGCTCATTCTGATACTCCATAATTACTATGATATTTATCATATTTTGCCATGAGGCAGCGGGTTTGTCCAGGGGTGTAGGCGAATACTCACGGTTTACTTATCAACCAAAATAAAAAAACCTCACAGGTTTCTAAAACCTGTGAGGTTTGATGATGATTGAGATGAGCCTATCTCTTACGGAGTTGCGGCTGCAAGTGCGGCTTCGATTTCCTGCGCGAATTGATCGAAAGGCAATGCCCCGGTTATCACTTTACCATTGATCACAAACGCGGGGGTGGCGCTGATCCCCAAAGCTTTGCCATCAACCTGGTCCTGCGCGATCCGGTCAAGGAATTTATCCTCTCGAAGACATAGCCGGAATTGTCCCATATCAAGGCTGAGATTTTCGGCGAAGGCGATCAGGCGTTTCTCGGTAAAGTCGCCAACATTTTCACCGGTGTGGTTGTACATGAGATAATCATGGTATTCCCAGAATTTATTTTGCTCTCCGGCGCAATATGCAGCTTCGCCAGCCGCGACCGACTCGGAGCCGATCCACTGCCCAAAAGTGCGGTACACGAAATAAACTTTGCCTGTGTTCACGTAGGCCTCGATGATTTGCTCCTCGATTCCACTGGTTGTGAATTTAGCACAAAAAGGACATTGGAAGTCGGAATATTCGACAATCTGAACCGGGGCGTTGGGATCACCGGCGGCATTGTCTTGGGTTTGCGCTCTAGCAACTGGTGAGATGGTTACGATATTACCAACCGGCGTCAAGGCTGAAATAATGGATGGCAGCGCAATGAAAAAGGCTACCACCACTACGAAGATCCCAATTATTGAAAAGAGCATCAGGCGCTGGCGGCGCTGCCTTTTGCGGCGGCGCTCCTGCAAAAGTAATTTTTTCCCGCCGCCGGATGGCGCCCGGTCTTGCTTTTTACTTGTGGTCATATCACTCATTTGGAAGCTCCTGGGGTTTGGATAACAGGGTCACATTTTGCCATGAGGCAGGGGGTTTGTCCAGAGGCGAAAGTTAATGCTCACAGCCTCCTCGTCCAATTTCAGTAAATCACAGATTCCTGCTCCATGTGAACGGAAGCCCCCACCGGATCCGCCGGATGTCGGTTGCGCGCAACCGCATCATCCGGTGGGAGCAGACTGCGATATACTGAATTTATTATCCCCAGCCTCGAATTGGTTTCAAACGATAGGCCTTTACGACACTGGCAGCCGCTCATCCCCAATTGCCTGGCCAATTTCTGGGCTGACCAGCATATAGCCTACACCCGGACAACGCAGGAGAATCTTCGGGTGGGAGGGGTCGGCCTCGAGTTTTTGGCGCAGATACCGGATATAAGCGCGCAAGTAATCCAGGTCATTGCGATACTCCGATCCCCAAACAGCAGTCAAGAGCTGCTCGTGCAGCATCACCTGGTTAGCGTGGGTTGCCAGCTCATGCAGCAAGCTGTATTCGGTGGGCGTGAGGTGGACTTCTCGCCCGTGCAAAGTCACATGGCGGCGCGCAAGATCAATCTTCATATCCCCACAGACAATTTCAGCTTCGGCGGGCGTGGCCGGCTCGCCCTTAGAGCGTTTGATCACCGCCCGGATACGCGCCAATAGCTCCTTGGCGCTGAACGGCTTGGTAATATAGTCGTCGGCGCCAACCTCGAAGCCTTGCAGCTTATCCGATTCACGTACTTTGGCGGTGAGCATAATGATGGGTACATCCGAGAATTCGCGCACCCGCCGGGCTACACCGTAGCCGTCAATCGCGCCCGAAAGGATGATGTCGAGAACGATCAAATCGGGCTGTTCCACCGCTGCCATCTCGACCGCGTGGTTGCCGCTGCACGCTACCAGGACCTCGTAGCCGGTCGCCGATAGAATTTCGTGTACCAGGCGAACCAGCTTGGGTTCATCGTCAACGACCAGGATTCGGCCTTTGCTCATACATCCTCGAGTGATGTTTTGGATTTTGGCAGGGAGAAATACAGCGTGGTCCCCTCGCCGGTTTTGCTTTCGACCCAAATGCGTCCCCCGTGGGCTTCGACAATCGCCCGGGCAACCGGCAGCCCCAACCCGGTTCCAGCGATGTGGTAACCGGTTGCCGAGCGGACGCGGAAATACTTCTCGAAAATGGGGATCAAATCCTCGGGAGAGATACCAATCCCCTGGTCTGCAATGCTGATGACCACATCTATGGTGCGAATCTCACCCCGGATGACGATCAGCCCCCCTTCGGGCGAGTAGCGGATTGCGTTTTCGATGATATTGCGGAAGACTTGTTTGATCCAGCGGGGATCCACTTCCACGAGGGGAAAATCCGGGGGAAAATCTACAATGATTCGGTGGTTGTCTGTGCGCCGCTGGGCGTCCGTGGCGACTTCGTTGGCGAACTGTGGCAGCCGCAGGGGCTGCTTTTCGAGAGCGAGCTGCTCGACCTCGATTAGAGAAGAATCGAGAATATCCTTCAACATGACTTGCATGTTGTCGCACTCGTCTTCGATGAGAGTGAGGAACTCTTTCTGCTTTTCGATGGGCCACTCGACTTCATCCAATAGGAGCGCTGAGGAATATCCCTTGATCGCTGAAAGTGGCATGCGCAGCTCGTGTGACAGGGTTGCCATAATCTCAGCGCGCAAGTGCTCTGTACGGCGGCTTTCTCGTACAGCATCGGCCTGGGTTTCCAGGCGGTCGCGGTCAATTGCCAGCGCAATCAGGTCAGCCAGCGTTTGAACGAAGGGAAGATTTGCCTGGGTGAAGGGGATCGTGTCGTTCAGCGATTCGAGCACCAGCACCCCATATTTTTGCTCCCCCACAACAATAGGTGCGGCCAGGACACTGTTTGGAGACACATCGGCATGTATCGAGCGATTGAAAATATCACGGTTGTAGGGGCGCATGTCTGCCATCGCCGCGGCGACTTCGACAGGTGTGGGGAGCAAGGTTGCCCGCCCTTCATCGTAAACTTTCCCGGTGATCGATTCCCCGGCGCGCAGCCCCATGTCTTTCAGCACATCCATATCGAAGCCGAATGTGGCCGCCGGGCGGAAAAGGCCTGCCGGTTGATCCCACAACATCGCGACGCCGACATCGGCTTGTTCAACCACGCCGATGATCTTTTTCATCACAGCATCAAGTAGCTCTGGCAGCTCGAGCGGCGAGGTAATGGTTTTAGCGACTTCGGTTAGAGCGTGTAGCTCTTTGCCCAGGCGTTCTTGGCCGTTTTGGGTAGCGAGCATGTGAGTGTGAGTCTCGAATGATGAGGGTGGATACGATGGATTGCTTGAATAATCATATCACGATTCTACTTGTTGCGCTGCCTTTACCCTTTGAGCAGAAATGCGCACTGGGTCAATCCCTGTGGCGTTCGTTCGAGACGTGCGGTCTGTGTTGCCGATAAACCAGTGAGGCGCTCCAATAAGAAAGCATCCAACTGGCAAAGTTCGGGATGTTCCGGCAGAATGGCGGCATACGGGCAATGGTTGAAGACAATACGCGGCGCATTGGCGCGCGCTTCCCAACGCGCCAGGTAATTCATCGTATTGAGGTGATTGACGCCGTGAGTCAGGCGTTGGGTGAGGTTCCCCTGGACTGACTCATGTTCGCCGGAGATATGAGCGGCGAGTCGTCTGAGCAAGTCAGTTTGCTTTTCAGGTGGTGTCCCGGTCAGCGCGTCTTGCAGGAGAGCGTTCGACAGCCCGTCGAGATTGTGCTGTAACACCTGCCGGGTGACGCCGTAGAGCAAGCTTGGGCGGCCTCGTGTCCGAGCGGGGCGCTGCCCAACAAGCTCCACTGCCCCCTCGGAGATCAGAATCGCCAGGTGGTGGCGAGCGTTGGCGGCGCTCATCTTCAGCGCCCGGCTGATATCTGCTGGTGTGGCTACCTTTTTGATCTGTATATAATCGAGCAGGCGCTGGCGTGTGGTTTTCATCACGCCGAGTATACTCCTATATGTCAATTATGCAAATATTGGTTTGCATAATTCAGGTTGACAGTCCTTCCAAATTCGGTATAATGGGAGCTTGGCGGTACCCTGCTGTATGCTTCGTTTGATCGAGCAGGTTTCCACCCAGTCCGGTTTGTGGAGGTACGTGCTTATGAGTGAAGAGATCAATTCTCCCGGTTACGATATTCCCCCTGAGATGCAGGCCCAGGTCAGGATCACTACACTCGATAAAATCTACAACTGGGGTCGGCGTTCGTCCATCTGGCCGATGATGTTTGGGCTGGCTTGCTGCGCTATCGAGATGATCTGCACCGCTGCCAGCCGCTTCGATTTTGCCCGCTTTGGCATGGAGATCATGCGCCCCAGCCCCCGTCAAGTAGATTTGATGATCGTCTCGGGCACGGTTACGAAGAAAATGGCGCCGCAGATTGTCCGGCTCTACAACCAGATGCCTGAGCCAAAGTACGTCATCGCCATGGGCGCGTGCGCCTCGGGCGGGGGCCCTTTCAAGGAAGGCTACAACGTTGTCGCCGGTATTGACCGGTACATCCCGGTGGATGTGTATATCCCTGGCTGCCCTCCCACGCCCCAGGCTTTGCTGCACGGTTTCATTCGGCTGATGGAAAAAATAGACAAAGAATCGATCAGCACCTCGCGCTGGTATCGCAAAGAGCCTATCCCGGCGATCCCGGTTCCTATTCTTGGCCCGGATATTTTTGACCCTCGCCAGGCTTCTGCAATCACCGCATACACGCAGGAAAAGCTGGCCAAACAAACCCAGGCTGAACAAGCCCCAGCGGAACCAGCCGCCGCGCCAGAACAGGCTTAGAACGGAGCAGCCAGCATGGAACAAACACCTACTTTGACCTCGACCCTCGAGACTCGTTTCCCCGAAGCTGTCGTCCGCGATGAGCGAAAAGGTTTCTCGGGTTATCTCGTCAAACCCGAGAGTTTGATCGAAGTTGCCACATTCATTCGGGACGAGATGGGCTACGATTATCTATCTTCCGTCACCGGCGTGGATTATCTGCCGGAAGGCAAGATGGAAGTGGTTTATCACGCTTATAAAAGCACCGGCGGCTCGGCGCTCGTCTTCAAAGCGCAGACGCCGCGCGATAACCCGGTTGTGCCCTCGTTGGTACCCCTCTATCCCGGCGCAGACTTGCAGGAGCGCGAAGCCTGGGATTTGCTCGGCATCCGCTTCGAGGGCCATCCAGACCTGCGCCGCATCCTGATGTGGGAAGGCTTCGAAGGCCATCCTTTGCGCAAAGATTGGCGCGAGGCTTTCTTTGAAGAAGAAGGCAAACCCTTCAAGAACCGCTGGCCCGAAGGGCGTGCTTACCGCATCGAAGATAAGAATCTCTTCGGCAACAACGTGGATTATCCCGCTGGTTTCAACCCCGAAAACTGGACGCTCGATGGCGAAGCTGCCCTGTATGGCTCAGTCGGGCAGGCAGTTCAACCGGATGGATCGCTGAAAACCGACGCCATCATCGTCAACCTTGGCCCGCAGCACCCCTCCACACACGGCGTTTTCCGCATGGCTGCCCGGCTGGATGGCGAGACCATCGTGGATCTCAAACCAGTCATGGGGTACCTGCACCGCAATCACGAAAAGATTGGTGAACGCAACACCTACCTCGGCAACATGCCATTCACCGACCGGCTGGATTACCTCTCCTCGATGAGCAACAACTTCGGTTACGCCCTGGCGGTGGAGAAATTAATGGGCATCCGCCCACCCGAACGCGCCGAATACATCCGGGTCATGATGGCCGAGCTGACTCGTATCTCCAACCACCTCATGGCGATTGGCGCGCTGATGAACGATCTCGGCGCGTATTTCACCCCGATGTTGTACGCACTCGAAGAACGTGAGTTGGTTCTCGACATCTTCGAGGCCGTTTCCGGCTCGCGCATGATGTGCAACTATTTCCGCTTTGGCGGTGTGGCGCGTGACTTGCCCGAGGGCATCCTGGAGAAAGTGCGCGTCTTGGTTTACGATCGCCTGCCGCGCAAGATGGAAGATTTGGACGTTTACATCACCCAGAGTGAGATTGTCCGCAATCGCTGCGAAGGGGTGGGTGTGCTGACTCCGGAGCAGGCGATCGCCCTCTCGATGGCGGGTCCTGTCCTGCGGGCGTCCGGCGTCCCCTACGATGTGCGCCGCGCCGATCCCTACAGTATCTACGACCGCTTTGAGTTCGATGTGGCAGTCCGCTATCACGGCGACATCTACGACCGGTACCTGATCCGTATGGATGAGATTCGCGAATCGTGCCGCATCCTCCAGCAGGTGGTGGATACCATCCCCGAAGGCCGCATCCAGGAAGGCAAGCCCCAGTACCAGGTGCGCGTCCCCGCTGGCGAAGCTTACGGCCGCGTCGAGGGGCCGAAGGGCGAGCTTGGGTTTTACGTGGTCTCCAACGGGAAACCGAACCCCTGGCGGTATCACGTCCGCGCCCCATCGTTTATCAACTTGACTGGTTTGGGGCCAATGTCCATCGGGAACAAGATCGCTGATGTTGTGGCGGTGCTCGGCTCGATTGACATCGTTCTCGGTGAGACTGATCGGTAGGAGCGTGCTATGTATGGATTTGGCGTAGTCAAAGGTTTGGGTGTTGCCCTCAAGCACCTGGTCGAATCATATCTAGATGATATCAAGCGTTGGGGATCGCGCTATCGCACGAAAGAAGGCATTGCATACCGCAGCAGTAGCGAAACGCGTGGCGTCTTTACCATTCAATACCCCGAAGAAAAGCTGCCGGTGCCCGAAGAATTCCGTTTCATCCCCTTTTTGCTCTACGAAACGGATGAAAACGGGAATCAAGCTGACCGCTGCACATCGTGTGGGATTTGCGCCAAAGTGTGCCCTCCCCAGTGCATTTGGATCGTGCGCACGTCCGATCCCAAAACCGGCAAGCCCATCCCGGCTCCGGCGGAATTCTATATTGACGTGGACATCTGCATGAACTGCGGGCTGTGCGCCGAATACTGCCCCTTCGACGCGATCAAAATGGATCACGATTACGAGATCGCAGTTTACGACCGTCTTCACACCAACCTGTACGACAAGGCAAAGCTGTCCAAGCCGGTCGAATATTACGCCTCCATCCGGCCGACGAATTACGCCCGTGAAGAGGCCGCCCGCGCCGAAGCTGAAGCTGCCCGCGCCGCCAAGAAAGCCGCGGCGGGATAGGTTGGATGTATAATCAGGATACCGACCTGTTATTCCCGCCCCGCTTGATCCCGGCCCTGCGCAGTTTACGCGGTGCCGTGTGGCAGGAGCTTGTGGATAAGGTCGCGGCTCAGGAGCCGGCAGCGCTCGACCGCCTGGCATTTGAGTTGCTCATGGTGCGCCTCGGTAGCTGCGCTTCGTGCCAGGCGGATTCTTATAAAGCGATGCATGGTTGCACGCAGTGCGCTTTACAGATAGTGCGCCGTTTTCGTGGCAGTGATCACGATCTCGTTGCAATGTTTCAACAGGCGCTGCAAGATGTGGCCCGGTATTTGGAAAAAACTCGAAAGGTAGAACAAAGTGAATCAGATTACCAGTGAACAAGCTGTTCTGGCCGCGCTTGGAAAGGTACAGGAGCCAGAATTACACAAAGATTTGGTCTCGTTGAACATGATTCGGGATTTGAAGATTGACGGCGGTAAAGTTGCATTTACCATAGTTTTGACAACGCCTGCCTGCCCGTTGAAGACCCAAATCGAAAGGGAAGCGCGTAACTCGGTGGCGGCAATACCCGGTGTGACCACCGTCGAAGTCAAGATGGACGCCAATGTGCCCAATGATGGCCGTTCACGCGGTTTGATGCAATTACCCATCCGCAATGCCATTGCCGTTGCTTCAGGCAAGGGCGGCGTGGGCAAGAGCACGGTTGCCGTGAACCTGGCGGTTGTGCTGGCGCAGAGCGGCGCCCGCGTCGGGCTGCTCGACGCCGACATCTACGGACCAAATGTGCCCACCATGATGGGCGTTTCCAGCCTGCCGCCTCAGACCGGCGAGAAGCTGACCCCCGCTATCGCTTATGGTGTCAAGTTGATGTCCATCGGCTTTCTGGTTAAACCTGGGCAGCCGCTCGTTTGGCGCGGCCCGATGCTGCACTCTGCAATTCGCCAATTCCTGAGTGATGTTGTCTGGGGCGAGCTGGATTATCTCGTCATTGATCTCCCGCCTGGCACCGGTGACGCCGCCCTCAGCCTGGCGCAGAGTCTCCCGCTCAGCGGGGCTGTTATTGTCACCCTGCCGCAGCAAGTCTCCCTAGACGATGCCCGCCGCGGGCTGGAGATGTTTCGCATGTTGAACATCCCGATCTTTGGGGTAGTCGAGAATATGAGCTACCTCGAATTGCCAGACGGCGCCCGGATGGACATCTTCGGCTCTGGCGGCGGCGAAAAACTCGCCCGCGAGGCTGGTGTGCCCTTTATCGGCCCGATCCCGATGGACCCATCGGTGCGGGTTGGCGGTGATCAGGGTACGCCAGTGGTTGTGTCCAATCCAGAGTCGCCCGTGGCTCGCGCCTTGTGTGCGATTGGAGAAGACATCGCAGCCAAGATCAGTGTGGCTGCCATCCAACAAGCTGGCCCAATCCCGATCGAGATGGTTGGATAATTGCTCATGCAACCCATACAGCCTACGATCGTTGGCGTCTGTTTTCAAAAAGGTGGGAAAATTTACCATTTTGCAGCCGGCAATGTGACCGATCTTCACACGGGAGATTATGTCGTTGTCGAAACCAGCCGCGGCATTCAATTGGGGCAGGTGACCCATTTTGTCGCCGAGCCGACACCACCCCCGGAGGGGGTCTGGAAACTCATCCAGAGGCGCGCCAGCCAGCGCGACCTTGTCGAACGCCAGACCTGGCAGGATAAGGAAACCGCCGCGACCATCAGTTGCCGTGAGAAAGTTTCAGAGCTGAAACTGGCGGACATGAAAATTGTCTCCGCAGAATACAGCCTGGATGGGACGCGTCTGACTTTCATGTACTGCTCCGAGGCCGGCGATAAGCTCGACTTGCGCGGGCTGCGCAAAGGTCTGAGCCGCCAATACCCTCATACCCAGGTGGATTTGCACCAGGTCGGGCCGCGGGATGTGGCGAAATACCTGGGCGGCATGGGCGCTTGCGGCCTGGAGTGTCGCTGCTGCACTGCCTTCCTGACCGATTTCAGCCCTATTTCTATCAAAATGGCGAAAGACCAGGGCATCTCTCTGACGCCCACTGAAATAACCGGGATGTGCGGGCGTTTACGCTGCTGCCTGGTTTATGAGTACGAACAATACGCCGAAGCTCGCAAGCACCTTCCCAAAAAAGGCAAGGTCGTCATGACCCCGCTCGGCGAAGCCAAGGTATTAGAAGTCCTGGCGCTCAAAAATTCGATCCTGGTCGAGCTGCCCACCGGAGCCAGGCACGAATTCACCGCGGATGATCTGCGACCCAAAGAAGAATTGGATGCTTTGGTTCAAAAAGCAGGCGCGCCCTCGCCCGTCAATCTGGAGCCATCCGAGTCCCAGATATCCTTTGAGCCGTCCGTCGAGACTGAGGCACAAAAGCCTGCGCCCTCTGCGAAACCCGCACCCTTTGTAAAGTCTGCGCCGCATACAAAGCCTGGACAACATGGTAAGCCTGGGCCGCAAGGTAAGCCTGCGCCTTCCACCAATAAACCTGACCGCCCCGCCCGCAAAGGAAAGAAAAAGTGACGGATACGCCCGATGGCTGGTCAACGCCGCAACGAATCCTGGTCGTTCTGGCTCACCCAGACGACCCGGAATTTTTCTGCGGCGCGACGACCCTGCGTTGGATCAAGGCTGGGCATGAAGTGCGTTACTGCCTGCTCACCTGCGGCGATAAGGGCACAAAAGACATTTCCCTGGATACCGGTGAGTTATGCCGGATACGGCAAATCGAACAGCGCACCGCGGCTTCCGTATTGGGAGTCAAAGCAGTGCGATTTCTGGGATACGAAGATGGCTACCTCGTTCCCGATTTGCAGTTGCGCCGAGACGTGACGCGGGTGATCCGCCAGGAGCGTCCAGATATCCTGGTCACCTGCGACCCCACCACACTTTTCCCCGATAACAGCCGCCTCAACCATCCCGACCACCGCGCCGCCGGGCAAGCCACGCTCGATGCGGTATTCCCTGCGGCGCGCGACCACCTCAACTTCATCGAATTGTGGCGTGACGAGCATCTCGAACCGCACATCGTGCGTGAAGTTTGGGTTTGCGGCACACAGCAGCCCAACGTTATCCTGGATGTTACTGAATTCTGGGAAACGAAAATACTGGCCCTTTACGAACACAAAAGCCAAATCGGTGACCCGCAGCAGCTTGCAGAACGTATGCGAAACCGCCGGACGCCAGACAGCACGCCAGAGCAGCCCCGCTACGAGGAGAAGTTTCGTCGTTTGATCCTCGGGTAGCGTTTTTGGCATGTGTTTGTGCGTTCATAGTCGAGGCCGAAAGCTGTGAGTTGTGGCTCCCTTTCGGCCTGTGTTTTTAATTGCAGCTTGCGAGGCCGGCTATGCCTGAAAAACCAATCCACATTGTTGCATACCGCCGCCAGTTGTTTTGGAGCTTGCTGCTGGTTGGCCTTTTGCCGTTGGCGATCATAGCGGGATTGTCCCTCTTCCGGGGGGATGGCTTCACTGCGGGGATTGTTTTCGGCCTGATTGCGCTGACGACCCTGGCCGCATGGGTCGCGGCGTCTCGACTGACTGCGCCAGTAAAAGTGGCCGGCCGCCGGGTGGCCGAATTAACTGCATTGCAGGAGATCAGCACCCGGCTGGGGAGCGCCCGCGAACCCCAGGATGTGGTGGCAATCGTCGCCGAAGGCGTCAAAACCCTCATCGGCGCCGATGATGTGCGCATCTTCAGCTACGACCGCGCTGCCGATTCGCTCACCCCGATCACCATCCAAAGCGTCAACCATTATAAACAGAATTTCGACGTCGCTCCCCGGCGGGATGGGCTGACGGCTATCGTGGCGCGCACCGGCCGGGCGATGATCGTCAACGACCCGTCTACACACCCGTTGTACCAGAGTTACGTTGCCAATTGGCCGTTGAGCGCCATTGCCGGGATTCCCTTTGTTTGGAATGGGCGCACCCTGGCCGTGATGAACATCGCCTTCGTTGATTGCTCTCACGAATTTACCGAGTCCGAAATCGGCACCCTGAATATTCTCGCTGAGCAGGCAGCCCTGGCATTGGAGAACGCCCGTCTTTACCAGGAGCTTGAGCAAAACGTCGAGGCCCGTACGTCTGAGCTGGCCCAGCGGGTAGACCAGCTCGATTTGATCAATCATGTTGGCCAATACATCACCTTCCTGCGCGAACAGCAAACCCTCCTGCCCACCATCGCTGATCTGATCCGCGGGGCGTTCGATTTCTACGCCGTTATCATCATGATGGTTGACCCTGCCTCGGGAAAACTCCGCCTGGCCGGGCTGTCCTCTGTCGAGCCGGATGTGAGCCTCGACCCGGATCAGTTGTGGTCTTTGGACCTGGGAATCGTTGGCCTTGCCGCAACCACCTCCAAACCGGTGGTAGTCAACGATATTCGCAAGGAAGCGCGTTATTATCACTATGAGGGGTTACCGCGCGTTTGCTCGGAAATGGCGCTGCCGTTGATCGTCGGCGATCAGTTCCTGGGCGTGCTCGATCTCGAAAGCGAACGGTACGACGCCTTCCTACCGGGCGATGAAAATGTGTTCCTGACCCTGGCTGACCAAATTGCGGTCGCAATCCATAACGCGGATTTGTTCCGCGCCGAGGCGGATGCCCGCCGCATCGCTGACAGGCTGCGGGAGGTAGGGCAAATCGTTAATTCGACCCTCGATTTGCAGGAAGTCCTCGACCGTATCCTTCAATCTTTGCAGGCCGTGCTGGCGTATGACAGCGCCTCGGTGCTGCTCTTGCGAGACGATGTGCTGCAAGTCGAAGCGGTGCGCGGCTTCGAGCAGCCCGAAGAAATTATCGGGTTTCGCCTGCCGCTCGCCGATTATCCTCTCGACCGGGAAATCATCGAGACCGGGATTCCCAAAATCCTGTTCAACGTTCACGAGGATCCTCTGTGGCTGGGCGACAAAGCCCCGGGGACTGCCCACATCCGTGGGTGGATGGGCATCCCATTGGTCGCCTCGGGCGCAGCCATCGGCCTTTTGGCGATTGACAGCCGGAAGGCAGGCGAATACAACGCCACGCACCTGCCCGTCGCAACAGCTTTTGCCAGCCAGGTGAGTATCGCCGTCCAGAATGCGCGCCTGTTCGAAGAAATTCGCCAGCGGGCGCATCAGTTGGCCACTATCAATGAATTAGGGCGCATCGTCTTCGGCGAGTTGGACAAAGGCGAGATTCTACGAACATTGGGTGAGCAACTGTGGACAGTAATGCCGGTGAATTCATTTTACGCCTCCATTTACCACGCTGATAGCGGCACTTTGGATTTTCCAGTGCGTTGTGATGACGGCATCTATCAGCCGCCGGACAAAGGTCCGCTCGAAGATTATCCCTGGAACGCCCATATTATCCGATCGAAGGAACCGTTGCGGGTGCTGCGCAGCGAAGCCGAACTGGCGGCTGAGGTAGAACGCCGCAGCCAGCTTGGAGATACCAACCCGGTCTCGGCATCCATGCTGTTTGCCCCGCTCATGATGGGGGTGGATATTCTGGGAGTGATTTCGGTTCAATCCAATGCCCTCAATGCCTACACCCAGGCTG
This sequence comes from Candidatus Aquidulcis sp., assembly GCA_020723385.1. Taxonomy (GTDB): domain Bacteria; phylum Chloroflexota; class Anaerolineae; order Anaerolineales; family UBA4823; genus DYIZ01. Next base: position 25,851 of record DYIZ01000047.1, read on the forward strand.
ACCTCGATCTGCTGGTGGGAACGGCGCGGCAGACAGCGATTGCACTACGCAACGCCGAGCTGTACGGGCAAGCCCAGGCTGCCCGCGCCGAAGCCGAAGAGGCCAACCGTCTCAAATCGCAGTTTCTTGCCAATATGTCGCACGAGCTGCGCACCCCGCTCAATTCCATCATCAATTTTGCCTACCTGCTCACCATGGGCACCGAGGGCCAGCTCGGCGCCGGACAGGAGGATCTCATCAATCGCATCGGCGACGCCGGCCGCCATTTGTTGGGGTTGATCAATGATTTCCTCGACCTGGCGAAGATCGAGGCTGGCCGGATGGAGCTTTACATCGAGGAAGTCCATCTCCCCGAGCTAATCAACGGCGTGATGTCCACCGCCGCCGGTTTGCTGCACGATAAACCTATCGAGCTGCATCGTGAAGCCCCCAGTGACCTCCCACCGGTGCGCGCCGATCACACCCGTGTTCGCCAGGTTTTATTGAACCTTCTGTCGAATGCGGCCAAGTTCACTGAGCACGGAAAGATCACGCTGAAAGCCTGGTCGGATGAGCGGTGGGTGACGGTAAGCGTCACCGATACCGGTATTGGTATGAATCCCGATGACATCCCCAAGGCCTTTGCCGATTTTGTGCAATTGGATGGCAGCCTGGCGCGCACCACCGGCGGCACAGGCCTGGGACTGCCGATCAGCAAGCGGTTCATCGAGATGCACGGCGGGCGTATCTGGGCTGAGAGCCAGCCCGGCGTCGGTTCGACTTTCTACTTCACTCTGCCGCGTTTTCAGACGAGCGCCCCGATCGAACCGCCGCGCAAACTGGAAGACGCGCGTGTCCTGGTGATTGATGATGACCCGGCAAGCTGCGAAATGGTTGCGCTGCAACTGACACAAGGCTATAATGTTCTTGCATTGAGTGACAGCCGCCAGGCAGTCGAAAAGGTTCGCGAATCCCGCCCGGATGTGGTGGTGCTGGATGTGATGATGCCTCACCAGGATGGCTGGGAAGTGCTCAAAGCGCTCAAATCAGACCCCGTAACGCAATCTATTCCAGTCGTAATTTGCAGCATTTTGCGAGAGCAAAAATTGGCGCTTTCCCTGGGCGCCAGCGACTACCTTGTCAAGCCGGTTTCTCCTCAAGATGTGCAGCGCGTTGTCGAGCAGTTTGTCGCACCCGGCGGCAGAATCCTCGCCGTAGACGATGACGCCGATGCCCTGGAGATTTTCCAGCGTTTACTGGGCAGCGCAGCCTGCGAGGTGATTACAGCACAAAATGGACGGGCCGGGCTGGAAGCCATCCGGGAACAGCAGCCCAGTGTGGTGATCCTCGACCTGATGATGCCCGGCTTGACCGGTTTTGATGTATTGGCTGCCTTACGCAGCGATGAGCAAACAGCTTCTCTGCCGGTGATCGTTGTCACCGCAAAAGATTTGACTCCCCAAGAACGGCAAGCCCTGCAAACTGGCGCGGCCGCTCTGCTGCAAAAAGGCCAGTTTTCAGCCGATGAGATCAATCAGGCCGTGCGGCGTGCCCTGGCCCGAAGACCACGTCGAGGTGCAAATGACTGACATTGCTGCTCCATCTCCTCAGCAGGCGCGAGTATTGGTCGTCGAAGACGATCCGAACAACCGGCTGGTGATCACCCGCCTTTTGAGATTGGCTGGCTTGCTGCCGGAAAATATCTTCGAGGCCGAGGGGGATGCGATCAGTTACTTGCGGTCGAAAGGTTTGACAGGGCTGGATATTATTTTTCTCGATCTTCAACTCCCCAAAAAAGACGGTTACGCCATTCTCCAGGAGCTGCGCGCCGACCCGGTCTTTGCCAAAACGCGCATCGTCGCCCTGACGGCTAACGTGATGCGGCAGGATGTCGAGCGCGCCCGTTCGTCCGGGTTCGATGGGTTTATCGGCAAACCGATTGATGGCCGCCGTTTCTCCGATGTTTTGCGCCGTTTATTGGCTGGCGAGGCAGTGTGGACGATCCTATAATCTCTTCTGACTCGCCTCGCCTGGAGGCTTTGGCAGCCGCCAGCCAGATGCTCGAAGCCTCGCTCCCGCTCGAAGACATGCTGCGTTCGACGGCTGAACAGGCGCGGACCATGTTCAGCGCCCGGCTGGCTGCTGTCAGCCTGGTTTACGACTTGGGTATCGAAGCGCCTACGACGGTGGTCGCTCTGGCTGAAAAAGGTTCGAACGAAAGGGCATTGGCGCGCGGCCTCGAAAATTTTGGCATGTCGGTGCAGATTTGCCACGCCGAGCGCCCGCTCCACTACTCGACAGCCGAGCTTGAAAATCATCCGGCCTGGCGCGGCCTGACGGAACGCCTCGGGGCAACTCAACCTGTTCATGGCTGGCTGGCTGCGCCATTGCATCGTGGCGATGGGCAGTGCCTCGGTTATATCCAGGTGGTGGGCAAAGAATCGGCTGATTTCGATGGAGCCGACTCGGTGATGCTGGCGCAGCTTGCCCGTGTCGCTTCGCTGGTCATCGAAAACCAGCGGCTCAACCACGCCGAACAGCAGGCGCGGCAGGCTGCCGAAACCTTGCGGGTCGCCAGCCTGGCCCTTACCCAGGAATTGAATCTCGACGATGTCCTCGATACCCTGCTCGATTATCTGAGCTGGATCGTCCCTTATGATTGTGCCAGCGTCTTGCTGCTGGAACCCCCCGACTGCCTGACGGTGCGCGCCGTCCGCAGTTACGACTCTCGTTCGGTCGCTGCCCGCCAACCGGGCAATGCCAGTGACTTGCAGGAGAATCCGGTCGTCCGGGAGTTGATCCAAACCCACAAGGTTGTTCATGTCCCGGATATTCAATCCCAGCCCGAATGGGATCGGCGTTTTGGCGGCGAAAACCGGAGCTGGCTGGGCCTGCCATTGGTCACGGACGACCGGGTGATGGGTCTGTGCGCGCTCGAAAAGTCCGAGCCGGGTTTCTTTACCGAGGTCCACCAACGGTTGGCAGAGGCCCTGGCGGCCCAGGCTGCCATCGCTATCGAGAACGCCAGCCTCTTCGAGCGGTTGAGCGCTTCCGAAGAACGGTATCGCGCCGCAGCCGAGCTGACCTCCGATTTTGCCTACGCGTTTCGTGTTGACTCCGAAGATCGGTTCACCTGCGAGTGGGTTACGGACGCTTTTACCCGCATTACAGGTTTTGCCTGCGGCGAGGTGGATACCCAGGCGGGTTGGTCGAGCCTGGCGCATCCGAACGACGCGGCGGTCGCCCGACAGCATCTGCAAACCCTGCTGTCGGGGAAACCCTGCGCCAGTGAGTACCGCATCGTCACGCGCTCGGCAGAGATACGCTGGCTGCAAGATTACAGCCGCCCCGTTTTGGAAGCTAACCAGCGGCGGGTGACGCGTATCTTTGGGGCTGCGCAAGATATCACCGAGCGCAAACAGAAACAGCGCGAGTTGGAAGCCGTAGCCGGCCTGGCCTCGGCGCTGCGCACGGCGTTGAATCGCAGCGAGATGACGCCGGTCATCCTGGACCAGGCGTTGGCGCTGGTCGCTGCCGATGGCGCTGCGCTTGCCCGGCACGACCCTGCCTCGCCCGAGACACTCATCGAGCTGGGGCGCGGCGAGTGGGCCGGATGGGCTGGTGTGCGCCAGGGGGCGGGGGATGGCATCACCGGGCGGGTGGTGATGTCTGGGCAGGCTTATTCGAGCAACCATGCCCTCGGCGACCCGATGCGCTCGCGTGCCGAGGCAATCGGCGATTTGCAGGCAATCGCTTGCGTGCCGCTCATTGCCCATGAGGAAACCATCGGTGCGCTTTGGCTGGGGCGAAAAACCGAGATTTCCGAGCCGGAAATTGCGCTGACCGCCGCCATCGCCGACATCGCCGCCAACGCGCTGCGCCGCGCCGCGCTTCACGAACAGACCGAGCGGCGCTTGCAGCACATCTCCGCCTTGCGCGCCATTGACCGCGCCATTACCGCCAGCCTGGATTTGGAGGTGACTCTGAATGTTTTGCTCGATCAGGTCACCAGTCAGCTCGAAGTCCACGCCGCTGAAATATTGCTGTATGATGCCGCCACCCAATCGCTTCGTTTTCAGGCCGGGCGCGGCTTCCGCTCCACCGACCTGGCGCGTTTCCAAATCCGGTTGGGAGAAAGCTACGGCGGCCGCGCTGCCCTGGAGCGCCGCGTGGTGCGCGCGCCCTCCCAGAACGAGACCGAATTGGCGTTCCCTATGGCCCCCTGGCTGTCCGGCGAAGGATTTGCGGCATGTGTGTGCGTCCCGCTGGTGACGAAAGGCCAGCTCAAAGGTGTTTTGGATGTTTTCCATCGCTCACCGCTCGATCCCGATCATGAGTGGCTGGGTTTCCTCGAAACCCTGGCCGGGCAGGCGGCGATCGCCATCGAGAACGCTCAATTATTCGACGGTTTGCAGCGCACCAATTTGAAGCTCACCCAGGCTTACGACGCCACCATCGAGGGCTGGTCGCGGGCGCTGGAGCTGCGCGACAAAGAAACCGAAGGCCACTCGCAGCGTGTGACCGAGATGACCCTCGAGCTGGCGCGCACCATGGGGATGAGCGAAACCGAACTGGTTCACGTGCGGCGCGGCGCGCTGCTGCACGACATCGGCAAGATGGGCATCCCCGATGCGATCTTGCTGCGCCCCGGCCCGCTCACCGAGCCGGAATGGCAGATCATGCGCCTGCACCCCAAGTACGCCTACGACATGCTCTCCCCGATTGGCTATCTGCGCCCGGCGCTGGATATTCCCTATTGCCACCATGAAAAATGGGATGGCTCTGGCTACCCGCGCGGCCTCAAAGGCGAGCAAATCCCGCTGGCGGCCCGCATCTTCGCCATCGCCGATGTGTGGGATGCGCTGCTTTCCGACCGCCCTTACGGGCAGGCCTGGACACACGTAAAAGCGTTGGCGCACGTTCGGGAGCAATCTGGCAAGTATTTCGACCCCAAGGTGGTCGAGACATTCCTGCGCGTATTCGAAGCGCGGGATTTGTAAATGGAAAATACGGTCTCTTTCTCGCTCGAACAGTGATTAGGCAAACGAGGCAAACACCATGATTGATTTTCTGCAAGAAGCCACCGATCTATTCGAATACACCCAATTCTTGCGGCGTGATTTTCACCGCCATCCCGAGCTGGGGTTCCAGGAAACTCGCACCGCTGGCGTGGTGGCGCGTGAGCTGAACGCCCTCGGCTTCGAAGTGGCGACCGGTATCGGGAAAACCGGCATTGTAGCCCTGCTCGAAGGGGCGCGGCCTGGCCCGGTGGTGCTGGTGCGCGCTGACATGGACGCGCTGCCCATCACCGAGGAAACCGGGGCCGAATACGCCTCGCAAAACCCGGGGGTGATGCACGCCTGCGGGCACGACGGCCACACCGCCATTGCCCTCACCGTGGCGAAGATACTGACTGCCCACCGCGACGAACTGCCGGGGACCGTCAAATTCGTCTTCCAACCGGCGGAGGAAGGGCTGGGCGGCGCGCAGAGCATCGTCGCCGATGGGGTGCTGACCAACCCCCGGCCGGACGTATCCCTGGGGCTGCATCTCTGGAACGAGCAACCCCTGGGCTGGCTGGCAGCCGCTACCGGGCCGACGATGGCCGCCTCGGAAGTGTTCAAAATCCGCGTGACTGGCAAGGGCGGGCATGGCGCGCTGCCTCATCTGGCGGTTGATCCTGTTCTGGCCTCCGCGCACATCATCACAGCTTTGCAAAGCATCGTCTCGCGCAACGTTGCCCCCCTGCAAGCGGCGGTGGTCACCGTCACACGGCTGATCGGGGGCGAGACCTTCAACGTTATCCCGCCCGAGGTCGAGCTGCACGGCACCATCCGCTCCTTCGAGCCAGCCGTGCGCCAGCGGGTGCTGGAGCGTTTCGAGCGAATTGTGAAAGGGGTTGCTTCGGCGATGGAATGCCAGGCCGAGATCGAGTTGATGGCGCTGACCCCGGCGGTGATCAACGCGCCGCAGGTGGCAGAGCGGGTGCAGCGGGCGGCCCGGCGTGTCTTGCCCGACAGCCAGCTCGATGCTGGTTTCTGCACCATGGGATCGGAAGACATGGCGTTTTTGATGGATGATATTCCCGGCTGCTTTTTCTTCGTCGGGTCGGCCAACCCACAGAAGGGATTGGATGCCGGTCATCATCACCCGCGCTTCGATTTCGACGAGGCGGCGCTGCCGCGCGCCGCAGCCTGGATGGCGGCTGCCGCCATGGAATGCCTGGGAGCATAACTTGTGGATACCTCCGGGAACGGCCGCAAAAAACACACGCTGCAATTCGATCACCCGCCGCAGCGGGTGATTTCACTCGTCCCGTCGCTCACTGAGAGTTTGTTCGACCTGGGGTTTGGGGCCTCGGTGGTGGGGATCACCGATTATTGCGTCAACCCGCCGGGGGCAGTCGGCTCGTTGCCGCGCCTCGGCGGGACAAAGAATCCCCGCATCGCCGATATCCTGGCGCTGCATCCCGATCTGGTGCTTGCCAACCAGGAGGAGAACACGCTGCCGGTCGTCGAGGCGCTCGAAGCTGAGGGCGTGCGGGTGCTGGTGACTTTCCCGCAAAATGTCCGCCAGGCATTGGATGAATTATGGATGCTGGTCGGCATCTACATGGACAAGATGGCGGCAGTACGGCTGGAGACGCTGGAATTGACGGTCAGTTGGGCGGAGGATGCGCTGGCAGGCCGCACGCCGGTGCGCTATTTTTGCCCCATCTGGCGGGAGGGGGAGGGCGACGATGGCTGGTGGATGACCTTTAACGGGGAGACATACGCCAGCGACGTGCTGCGGCTGATGGGCGGCGAGAACGTCTTCGCCGGCCGCGAGCGGCGCTATCCGCTGGAGGCCGATCTCGGCTGTGCGGCTCCGGAGCCGCACGGGACGCGTGATACCCGTTATCCGCGCGTGGCCCTGGGAGAGATCGTTTCCGCCCAGCCGGAAATCATCCTGCTGCCCAGTGAGCCGTTCGGTTTCACCGAGCAGCACCGTGAGCAGATCATTCAGCTCATGCCGGAGACGCCCGCCGTGAAGCACGAGCGGGTTTTCCTGGTGGATGGCAGCCTGGTCACCTGGCACGGGACGCGGCTGGCGCGGGCGCTGGAGCAGTTGCCGGGGCTGTTTGGCGCGGGGTGAGGGGATATGACTAAAGACGCCCTCGATCTGCTCCAGCTTCACTGTCCGCCCGTGCAGGTCTACTACATGCCCGAGGTTTTCGGCGTGCTCGATGACCTGGTCAAGGCGGGGAAGATTCGCTATTACGGGGTGAGCGTGGAGAAGGTGGAAGAGGCGTTGAAAGCCATCGAATACCCCAACGTGCAAACCGTGCAGATCATCTTCAACATGTTCCGTCACCGCCCCGCCGAGTTGTTGTTTGAGCAGGTCAAAAAACGCAAGGTCGGTATCCTGGCGCGTGTGCCTCTGGCCTCCGGGATGCTCACTGGCAAGCTGAAACCGGATAGCGCCTTTGCATCAGACGATCATCGCCGCTTCAACCGCTTGGGAGAGGCGTTCGACCGGGGTGAAACTTTCTCCGGGATTGATTACGAAGTGGGCTTGCAGGCTGTCGAGGAGCTGAAGGCCATCTGTCCCCCCGGGATGAGCATGACCCAATTCGCACTGCGCTGGATTTTGATGTTCGACGCAGTGAGCCGCGCCATCCCTGGGGCAAAGCGCCCCTCCCAGGTCGAGGAGAATTTCACAGTTTCTGACCTGCCACCCCTATCCGATGAAACGATGGCTCAGGTGGTGACTGTCTACAATCGCTATATCCGCGAGCGAGTTCATCGTTATTGGTGAAATCTCCCTGACGGGATCTTGTCTTCCAATGGGATGCAATCACCAGCGCACCCCCCGGATTCACCGGCTCGTATATTTGGTTAATAATGCGATGACTTTCTGATCGCCATTGGGACGCAAAAGGGGCTGCCCGCATCCGGCAGTCCCTCTGTGGCGAGATGATCTCGCTTTCTCGCTGGCGATTTTACAGGTGGAGGTTTTACTCCGAGATGATTTTCTCGATTCTGTGCTTGCCGAGATAGGCCACCAGAGAGTAGAACCCCAGGATTACCGCGACCCCAACGGCGGGGTAGAGTACTTCGTACCAGCGTTCGGGCAGCGGCCAGCCTCGAATCAGGTAGGTCAGAACGCTGATGACGGCCACCAGCAGGATGTAGATGCCCAGCATCTTCTTGATCGAGATCATTGGCAGTATGCCGCTCAGGTACAAACGGATGGCCCAATAGAGAGCCATAGAAGAGAAGTTTATCCAACTGATTTCGGCATATGCTTCCTGCGGCAATCCTAAGATGTAGCGTTTGTAAACGATCACACCAGCCAGGGCGAATTGGGTGAGCATCAGAACAAGGAATGAGATTTGCCCATTGGCGCGCTCAGTGCGTTCATCTATCATAATTGATTTTTTCATGTTACCTTTCTCCTTTGATCCAAAATAACTCGTCGAGGCTTTTGTCTGTCACTTTTGCCAGCATCAGGCATAGCTTCAGGGTTGGGTTGTATTTGCCGGCCTCGATCAATCCGATAGTCTGGCGGGTGACACCGACCAGGTCAGCCAACTGTTCTTGCGTGAAACCTTTTTCGACTCGGGCCAGCTTGACCCGATTTTCCATGTCCAGTTCTTCCATAGATCTCTCCTTGAATGTCGCTTCGGCGGAAGTTTATCTGGCTGCATTGTAATATATATCCCTCAAATGTCAAGTATATATTGCATATTGCAATATATAAATTCCGTTCGGGGAATACGGTACTTTTTGGTTAGTGAATCTAATCAAAATAGTGCTAACGCCGGCGCTGAAACTGAAGAGGCGGATTATGCCGCGATTGCCCTCAGAAAAGATGGGCTGGCGACGATCGCATACAGCAAATATGATATTGGGTTGGATTAATCCAGTTTCCCAGGTTGGGTGAAAGGATTATCGTTTCGTTTGGCTTTTCACCCAACAAGGCCGTTGGTTTGGTAAAATTAGCCAGCTAATTGTTAGCTGGCTAATTATATTTGGGAAGCGATTTTGACATGAACACAGCCTCTGAGCCACAAACAATGAACTTTTTACTGGCGCAAGTATGCCGTTTGCACCATGCCCGCGTCCATCAATTGTTGGATGCTCTCGGATTGTATCGAGGCCAGCCGCAGGTCTTGTTCCGGCTGTGGGAACGGGAGGGCCAGACGCACCGCGACCTGGCAGCCAGCATGCAGGTCACGCCAGCCACGATCACACGCATGATCCAGCGTATGGAAAAGACCGGTTTTGTGCAGCGCCGCCCCGACCCGGGAGATCAGCGGATCTCGCGAGTCTATCTCACGGATGCCGGCAGGGGAGTGCAGGCCCAAGTGGAGGCAATCTGGGAGCAGATGGAGCAGGAAGTTTTTGCCGGTTTCACGCCAGATGAGCAGGCGACTCTGCGCAGCCATTTACAGCGCATTCGGGCAAATTTGACGCAGGCGGTTGGCTCCTGATGAACGCTATTCGTAAGGTCTCTCGTTTCCTCAAGCCCTATTGGCATTGGGCGATCCTGGCGCCGCTGATGATGCTGCTCGAAGTGGCGATGGACTTATTCCAGCCGCGCATGGTACAGCGCATCGTGGATGATGGGATTGCCAAGCTGGATCTGAATGTGGTGCTGCAAACCGGCGTGATCATGATCGTGCTGGCTTTTATTGGCGCGATTGGCGGGGTGGGCTGTACCATTTTCGCCATGCTGGCTTCGCAAGGGTTCGGCGCCGACCTGCGCAGCGCCATGTTCCGAAAAGTGCAGTCGCTTTCCTTTGGCAACCTCGACGAGCTTGAAACCGGCCAGATCATAACCCGCCTGACGAATGATGTGATGCAAGTGCAGGAAGTGGTGGCCATGTTGCTGCGAATCATGGTGCGCGCGCCGCTTATTTTGATTGGCAGCCTGATCATGGCATTCCTCACCAGCCCGCGCCTGTCGCTGTTATTCCTGATCCTGCTGCCGTTCATCGGGGTGCTGGTATGGTGGGTTATCCGCCGGGCTTATCCAATGTTTGGCCTGGTGCAGCGAAAACTCGATGCATTGAATACTGTGTTGCAAGAGAACCTTGCCGGGGTGCGGGTGGTGAAGGCCTTTGCCCAGGAAGATCATGAAATTATACGCTTTGGCCGGGTCAACGACAACCTGATGGATCAGACGATCCGCGCCGCGCGTGTTCTCGCCATCACCCAGCCGGGGATGATAATCGCTGTCAACCTGGGCATCGTTGCGGCCATCTGGTTTGGCGGCGTGCAGATCACTCTGGGTGGAATGCATACCGGCCAGTTGATCGCCTTTGTCAACTATTTGATGCGCGCCTTGACCTCGTTGATGATGGTCAGCATGCTGCTCATGCGCCTGGCGCGCGCCCAGGCTTCGGCAGACCGCATCCAGGAAGTGATGGACAGCATCCCGAAGATCGAGAATCCCACTCAGCCAAAAGAGGGGTTTGTCGCCCGGGGGCGGGTCACCTTCGAGGGGGTTACTTTCTCCTACGGGGATGGGCACGATCCTGTGCTCAAGAATATCAACCTGGAAGCCGAACCCGGTCAGATCGTGGCGATTTTGGGCGCCACCGGTTCGGGCAAATCCAGCTTGATCCACCTCATCCCACGTTTTTATGATGTCACTGCCGGGCGGGTTTGCCTGGATGGGGTAGATGTACGCCAAATAGACGAAACCACGTTGCGGCGAAGCGTGAGCATCGCTTTGCAGGAGGCGGTTCTCTTTAGCGGGACGATCCGAGACAATATCCGCTATGGGCGGCCGGAGGCTGGCGAGGAGGAAGTGATTGGGGCTGCAAAGGCAGCCCAGGCGCACGAGTTCATTCAGAACTTCCCAGATGGGTACGATACTCTCGTCGGGCAGCGCGGCGTAAATCTATCCGGTGGACAGAAACAGCGTATAGCCATCGCCCGGGCGCTGCTCACCCGGCCAACGGTGCTAATTTTTGACGACAGCACCAGCTCGGTGGATGTGGAAACCGAAAGCCGCATCGAACAAAGCCTCGCCACGATGCTCAATGGGGCGACGCGTTTTGTCATTGCCCAGCGCATCAGCACCGTGCTGAGAGCTGATAAGATCGTGGTTCTGGAGGACGGGATGGTGGCTGCCGAAGGCACGCATAACGAATTATTGACATCCAGCCGCATCTACCGGGAAATCTATGATTCGCAGCTTGGAGATGGGAAGGCCGCCCATGGAGCGTAGACCTCAACCCTCGCAGGCTCAACTTCCTCCGCCGCTTCCCGGCCGCGGCCCCGGCGGCCCTGGCGGATGGATGATGCGCCCCCAGGAGCGAGCCAAGAACCGCCGCGGCGCTTTGCTGCGCCTGTGGGGTTATCTTCGTCGCCAGGGATGGCCGCTGGCGGGTGTGTTCTTGCTGGTCTTGGTCGCTTCGGGCCTGGAGTTGCTGTCACCTTATATCTTGGGCCTTGCAATTGACGAATTCATTCTCAAGAACAACTTGCCAGGGCTGGCGCGTTTGGGGGTTTTGATGATGATCCTTTTCTTGATCGGCGCTTTGATCACCTGGGTGCAAATCTATTTGATGGCGTCTGTAGCGCAGCATACGGTGCGGGATATTCGCAACGATTTGTTTGCCCATTTCCAGGCGCTCTCGTTGCGTTACATTGACCAGCGTACCCATGGTGAGCTGATGAGCCGCCTGACCAACGATGTGGAAAATATCAGCGGCGTGCTCAACGAAAGCGTGACGCAGCTCATAGCCAGTGTGCTCGGAATTGTCGGCGTAGCGGCAGTGATGTTTCTCATCAATGTGCGCCTGGCGATCGTGAGCCTGATCACGCTGCCGTTGATGGCCTTCATCAGCCAATGGGTGGGCAAACGGACCCGGCGTGGTTTCCGCGACCAGCAGGAGATGCTGGGTAACCTCAACGGAATCATCGAGGAAACGGTCACCGGTGAGCGGGTGGTCAAAGCCTATGGGCGCGAGTCAGCGGTGATTGCTCAGTTCGAGGAGACCAATAACAAATTGCGCCGCGCCGCCACGCGCGCCCAGATTTTCGCCGGGGTGCTTGGACCGCTGTCGAACTTCGTTAACAACCTGGGTTTTGCCATCGTGGCTGGTGCAGGCGGCTGGATGGCGGTGATAGGGCTGGCGACCGTGGGGACGATTGCCAGTTTCGTCAACTACGCCCGCCAGTTTTCGATGCCGATCAACCAGATTGCCAACCTGTACAACACGATCCAATCAGCCCTGGCTGGGGCGGAGCGCATCTTCGAAGTGATTGATGAACCGCCCGAATTGGCCGATGCCCCCGACGCTCTACCTTTGGCCCAGCCGCGCGGTGTGGTTATCTTCGAAGAAGTCAATTTCGGTTACAAACCTGACGTGCCGGTGCTCAAAAACATCAATCTGAACGCCCAGCCGGGACAGACGATTGCATTAGTCGGCCCAACCGGGGCTGGCAAAACCACCATCGTCAACCTGCTCAGCCGCTTCTACGATGTTGATGCCGGCGGCATCTCCATTGACGGCGTGAATATCATCCAATACCAGAAAAAAGATTTGCGGCGCACCCTGGGGATTGTGCTGCAAGACACCTTCCTGTTCTCTGGAACGGTGATGGAGAACATCCGGTATGGTCGCCTGGACGCCAGCGATGAGGATATCATTGCCGCCGCAAAGCTCGCCAACGCCGACCAATTCATCCACCGCCTGCCGCAGGGTTACCAGACCCAGCTCTCCGAGCGGGGCAGCAATCTCAGCCAGGGTCAGCGCCAGTTGCTGTCCATCGCGCGGGCTATCCTGGCCGACCCGGGCATCCTGATCCTCGACGAAGCCACCAGCAGCGTGGACACGCGCACCGAGCAGCACATCCAGGAAGCCATGCTGCGCCTGATGCAGGGTCGAACCAGCTTTGTCATTGCCCACCGTTTGAGCACCATCCGGGAGGCCGATCTCATTCTCGTCATTCGAGACGGGGAAATCGTCGAGCGTGGCAGCCACCGGGAGCTGCTGGCCCATCAAGGCTTTTATTGGAATTTGTACACCAGCCAATTCAAAGGCCAGACAATTGCGCCAGATGGGTTGATCTCTCTACAAAACGAGCCGGTCTAGTTCTGGAAGCGGGCAAAGTCGTAGGGGACATTTCCCGCCAAAGACGGGAGAGCCGCGATATTTAACCATGAGAGCGGGGAACCTAAGTTCAACAAATGGTAGCAGATTCTCATCGAAAATAATGTAAAAAATACTTGACATTGTGTAAAGTATAAGATACTATATGTCTGTCAAGCATTACAGTATGTAAACATCAACAGACAAAGTGAGGTAAATATGTCATACCAGGAAAAAAACATCACCGTTTCTTTGGTAAGCTACCTGATGATTGCGGGGTATTATCTGCTCAATTTGTTTAAAATGTTCCAAGAAGGGGGACTGGTTTCGACGAGGCTCTTCAGCCTATGGGCTATTGTCATCATTGCGACCATTCTCGTCAATATCATCGGCAGCATTCTCGCCAACATTCTGCTCAGTATCGTTCATGCCATCAGAACCAGAACAAACGAGACTGAACGTTTCATCGCTGATGAACGTGACAAGTTGATCGAATTGAAAGGCGTTAAAGCATCTTACATTACATTTTCCGTTGGCGTCTTGCTTGCCATGCTCACCTTTGTCTTTGGCCAGCCTCCCCTGGTGATGTTCAGCGTGATTATTTTCTTCTCCATTGCAGCAGAAATCATGGGTGATATTTCACAGATCTATCTTTATCGAAGGGGGTTCTAAAATGGGCAAAAGCCAGGTTCGGAACAACATTCGGAAGTTGCGTTTTCACCATGATGAAATGACGCAGGAGCAACTGGCTGAAAAAGTGGGCGTGACGCGGCAAACCATCATCGCCATAGAAAGCGCAAAATACTCCCCTTCTCTGGAATTGGCATTCCGTATCGCCCTCGTCTTCGGCGTGCCGTTGGAAGAAGTATTTTCTTTCAGTAGCGGCAAAAGTGACATACAAGACAATTTGTATCTGATTATCTAAAT
>DYIZ01000048.1:0-35160 GCA_020723385.1 Candidatus Aquidulcis sp.
GTATAATGGAGATGATGATCCCCAACCTGAAGCCGAATCTGACCCCGGGAGCGGGTGTGACGCGGACCGCCGAGGGGGCGTGGCATTGTGAGATTCCCGCCGGCCCGCGGGGGCGCTACCGCCTGGCCCAGCTCGACGATTACCGCGACCTGCCGCGCCGCGGCTTCCCCTGGAGACCGCCGCTGCGCCTGAGCCTGCGCGCCCGCGTCTCCGCCGAAGAGCTGCCCGGCACGTGGGGTTTCGGGCTGTGGAACGACCCGTTCAGCGTATCGTTTGGGCTGGGCGGGATGGCGCGGCGGTTCCCGGCGCTGCCCAACGCCGCCTGGTTCTTCTACGCCTCGCCGCCCAATTATCTATCTTTCCGCAATGATCTCCCGGCGCAGGGTTTCCTGGCCGCCACCTTTCGGGCTGCGGCCATCCCCGCCCCGCTGTTGGCGCTCGGCTCGCCGGTGATGGCGCTGGCGGTGATCCCGCTCACTGCCCGGCTGGTGCGCCGCCTGCTGCGGGCGATGGTGGCGCAGGGTGCCGCGCTCGTACCCTCACCCCCTCCCCAGCCATCCCCCATTCCTGCTCTGGAAATAGGCGGAGGGGGGTTGACCGCCTGGCGCACCTATACCCTCGATTGGCAGGCGGACAGCGTCTCCTTCGGGCTGGACGGCGCTACCTTTTTCGAGACCCCCATCAGCCCACGCCCGCCGATGAGTCTCGTCTTGTGGATAGACAATCAGTACGCCGCGCTGCCCCCACGCGGACGGTTGTCTTACGGCGTCTTGCTTAATCCCGAACCTGCCTGGCTCGAAATCGCCGATCTTCACATCGGATGAAGGTTGGCCGTGAAAAATGCCGTTGACTTTTAGCCTGTAAGGGCTTATACTGAAAGAGCCTTGAGAACACCAATCTGTATTTCGAGCAGTCCTTCGAAAACGAACTCCTGCATCGGTAGTTGAAGGCACGCGCGTATTGGCGTGTGCCTTTTTTGCTACATAATTTGCCCGAAAGGAGAAAACAATCTATGGATTATGCGATGGTCAACAAGCTCCAAAAAGCGAAGCGCTATGCCGAACAGCGCGATCGCATCCACATCGAATCGCTCTCGGTGACGTTCAATGGGGACAATAATCCGCACACCGTTCATTACCAGAATGGCGTTTGGCAGTGTGATTGTGAGTTCTTCCAGGCACGCGGGCTTTGCAGCCACACAATGGCGCTGGAGATCATTTTAGAAGGGATGATCCCCCAACCGACCGAATCCTGACAACCGAGCGTCAAACGCGGGGGATATCCCCCTCAATAGAGAACTTTCCGTCAAAAACGGGCGATTCAGTCGCCCGTTTTCTCTTTTATCGCCGATTTTTGTGTTTATCCGATCAGCGGGGTGCAGCCCTTCAACAGGCCCAAGACAAGACTTCAGCCATCCAGTATGTGCGTCCTAAAGGCCACACTCCAGGGGTATTCGCGAGACGATTAGATTCGTCCCGGTTCTTCTTTTCGGACGCTTTCACAGATTTTCCTCTTGACAAAGTGCAGAAAATTCTATAGAATACTCTGTAGTGCAGAGTTCTCTAAAAGGAGCAACCACATGAACATCTCCCCCAATGAAGCCGAAGAAGCGTTGGCTGCCATCCAAAAGGTGACGCAGAAAACCCGCCGCTCGGTAGCCAGCAGCGGCGCTTACATTTTCCTGATTATCACGGGTTTGGTCTGGCTTGTCGGATTCCTGGCTACCCAATTCCTGACCGGCGACATTGTCGGGTATATCTGGACCGGGATGACCATCCTGGGTACTGCTCTCTCGATCCCGCTGGGCGCCAGGATAAGCCGACGGGTCCACAACCCATCGGTGGGCGCGATAGCCAGGCGGGCTGTGCTATTCTGGGTGTTCCTGATCTTGTGCGGCATCGCCACCATCGCCGTCACCCGGCCAACGGATGGGAAACAGGCAACCATGATCATCATCCTTTTCATTATGATCGGCCAGATGGCCATGGGCATGCTGACTTCTTTCTCATCCGTTTGGTGGACGCTGCCGGTCGTTATCCTGGCGTTGATTGGCTACTTCTTGCTGCCCGGTTATTTCTATTTGTGGATGGCGATTTTGGGCGGCGGCGGGATGATTGCCCTGGCCTTTTACTATCGCTCGAGGTGGTAAACCCATGGCCGAGCTGAACGAAACCATCCACCAGCCGGTGCGCCTGCGCATCATGGCCGCCCTCGTCACTCTGGAAGCAGGCAACGAAGTGGATTTCTCGTATCTGCGCAACCTGCTCGAGGTCACCGATGGCAACCTGGGCGCACACCTGCGCAAGCTGGAAGAGGCTGGCTACATCGCCGTCAATAAAACTTTCGTCGAACGCAAACCGCGCACCTACGTTACCGCCACGACCGAAGGGCGCAGGGTTTTCCAGGAGCATGTGGCGGCGCTCGAAGCAATTTTGAAAAGGAAGTGAGGCAAGCTATGACTGCCATTGTTCAAGTTCAAAAGCTCCACAAAACTTACGGGGCAACCGTTGCCGTGGAGGATATTTCGTTCGAGGTCCAGGAAGGCGAGATCTTCGGGATGGTTGGCCCCAATGGGGCGGGCAAGACCACCACCATCGAATGCCTGGAAGGATTGCGCAAGCCAGATGGCGGGACGGTGCGCGTCCTGGGCGTGGACCCGCAGCGCGAGGGCCAGAATCTTTGCCTGCGCGTGGGGATGCAGTTGCAGCAATCCAACCTGCCGGATCGTATGCGCGTCTGGGAGGCGCTCGACCTGTATGCTTCGTTCTACCCAAAGGCCGTAGATTGGAAGGAACTGCTGGTCGAGCTGGGATTGGAGGAGAAACGCAACACTCCCTTCGCGAAGCTGTCTGGCGGGCAAAAGCAGCGCCTGTTCATCGCCCTGGCGCTCCTTCCAGACCCGCAACTGGTTTTCCTCGATGAGCTGACCACCGGTCTCGACCCCCAGGCGCGGCGCGCCATTTGGGATTTGGTGCGCGAGGTGCGCGGCAGAGGCAAAACCGTTCTGCTGACCACCCATTTCATGGAGGAAGCCGAGCGCCTTTGCGACCGGATCGCCATCCTCGACCACGGAAAGATCGTGGCTCTGGATACACCCGCCAGCCTGATTCAGGGATTGGGAGCGGAGGAGCGTGTCGTCTTCAACGTGGATAGGCCCCTGCCGGCAGGCTTCGAAAAGGATTTTTCCAGTCCGGTCAGGCTCGACGTCCAGGGAGAGCAGGTGGTCATCCATTCCAAGAATGGCCGCGACGTCCCCTTGGTGAGCGAAGTGGTCACGCTGTTGAGCGAGAAACACATCCAATTTCGAGATTTACGCACCGAGCAGCCGAACCTGGAAGATGTCTTCCTGAGCCTGACCGGGCGTGAGATGAGAGCGTGAGGTGGACCATGTTTAACACGAAAAGCCTGACGAAAATGGTCTGGATGGAAGCCAAGCTGTTCCTGCGCGAGCCGGTGAGCGCCTTTTTTACGCTGGTATTCCCCCTGTTGATGCTGTTCATTTTTGGCAGCATCTTCAGCAACAAGCCTGTACCGGGCATGGGCGACAGCCAGGGGGTGATAGACAATCTGATCCCGGCCTTGACTGCCATGGTCATCGGCATGACCGGGTTGATGCCCATCACCATCACACTGGCGACTTACCGGGAAAACGGCATCCTGCGCCGCCTGCGCACCACCCCTGTCAGCCCACTGGTCGTCATGGCTGCGCAGTTGGTTGTGGTTTTCACCATGACCACTCTGGGTGTGCTTCTGCTTGCCGCTGCCGGGAAGCTGTTTTATCACGTGCGCTTCGTAGGCAATATCTTCAGCATCCTGGGCGGATTTACCCTGAGCAGCCTGAGCTTCTTCGGGATCGGGTTCATCCTGGCGGGTGTCATGCCATCGGCCCGCTCCGCCCAAATCGTCGCCATGGTGCTGCTCTACCCGATGCTGATCCTCTCCGGGGCTGCCTGGCCGCGTGAATTGATGCCCAACGCCGTCTCGAAGTTGTCGTCTTTCTTGCCGCTGACCTACGTGGTCAACCTGCTGCGCGGCCTGTGGGGTGGCGAAAGCTGGGGCCATCACCTGCTGGATGTGGGGGTATTGGCGGGGGTGCTCGTGCTGGGAGTCATCATCTCGATGAAGACTTTTCGCTGGGAGTAGAAAAATGGCGACAGTCGCCTGTTTTGGAGTGAGTTGTGACTCCAAATCATCAGGCGACTGTCGCCAGACCCCTATGCTGTTGGTGAAGGGAATGGGGAGCGTGGTTGTAAATGTGCCGTTTTGCTATGACAGGAGATAATATTTTGGAACCAGAGCAATGCGGCGCATGAGGCGGAGAACCATTTTCTCCTTACCTCATGCAAGCACCCACGCAGAAGGGTAACGAAATAGTAAAGGATGAATACTTCAACGGAGTGTAAGCGGTAGCTGTGAATGAGTGGGATTGGTTGATTTCATCCACAACAATCGTCATGTTAGCTTCGAACTTCTCACCTGGTTTGAGCTCAAGATGCCCGATAGCCAAATCTGGATGTACCTTGGACCAAGCAATATCTTCACCATCAATATACTTAATGTCCAAAACCGGCGAATCTCCACCACTGTCTATCACGATTGTTTTTCTCGTCACATTTTCGATTGTTGCGCGAACAGAAACGGGTTCCCCATTCTCATATCGACTCTGCGGTAACCATAAAGTGAGACGAACACCACTATCAGTCCGGGTTTCACTGATAGGACAGCCGCCGCCGAAACACCAGACGAATGACCCAATCTTCCAAACCACGATAACGACACAAGAAAGGCTCAGCAGCGCAATCGCTAACAAAATATACTTGTTCGTATTTTGATTCACCATTTTCTCTTGCGTCCGTCGAGCTTATTGTGAAAACAGCGCAGTGCAACGATTCACGAGTCGATCAGCCATAGCCACGCATTATCGAAGCGGCAGGTGGTATCCCCCGACTCATTGATTCCCACCAATCCCACGAAGCCCTCCTCGAGCATCGAATCGGCGGTTTGGTATTCGGTCACCAGCTCGGCGTAGCGGGCATTGATCGAGGCCACCGCCTGCTCGTATTCGGCCAGCGCCTTCTCGTATTGATCCATCTGAACCTTGTCATCGAGGTCCGCTGGTTTCTGGGGTTTGGCGGGGAGCTTGGGCAGCGGGGCGGGCGGCGCGGTGACGTCCACTTCTCCCAACAGCAGGTAATTCGAATAGATATAGAGCATGTTGCCTTTTCCCACCACCGCCAGCCGGTTGGTCGTGCCGCTCTCCCATTGGTAATCGGGGTCCAGATCGTTGGCGTAGAAATCGCTGAAATTGGCGGGTTTGCCCTCCACCATCGCCCCGAAAAAGACATGACCATAGCTCAACCCGGTGGCAATGACCATATATTGGCTGGGGAAATCCTCGTCGCCGCTGGCCCGCAAGACGAAACCACAGCCCGCTGACTCGTAAGTGCTGTTCCAGGTAATATCGGCCACCATGACGAAATCGCGGGCGATGACGGTGGGGAACTGGTTGGCGTAGCCGACGCCGTGGTACTCGGTGACGGTGATCGTCACCGGGGGGTGAATCCAGCCCACCGCGCCCGAAGTGGGGTCCACGCTATAAAAAGGCAGCTCGGCGATGATCGGCGCAATGGCAGTGGCCGTCGCCCGCATGGATTCGTCTATCACCGTAGCTTTCACCACCTGCGTAGCCGCCGCCGACTGCCGGGTAGCGGTGGCGTTCACCTGGGCCGATTCGGCGGTCGAACGGGCCTCGCTCTCCCCGCCGGCGCGCTGGGTAGCCGTCTGGGCAAAACTGGCGATCTTGGCCTCGGCGGTGGGATTCGGCGTCGCCTGGGGGAGACAGGCTGTAGTTAGAGATGCGGATAGAAAAATCAAAGCGAGTATCATTATCAGTTTGAGTTGTGCGCTAAAGCGCACACTACGGGCGTTCGTAGTAGGCGCTTCAGCGCCCTTGTCTGCGCTAAAGCGCACACTACGAGCCTTGTGCAATTTTGGCCTGGAAATTGACATCGTATATCTCACTTCTTGTCTTTCCGCTTGATGATAATGAGAATGGCGACGAACAACGCCAGAACGATGAGTCCCTGCGCCGCCCAGCCCGTGCCGAGCGCCATCCAATATTGCTGCGGGTTTTTCTTGTTCACGAAAGCCCAGCCAAAGCGGTCGCGTACCCCGCTGATGATGCCCTCCGCCGCGCCGACCGAAGCGGTGCGGCCCATGTACCAGGTGGTCAGCTCTTTTTGATAGGCGGCCGCCTGGGTTTTGTACACTTCGCTGAGCGCCTGGTAATCGGCCATCTGCTGTTTGAATTCATCCTGGATGAGCGCAACTTCAGATTGATAGGTCTGCAGAGCATTGAGATACATCGCCACCTGCACCGGGTCGCCCTGATCGGCGGGGGCATCGGGGGGGGCGGGCAGCGCCGGCTCGGCAGGCGGGTCGCCGAGGGGCGATGGCTCAACCGGCTTGGGCTGCCCCAACGCAGCGTTGTAGTACGACCCCATGCCTGGGAAATTGCACGAGTCGGGATCGAACATATCCGCGCCCAGGCACTTGCAGCCGTAGAAAGCCTTGTCATCGAGCGTCATCGCCGTGCGCAGGCTGTCGGGGAATTTCCAGCAGTCGTCGGCAGCCACGTCCGAGCCGATGCCGGTGATCGCCATCAGCCCCTTGAAGGCCCAATACGACGACGAGACCGAGCTGACCGGCTGGGGCAGCGAGACCAGCACACCGCTCAGCACGATGTTGGGGATGATGAGCAGGATAGTCAGCATGGGGGCCGCTCCGGCCGTGGGGGCGCGCGCCGAAGCAAGCAGGCCGAGCATCATCCCGGCAAACGCCGACAGGAATAGGGTGACGTAAACCAGCGCCAATTCGAGGTTGCCGCCGGGCATTCGATAAGCGAAGTAGCGCATCGCGGTGAACGCCGCGGCGTGGTAGGCCGCCATCACCATCGCCACCCACACTTTGGAGGCCGCGTAGGGCAGGATTTTGAGATTGACCAGCCGCTCACGGCGATAAATATCCTGCTCCTTGATGAACTCGCGCATCTGCGACAGCGACCCCACCAGCACCGTGTACAGCGTGAGCAGGAAGAGCGTCATCGAAGCGTTGGGGGCTTTGCCCTCGTAGAAATCGTAGATGTTGCGGCCCATGATGGGGGCGATGAGCAGGTCGAGCGAGCCAATGAGAATCGGCGCAAGCAGCATGAGAATGAGGCTGGCGCGGTCCCGGGTGAGGATCTTGATATTGCGGGAGGACAGGATGATGAACTGGCCGAGGGCGGTCACTGGTTTCCGGTGGGTGACCGGCGCTCGATGGGCGTTACCAACCGGGGCCGTCTCCCCCTTTCCCTTTTCCCCTATCCCTTTCTCTTCAGCCGCCTTCAATGGCTGTGCGATGTATTTCTGGTATTCCGAGGATTTCTGGAATCGCTCAGCCCAATCCTGCGGCGTTCCATTCGCCGGATCGTCGAGGAAAGAATAAATATCGTCGAACTCGATCTGCGGGGCGAGGCGGTCGAGAATAGGGCGCGCCTTGCGATGGGGGTGATAGTGGGCGAAGTATTTGAGCGCCTCCTCGGGCGGGCCGAACCAGGCCAAATAGCCGCCGCGCGCCAGGAAAACGACCTTGTCGGCCAGCATGACGTTTTTGGTGGCGTGGGTGATGAGGATGATCGTCCGCCCCTGGTCGGCCAGCTTGCGCATGAGCTGCATGAGGGCCGTCTCCGTGCCGGGGTCGAGGCCGGAGGTCGGTTCGTCGAGGAAGAACAACTCCGGGCGGGTGAGCAGCTCGACGCCGATGGAGACGCGTTTCTGCTGCCCGCCGGAGAGCCGGCTGATCTGCACATCTTTGCGGTGAGCCAGATCGAGGTCGTCGAGCACTTCTTCGATGCGCTGGCGGCGCTCCTTTTTGGGCGTGCCGCGCGGCAGGCGCAGCTTGGCGGCGTAATCGAGCGCCTGGAAAACGGTCAACTCCATGTGGATGATGTCGCGCTGCGGCACATAGCCGATGCGGTCGCGCACCGCATCGAAATGGCGATACACATCCACCCCATTGACCAGCACGTGCCCGTCGGTGGCCGGGCTGTACCCGGCGATGGCATCCACCAGCGTGGATTTGCCGCCCCCGCTCTGCCCAACAACAACGATGAACTCGCGCGGCTGGAACGACAGAGAGATGTCCTGCAAAATATTGAGGTCTTTGCGCACCCACTTGTTGAGGCCGATGGCATTGACTTGGACACCGCTTGCGGCGGTCGGGTTGGAAGGTTGATCTTTGGGCATGGGCATCTCTGCAAATAGAAGGTTGTAAAAAGTCTATACCAAATTGGTCGCAGGGTCAACGTCAAAGAGGGGGTATTCGCTGGCCTTCTTTTGGATGGTCGGGGCATCGTAATGGAAGGTTTACATGTTCAATTTGCCCCTTCTAAACACAAAGTGAGCGAAGGATTCACAAAGGCCGCTAAGTTTTTTGTGCCCTTTGTGTGAACTTGGTATCCTTTGTGTTTAGAATATGCCTTATCCGTTCAGCGCGCCATCTTCGGATGGATGCGCCTGTGCTATACTCAGCAGATGAAAATTTCACGCTCTGAGGGGACGACGCGGTTGCATAACAACCGGCGTCCCCGATTCCGCCGGATGTCGGTTGCGCGCAACCGCGTCATCCAGCGTGAGCAAAAATTTTCATCCACTGATACTCAATCCATCGAACATCACCCATCCCAAAGGAGCTTCCCCAATGGAGAATCCCACCATCAACTCAATGCTTGCCCGCCGCTCCGTGCGCCGCTATAAACCCGATCAGCCCACCGACGAGATCGTCGAGACCATCGTCCGCGCCGGGCAGCAGGCGCCGTTTGCCTCACAGTTGTACAGCGTGCTGCTTTCGCGCAAAAAGAAAGCGCCTTTCAAAGCGCCGCTGTGGTTCACCATCTGCGTGGATTTGTACAAACTGGAGCGGTTCATGAAGATCCGCGGCTGGGAGTTGGTGACCAACGATCTGTCGCTGCTCTTCTTCGGCATCCAGGATGCCGCTTACATGGCCGAAAACATGGTCATCGCCGCCGAAAGCCTGGGGCTAGGATCGTGCTTCATCGGCAACGCGCCTTACCTGGCCGAGCGGATCGCCAAAGAGTACAAGCTGCCCCCGCGGGTGCTGCCACTCGTCGGGCTGGTGATGGGCTACCCGGCGGAGGATTTCCCACCCCGCCCGCGCTACCCGCTGTGGTTCACCCTCTTCGAGGATGAATACCCCGAGTTCAGCGACGAGCAAGTAGCCGAAGCGATGAAAGTGATGGACGACGGTTACCTGGCCCAGGGATATTACCGCAAACAAAAGGCCAAGATTTCCCTGGAAGTCGAGCGCGAGGAAACGTTCACCTACAACGATTATTCCTGGACAGAGCATATTTCCCGCAAATGGGGGCAGTGGTATCACTCGCCAAAGGAGCTGCTGGAGCAATTGGCGAAAAGAGGGTTCACGATGGAGGAACGTTTGGAACACGAATAATACGAAAGGTGCGAAAGACTTTCGCGCCTTTCGCTCGATTCGCGGTTCAAACCCATTAAACAGAACACATGTTCTGATATAATACCTGTAGCTTGCCATCCCAAGCGCCCAACCGATCATGTCACTCTGGCACAGGCTCCGACGGATTCTAGGCCTCCAGGTTATCCGCTTTGAACAGCCCGTAATTGATGAACTGCAAAACCTGGCAGAACAGGAACGACGCCCCAAAGAAGCCGTGGCGGCGGATTTGATCGCGCTGGGACTCGTCCGCCGCCGCGCCGCTGAAGCCAGCCTGCACCGCTGGCGGCAGCTTTCGCCGCGCGAACAGCAGGTGGCGGCGCTGGTCTGCCGGGGGTACACCAACCGCCAGATCGCCGCCCGGCTGAAAATTTCCCTGCCCACCGTCAAAACCCACGTTCGCAACATCCTCATCAAGTTCGGCCTGTCGCGCCGGGTGGATTTGCAGCAAAGCCTGGCCGATTGGGATTTCAGCGGCTGGGAATGACGCGCCTACCAGTGGCTCATCCACCGGTTCTCCACCCCGCCCCTGGCTCATCCCAACGCTCACACCCTTTTTCATCCTATCCTCATCCCGCAGACGATTGCTCCCGCCCGCGGGATTTGCTATCCTGAGGGTATGGATGAGCCACTCGCCCCGCCTCTCGACCGTTCCGGCCTGTTCCTGCTGATCGCCCCGCGCGCCGCTGGCAACCGCCTGGTCAACGCCTGCGCCGCCAGCCTGGCGCTGTCTTGCCCGGTGCGCGTGCTGGACGGCGGCAATGGCTTCGACGCTCTCGCCATCGCCCGCCTCGTTCGCCGCCAGACCCATCGGGTGGAAGCCAGCCTCGGGCGCATCCGCGTGGCGCGGGCGTTCACCTGCTACCAGGTGGCCGCGCTCCTTGCCGGGCTGGAGGCGGGCGCAGCTCCCATCCTGGCGCTCGATCTCCTGGCAACCTTCGGGGACGAGAACGTTCTCGCCGCCGAGCGCCTGCGCTTGCTGCGCCAGTGCCTGGCCCACCTCAAACGGCTGGCCGGGCAGGCCCCGCTGCTAGTCAGCGTCTCGCTGCCGGTCAGCGCCGCCCCTGCCTCTCAGATGGACGGTTACCTGGCGCTCCTGATGGATGCCGCCGATAACGTGTGGCGCTTCGAGGATCGCACTGACCCTTCGGGCCGCCAGATGACCTTGCCTGCCTGGGATAGGGTCTGAGCGATGGGCCGCACCGTTCCATCCATCACCCAGGCATTCCTGCACGAAGAAGCATCATTCGCCCGCTTCCGCCGCGCCCTGCGCCGCTCCGACCAGCTCGCCCTCGACGATCTCTTCGCTGCCGCCCGCCAGCACCTGGCCGCCGCCGCGTACGCCGCCCACGCCCTGCCCTTCGAGATTTTCCTGCTGGCGATGCTGCTCGAAGAACATAAAGAAGTCATGCGCCTGCGGGCGCGGGTCGAAGCGCAGGATGGCGGATGAACACGACCCTTTCAGGCTGGCTGCTGGATGTGTATCCCGATCTCAAAGGGGGGCTGGCCCTGTGGCTGATCGAGGATGCCGGGGCCGCGCGGGGTCGCCGCATCCGGTTGAGGCAGCCCTTCCCGGTGGTATTCTACGCCGCCGGGCCGGATGAGCGCCTGCGCGCCCTGTGGAAATACCTGCGCTCCCAGGAAATCCCCGTCGAATTGGAGCGCGCCGAGCGCCGCGATCTGTTCCAGCCCCACCCGGTGACGGTGATGCGCATTCAGGTGGACGACCCTGCCCGCCAGCCCGCGCTGCTGGCGCGGCTCGCCAGCGCCTTCCCCGATCTGACCTGGTACGATGCCGACCTCGCCATCTCCCTGCGCCACGCGGCGGTTTACGGAACCTTCCCGCTCGCTAAAGTGCGCGCTGTTGTGGACGAGCGTCTGGCGGTTCACTCCCTGTCGGTATTGGATTCCCCCTGGGATCTCGATCCCCCTGCGGCCCCGCTGCGTATCATGCGTCTCGAGCCGGATTGCGACCCCCATCACACCGCGCCGCGCTATCTCCAGATTCGCTGCGAGCGGCGGGAATATCGTCTGCCGCTGCCCACCTACCCCCCTCCGGCTCCCCCCATCGCAAATACAGCGATGGGGGGAGAGTCCCTGCCCCTCCCCCATCCGTGCTTTTCGGATGGGGGAGGCCGGGAGGGGGGCCGTCCGCTGTTGGTCAATCTCACCGCCATCCTCAAGCGCCACGATCCCGACCTGCTGCTCACCGCCTGGGGCGATACCTGGCTGCTGCCGTATCTGCTCGAACTCTCGGAAAGCGCGGGAATCCCGCTGCCCTTGAACCGCGACGCAAGCCAGCCAGTCGTTCACAAGCAGGAGCGCTCGTACCAGGCTTACGGCCAAGTGATCCACCGCGGGCGGCAGGTGCATCTGTTCGGGCGCTGGCATATTGACATCTTCAACGCCATGATGTTCCATGACTACGGGCTGGACGGCATCCTCGAGTCGAGCCGCGTCACCGCTCTGCCGGTGCAGCAGGTTGCGCGGCAGTCGCCGGGGACGGGCATCTCTTCTATGCAGATCGTGACTGCCCTGCGGCAGGGGGTGCTCATCCCCTGGCGCAAGCAGCAGGCCGAGATGCCCAAGAGCGCCCTCGACCTGATCCACGCCGACCAGGGCGGGCTGGTCTACCAGCCCACCATCGGGCTGCACCGCGACGTAGCCGAGATTGACTTCGTCTCGATGTACCCCTCGATCATGGCGCGCTTCAACATCTCGCCGGAGACGATAGGCGACGAATCGGATGAGTTTGCAGAGCAGGCGCCTGAATTGAACTTGTGGGTCAAGCGCGAGACGCCCGGCCTGATCCCCCAGACGCTACGCCCGCTGCTCGACAAGCGCATCGCTTTCAAGCAGCGTATCCCCGAATTGCCTGCCTGGGACCCCCGGAAGGCGGTGTACAAGGCCAGGGCGGCGGCGCACAAGTGGCTGCTGGTGACGTGTTTCGGCTACCTGGGCTACAAGAACGCCCGCTTCGGACGCATCGAGGCGCACCAGGCGGTGACGGCCTACAGCCGCGAATGCCTGCTGCGGGCGAAGGAAGCCGCCGAGGATGCCGGTTACACCGTGCTGCATCTGTATGTGGATGGGCTGTGGGTGCAGAAACCGGGCTGCGCTGCCGTAGCGGATATCCAACCCTTGTTGGATGAGATCGCCGTTCGCACGGGGCTGCCGGTGGCGTTGGATGGCATCTACCGCTGGGTGGCGTTCCTGCCCTCGCGGGTGAATACGCGTGTCCCGGTGGCGAACCGCTATTTCGGCGTTTTCCAGGATGGGACGATCAAAGTGCGGGGCATCGAGGCCCGCCGAAGAGACACGCCGCCCTTCGTCGCCCAGACGCAGATGGCGATCCTGGAATATCTGGCTGCCGCATCAAACGCTGATCAACTGCGGGAGCGGCTGCCCGAGGCGCTGGCTTACCTGAACCGCCGGGTACGCCAGCTTCGGGAGCGGCGCGTGTCCCTCCCGGAGTTGCTGGTGACGCAGAAGGTCAGCCGCGAGCTGGCGCTGTACCGCACACCGTCTCCGGCGGCGCGGGCGGCCCTGCAGCTTCAAGCTGTGGGCAAGACGGTGCGTCCGGGGCAGCCGGTGAAACTTCTGTATTTACTCGGTAAGCCGGGCGTCCATGCCTGGGACTGCCTGCCGTCGCCATGCCTGGCGCAGGTGGACACGCGGCTGTATGTCGAGCTGCTGCTGCGCGCGGCGGAGGCGGTGCTGCAGCCGGTGGGCGTCTCGAAGGAGGCGCTGCGCGGCCGGCAGCAGCAGGCTCTTTTGTCCAGTTTTTCCACCCCGACAGGGCATTTTCTGGCAAGAAATATCAATAATGATATTGACATTATTTCATAAAAGCGTATAATATTTTAAATAATAGAATATATCACTTCATAAAATTCAACACAATTTCAAAAGGATATTTTTATGAACAAGAAAGCACCCTTATTGACAACGACCCTGGCGGTCTTGCTGTTCAGCATGATCGTGGCCAATATTGGCGGACAGATGTATGGGATGCAGTTGCCGTTATATGTGCAGCAACTCGGCGCGGATATGTCGCAGATCGGCATCTTCTTCACACTGTCCATGGTCATCCCCCTGCTGTTCCAGATTTTGGGCGGCTGGCTTTCCGATGCCATCGGGCGTGTGCAGGCAATGGCGATTGGCAGTATCGGTGGGCTGATCGGGTACATCATCTTCGTCTTTGCGCCCTCCTGGGAGTGGCTGCTCCTGGGAATGACCGGTTTATCGGTGGCGACTTCCTTCGTCGGGCCGAGCTTCCAGGCGCTGGTGGCCGAAGAGACCCCCGAGGAAACGCGCGGGCGAGTGTTCGGGATCGTGCAGGGCATTTTTCTGGTCGTTGGCGTCATCGGCGGCCCACTGGGTGGGCTGTTGGCAGATCAGTTCAGCTTCAGAATGATGTTCGCCGTTGCAGCCGGGCTGTATGGGGTTGCGACCGTGATCCGCCTGCTGATGGCGCGCAAGATCCGCAACACGCAGACCACCCCGCGGGCCGCGCCATCCTTCGGTCATTTGAAGACCACCATGGCTGCCATTATCGGGCTGCTTGCCGCGGGCGGCATCGTCACCTGGCTTTTCATCGCTGATGGCGTGGGCGATGTGACCTTTAGCATGGTCGGCCAGCTTTTCCCACTCTATCTCAATAACATCATGGGAATCTCGAAGACGCAGTTGGGTATCCTCGGCGCAATCGCCTCGATTGCCACGATGGTTTTCATCGCCCTGGGCGGTATGCTGTCCGACAAGTATGGTGAACGGGTAGGTATCGTTTCAGGCAACCTGCTGGTCGGCGGAGCGCTTTTATTGATGCTGAACGTAAAGACCTTCCCCTTATTCATCGCCGCCTGGGTTTTGCTGGGCGTCGGTCAGGCGTTGACCGGCCCGGCTTATAGCTCTCTCATCTCGAAGGCGGTACCGCAAAACATACGCGGGACGGCTTTCGGCTTCTTCTCCACCAGCCTGGGGGTCATCTCGCTGCCTGCGCCCTACATCGGCGTGATGATGTGGGAAAAGTTCGGGCCGCGCGTGCCGTTCTACGTGCCGCTCGTGGCGATGATGCTGATGCTGCCAGTGATCTGGATCAAGTTCCGGCTGCCGAAGGCCAACGGGACAGCAGGGCAGTCGCAATCAACGGACAACGCGGAACTCGTCGGTGCAGCAATGGCTCCAGTAACCACAGAAGGGTAGAATAAACAGCGATCTAAGGAAAAGCGGGGAGCCAAAATTTTTTACCACAAAGCACGAAGGTCACAAAGAAAACTTTGTGACCTTCGTGCTTTGTGGTGTATTTCCTTTCACAAAAAACAGAATTTCATCGGTACTGATACAAAAAGTGATACAAACGCTTCAAATCCATTGCGCCGGATTTGCAATTGTGCTACAGTCTAATTGATGCAGTGTACTTCGCAACCTACCATGTGGCAAATTTCAATCAGCCTTTTGGAGGAACCCATGCAACAACTCGCTTTACTTTTGCTCGTCGTTTTCCTGCTGACAGCCTGTCAGTCGCCCCAACCGCCAACCCCCACACCGACTCTCGCTCCAGTGGAGACACTGGCAAGTTCGATAGACGATCTGGCTGGCGTCTGGTGGTTTTCCAAGATAGGGATGATCGAATTTAAAGTGGACGGTACATACAGCATCTCTTTTAAGGACTCGCTAGTAGACGAAGGAACCTATACGTTTGATAGCGGAAAATTTACTTGGGACTCTGCCTCAAGTGGCGCCTGTAAGGATAAGCCCGCGACTTATGAAGCTTACGTGGCCAGACAGGATGATAAACCGGTCCAGCTTCGTATGCAAGTCGCAGGAAGCGACCCTTGCAATGATCGCGCGAATGCCTTGTCCAGTCCAGGTAAATTCCAATATCCATAAATTCTCATGGCCGCACGAACAAGGCGATCTAAGCGAGAAACCTTTGCTATACTAAAAGCGGGCTAACGCCGTATACATTGGGCAGTGGGATTCGTCGCTATTTTTGAGTATTTTTCTGGTTTTGGGTTCATCCTGCTCCCAAGCAGAATCCACACCCGCCCACCTGCCAGTATCGTAAACCGATAGTTGGGCGGTGCTTGGTGATTGATAGAATTAAGCGACAATGTTTACGCCGTTTATCAAAAGACACCATATGGTTGAGCCAATCGGTTTGGTGCATCCATCAAGCGAAAGGAGTAAAACCATGAGGGGCAGGAGACGATTTCTGGCGCTTGGTTTTATAATGACTGCACTGTTGCTCATTGGCTGTGGCGAAATTTCACCTGAACATCCCGAAACACTTGCCACCACATTACCTAATGCTCAACCGTCTCCGACGCCCGTCCCAATGCCCAGAGGACCCGGGGTCGAATGGCGCTTGGTCGTGATCAGCGAATCGAGTGGATGGGGATTGGGGTCGGCATATGCGAGGCAGATTGAAAAAGATAATGGGGTGAAAGTTATCCTCGATGATTTTGCCATCGGTGATCTCAGCGCCAGTGCAGTTCTCAAAGCACTAGAGACCGGAGCCTCCGCTGACCCCCAATTGGTAAAAATGCCAGCCGCTCTGATGAATGCAGATGTCATCGTTTTGTTTCCCAGTCCAATGGTCTCGGTTGACCAGGAGGCATTCCTGAGTATCCAAAGTTGTTTTGGAAATCGGGTGGAAGCTCCAACACTGTGTACATCCGATGGTTTTGAAAGGTATACGGCTGACCTGGGGTCAATTTGGGCAAAGGTGTTTGAATTACGTGCTGGAAAGCCGACCATTCTCCGTGCATTGGATTACGCCAACCCCTTCATCGGTCGCTGGATTGAGGAGCAGGTCTTTGATACCTGTACTGGTTGCTGGCAATGTGGAAGCGATGCAATACGAAAGGCCGCTGAAGCCTATCACATCCTGTTTCTCAGCCGTTATGATGCCTTCAATGGCATAAACCATGATGAAGATATAGGCCAGAAAGGATATTTGAGAGGCGATGGAATACATCCCAACGGCCTGGCTCAAGAATATACCGCCGAACTACTTTCAAAATTGGGATATGATCCTGTGATAGCGCCGTAGGGTTATACTTCAGCGGAGAAAGTCATGGACATCAAACCATCCATTTCCATCGAGATGTATTGGCAACCGGTACCGGCTATCATGGAACAAAAACCGCCCAACGGCGGCTCGCAGGCGGACAGCGGCTGTGCCGCTCATCCAATTGCGTACCAAGGCATCAAATGTATCAGCCCGCAATCTTTCTTTGCTCGCCTCACCGCTGCCGCTGAAGCCGGTTGATATGGGCGAACAAGACTCCTTCGGACAACGCGTCAAAACACTTCGACGCAAGCATGACCTGACCCAGGAAGAGCTGGCGCGGCGGGTGGGCTGCGCCCCAGTGACGCTGCGCAAGATCGAGTACGATGATCTGCGACCTTCTGTCCAGATTGCTGAACGGCTGGCGATGGCGTTGAGCATCCCGCTGGAAGAGCGCGCCGCCTTCGTGCGCCAGGCTCGCCTGGAGCGATCCCCTTTCATCGAGCCAACCCCCACCCCTTCTCCCAAACCCGAAGAGATCGGTCTGGAAGACTTGAGCGGGCGCGCCATCCGCGGCTACACCCTGGGCGAGCGTATCGGCAAGGGCGGCATGGGTGTGGTCTATCGCGGCGTGCAGCCGCTCGTCGAGCGCGAAGTCGCCGTCAAGATCATCCTGCCCCAATATGCCAACCACCCCGATTTCATCCGCCGCTTCGAAACCGAGGCCCAGCTCGTGGCGCGGCTGGAGCACCCCCACATCGTCCCGCTCTACGACTACTGGCGCGAACCCAATATCGCCTTTTTGGTGATGCGCCTGCTGCGCGGCGGCAGCCTGCAAAAACTGCTCGAAAACGGGCCTCTGCCCCTGGAGATCGCCCTTCAGGTTATGGAACAGGTGGGCAGCGCCCTGGGGGTAGCGCACCGGGTGGGAGTCATCCACCGCGATCTCAAACCTGCCAACATCCTGCTCGATGAAGATCAAAACGCCTATCTGGCCGATTTCGGCATCGCCAAGAACCTGGGCAACCCGAATCTGGAAGACCTGACCCAGCCTGACGCGATCATCGGCTCGCCCAACTATATTTCTCCTGAGCAGATTCGCTCCGAGTTTGTGCGCCCGCAGTCCGACATCTACTGCCTGGGGGTGGTGCTGTACGAGATTCTCACCGGGCAAACGCCTTTCACCGGGCCGACGCCCATCGAGGTGATGCACCAGCACCTGAGCGCCCCGCTGCCCCCGCTGGCGGCGCGCCGCAGCGGGCTGCCGCGTCGCCTGGATGCCATTATCGAGCACGCCACTGCCAAAGACCCGCTGGCGCGCTATGCCAACGTGGATAACCTGCTGGTTGATTTACGACAGGCGATTCACGGCGAAACAGCGCCACTCCCGGCTGTCGCTCCCACGAGAGAGCTACCCCCTCTGACGGCTGCCGATAACCCTTACAAGGGTTTGCGCGCCTTCGGCGAAGGCGATGCTGCCGATTTCTTCGGGCGTGAGACGCTCATCCAGCAACTGCTGGTGCGCCTGGGTGAAGGCGGCGACATCTCCCGTCTGTTGGTCATCGTCGGGCCGAGCGGCAGCGGCAAATCGTCGGTCGTCAAAGCCGGGCTGATCCCGGCCTTGCGGCGCGGCGCTCTGCCTAGCTCAGAAAATTGGTACATCATTGATCTGATGCCCGGCGCACACCCGTTCGAGGAGATCGAGGCTGCCCTGCTGCGCATCGCCGTCAACCCGCCGCCATCGCTCCTGAGCCAGTTGAAAGAAGACCGGCGCGGCCTGCTGCGCGCCGTGAATCGCTGCCTGCCTGAAGACCCATCGGTAGAACTGGTGCTGGTGATTGATCAATTCGAGGAACTGTTCACTCTGGTAAACGATGAAGCCACACGCACTGCTCTGCTCGACAGTCTGGTGTGCGCCGTTCTGGATGAGCGCAGCCGTCTACGCGTAGTGCTGACCCTGCGAGCCGATTTCACCGACCGGCCGCTGCAATACGTGGATTTCGGCGAGATGTTGCGCCAGCGCATGGAAATCGTGCTGCCGATGACACCCGACGAGTTGGAGCACACCATCACCGGGCCGGCTGAAAAGGTGGGACTGATTGTGGAGCCAGAACTGGCGGCGGCTATCGTGCGCGATGTCGGTGAACAACCAGGCGCTCTGCCGCTGATGCAGTATGCCCTCACCGAACTGTTCGAGCGGCGCGAGGACCGCACGCTGACCCGCGCCGCCTACCAGCAGATCGGCGGCGTCTCGGGGGCACTGGCCCGCCGCGCCGAGGCAATTTTTGGAGAATTGAGCATCGCAGGCCAATCGGCCGCCCGCCAGCTCTTCCTGCGTTTGGTGACATTGGGCGAGGGAGTGGAAGACACACGGCGCAGGGTTTTAAGGTCGGAGATTCTCTCCCTCACCCTCGCCGAGGAAGAAATCGCTATCGAGAACATTCTCGAAGCACTTGGCCGCGCCCGCTTACTGTTCTTCGACCGGGATCTGCAAACACGCGGCCCCACAGTGGAAGTAGCCCACGAGGCGCTGCTGCGTGAGTGGAGTCGCCTGCGTATCTGGTTGGACGAGAGCCGCGATGATCTGCGCACGCAGCGGCGGCTGGCAATAGCGGCGGGCGAGTGGGCGCAGAGCGGTCAAGAAGCCGGATTTTTGGCGTCTGGCTCACGCCTCGACCAGTTCGAATCATTGGCGCAGAAGGGCAGCATGGCCCTCACCCCCAGCGAGCGCGCCTATCTCGACGATAGCCTGGCCGAGCGCCACGCGCAACAGGTTGCCGAAGCAGCGCGCCGGCAGCATGAGGCTGCCCTGGAGAAGCGCTCCCGCGCTTTCTTGCGCAGCCTGGTGGTTGTCCTGACCCTGGCGGCCGCGATTCTATTGGGGCTTTCTTCCATCGCTTATCGCCAGGCGCGCCTGGCCAACGCCCGCGAGCTGGCGGCGGCAGCCTCGAATAACCTGCAAGTCGACTCCGAACGCAGCCTGTTGCTGGCGATGGAAGCCATACGCACCCAGGATATTTGGGAAGCGCGCAATGTGCTGCACCAGGCGATCCTGGCCTCCCGGCTGCGTCTCTCCCTGCCGGCCCATTCCCAAGTGGCTTTTGGCGTGGCGGTCAGTCCAGATGGCAGCCGTTTTGCCTCGGCCGGCATGGATTCCACGATCAAAATATGGAAGTTGGGCGAATCCCTCCCTTTGCCTGACAGCCAGCCCCTGCTAACGATCTCGAACCCAATTGATTATCCGGTATCAATGGAAGCTGGTGGTCACACCCTGGAATTCAGCCCCGATGGCAGCCGGATTGCTGCCCCCGGCTCGAATTTTAGCGCCCGAATATGGGATGCCACGAGCGGCAATCTGCTCCTATCCCTGGAGGGCCACAGCGGGAACGTTTTAGGCCTTTCCTTCAGCCCTGATGGCAAGCGCCTGGCTACTTCCAGTGGGGATCATACTGTGAAAATTTGGGATACAGCGAGTGGGGAAGAACTGTTCACCCTGGCCGGCCATGAATATTCTGTCTACGTCGCGGTCTTCAGCCCCGATAGCCGCTACCTGGCTTCTGGCGCTGACGATAGCACCATCCGTGTTTGGGATTTAGAAAGCTCGCCACCCGGTAAAGAACTGCTTCAACTAGCAAATGATGAGGCTCCCGGAACGCTGGCCTTTAGCTCGGATGGCAAACGCCTGGCGTCCGGTGTGGGGACGATTGCCAAGGTCTGGGAAATCGATCTATCTCCCTCCGACGCAACTTACAGACTGGCGCTCACTTTGCCTGGGCATCAAAATAGTATCAATCGTATTCTTTTCACTTCCGATAATTCAGCCTTGCTCACTGTCAGCGCCGATGGCAAGGCCCGTGTCTGGGATGCCGCCACCGGCCAAACTACTTTAATCCTGGCCTCCGAAACCGGGGCGGTGAACAGCGCTGCCCTGGGGAGCGATGGCGCGCTGTTATTGACAGCCAATTCTGACGGCACTATCAAAGCCTGGGATATCTCGCCCGCAGGCAACCAAGAGTGGTTTGCTTTTCCGGCCTACCGCGCCCGTTTCAGCCTCGACGGGAAGCGCCTGCAAAGCATGATCCTCGCCGACAACAACACCGCCAAGGTGCAGACCTGGGATCTGTCGGCTTCAGGAGCATCAGAGGTGCATAGTGTACTCCTGGATCACGGCGCCCGCCTCTCGGCTTATAGTTCCACTCCGGACCTTTCGAGATACGTTACGATCGGAGCCGATAACACCGCCCGGGTTTGGGACACAACCAGCGGCCAGGAATTAATCTCCTTCACCCTGCAAAACCACACCGGCTTTATCTTTGGCCTGGTCATCAGTCCAGATGGAACCCGCATGGCAACCGGCAGCGATGATGGCGCCGCCATGATCTGGGATTTATCCAACGGCCAGCGCATCCTTACGCTTTCCGGCCACCAGGGGCCAATCCGAGGCCTGGCCTGGAGCCGCGATGGCCTGCGCCTGGCAACCGCCAGCTTCGACAACACTGCCCGTATTTGGGATGCCCGCTCCGGCCAGTTGCTGCATGAGCTGGCCGGCCACAGCGGCTTGGTTATCAGTGTAACTTTCAGCCTCGATGGTCAGCTCCTGGCCACTGCCAGCGACGACACCACTGCCCGTCTGTGGGATGCCAGTACAGGAAAGGAAATCCTGACCCTGGCCGGCCATGCCAGCACGGTTTTTGGGGTAGACTTCTCGCCCGACGGCAAATATGTAGCCACCGGAGGCGTGGATGGAACGTGCAAATTGTGGGATGTACACACCGGCGAGAGCCTGCTTACTCTGCCTGGCTTTTGGGCATACTTCAGCCCAGATGGCAAAGGATTGGTGACCATCCAAATCTCCGAGGGAATGGCGCGCGGTTTCTATTTGGATACAAGCCAACTGATGTCGTTGGCCCAATCGCGCCTGACCCGTTCCTGGACTGTTCAGGAATGTAAGCAATATTTGCACCGCCAGACCTGTCCATAATCCATAGACATCCAGCCACAGAGAGGGGCAGGTAGAGCGATCCAATCTCTCCTGCCCCTTTCTGTTTTGTTGAGACAAGGCCAGCGCCCCTCAACGACGAAGTCGCCCCTTCGTCGTTTTGTTTTTCCCACCCTGTGGTAGACTCGATTGCGGATAACCTTCAATCCTTCGACAAGCTCAGGACAGGCCTTTCAACCTTCAACCCGCACTCCAAATGAGGAATTCCATGAACTATGGTCTCTACCTCCCCAACTTTGGCGACGAATCCAGCCCCCAGGCCTTTGCCGACCTGGCTCAGGAAGCCGAATCCGCCGGATGGGATGGCTTTTTCCTGTGGGATCATCTGCTCTACAGCAAAAGCCAGAAGGTGACCCTGGTTGACCCCTGGGTGGCGCTGACCGCCGTGGCGGCGAAGACCACCCGCATCCGCTTCGGGACGACGGTTACCCCGGTGTGCCGCTACCGCCCGTGGCAGTTGGCGCGCATCACCGCCTCGCTCGACCAGTTCTCCGGCGGGCGGTTGATCCTCTCGGTGGGCATCGGCGACCCGCCCGACGCCGATTACGCCTACTTCGGCGACGATCCCGATCCCAAAGTGCGCGCCGAGAAGCTCGACGAGGGGCTGGACATCCTCAACGGGCTGTGGAGCGGCAAGCCATTCGGATATCAGGGCAAGCACTATCATATCGAAAAGGTCGCCTTCCGGCCCACGCCCGTCCAGCAGCCGCGCATCCCGGTGTGGGTGGGCGGATTTTGGCCCAACAAGCCCCCCTTCCGGCGGGCAGCGCGTTGGGACGGGGTGCTGCCGCTCAGAAAATCCGGCGGGTTCTTCGTCGGCCCGGAGATGCTGGCCGAAATCCTGGATTTCATCCACCAGCATCGCACGAGCGACGCGCCGTTCGATGCCGTTATCATTGGCACGCGGCCAGGATTGGGCAAGAAACCGGGCGAGGCGGCAAGAGCATTGGCAAAGCTCGAGGCCGCCGGGGCGACGTGGTGGCTGCAGAGCCTGTATTTGGAGCGCAACGATTTCGAGCGGGCGCGCATTGCTATCCGTGAAGGAGTACCATCATGACAACCACCCGTCTCGAACACGATCTGCTCGGCGAGCGCGAAGTCCCCGCCGACCGCTATTACGGCGTCCAGACCCTGCGGGCGCTGGAGAATTTCAGCATCACCGGCATCCCCATCTCGCACTACCCCCGGCTGGTCAACTCGCTGGCCTATATCAAGAAAGCCGCTGCACTCGCCAATGCCGAATTGGGCTTGCTCGACCCGCAAATCGCCGAGGCCATCGCCCGCGCCTGCGACGAGATCATCGCTGGCAAGCTGCACGCCGATTTTGTAGTAGACGTGATCCAGGGCGGGGCGGGCACCTCCACCAACATGAACGCCAACGAGGTGATCGCCAACCGCGCCCTGGAAATTCTCGGCCACGAAAAGGGCCGCTACGATGTGATCCACCCGCTCAACCACGTCAACCTGTCGCAGTCCACCAACGACGTGTACCCCACCGCCATCCGCCTGACCCTCAGCCAGAAAATGGATGGGCTGATGGTGGAGATGAAACGCCTGCAAGACGCGCTGGCTGCCAAAGGCGTGGAATTTGCCGACGTGATCAAGATGGGCCGCACCCAGTTGCAGGATGCCGTCCCGATGACGCTCGGCCAGGAGTTCGGAGCGTGGGCGGTGATGGTGGGCGAGGACATCCAGCGGGTGCAGGAAGCCCAAAGTTTGATCCGCGAGATCAACATGGGGGCGACCGCCATCGGCACCGGGCTGAACGCTCACCCGGACTACGCCGAGCGGGTGACGGCGAAACTGCGTGGGATCAGCGGCGTCCCGGTGGTCGAATCGCAAAACCTGGTGGAGGCGACTCAGGATACGGGGGCCTATGTGCAGCTCTCGGGGGTGCTCAAACGGGTGGCGGTCAAGCTCTCCAAGATTTGCAACGATCTGCGGCTGCTGGCTTCCGGGCCGCGCGCCGGCCTGCACGAGATCAACCTGCCCCCCATGGCCCCCGGCTCCTCGATCATGCCGGGCAAAGTCAACCCCATTATCCCGGAAGTCGTCAATCAGGTCGCCTTCGAGGTCATTGGCAACGACCTGACCGTGACCATGGCCGCCGAGGCCGGGCAGCTCGAATTGAACGTGATGGAGCCGGTCATCGCCTACAACCTGTTCACCTCCCTGGATATGCTGGGCCGCGGCTGCCGCACACTGGCCGAACGCTGCATCGTGGGCATCACCGCCAACCGAGACGAATGCCGCCGCATGGTGGAGCACAGCATCGGGCTGGTGACGGCGCTCAACCCGCTCATCGGCTACGAGAAATCCACCGAGGTGGCAGCCGAGGCGCTGAAATCGGGGCGCTCAGTGTACGACATCGTGCTGGAAAAGGGGTATCTCACCAAAGCCGAGCTGGATGATGTGCTCTCGCCGGAGAATATGACCCGGCCGCGGTTCGTACACCGCCGGTAGTTCCCATGACGCGAATTCTGAACACAAAGGTCGCGAAGGATTCACAAAGGAACACAAGTTTTATTTGTTTTCTTCGTGTCCCTTTGTGTGCCCTTTGTACCCTTCGTGTTTAAATCCCCCTGCTTATCCGGGCAGCAGCTTCTCGATCAGTCCATCAATCGAGACTTTCCGCCGGGCGAGTCTCTTGCGCTGCGCTTTGACGAACCCGAACCGGAAGGGAAAATGCGCTTCCAGTTGTTTGAGATAGCCTCGGGTATACAGCCGCCCGTGCTGACCGATGGTGTCAATCAGCAGCGGGGTAATCGCCAGGCGCATCATCTCCTTGAGCGGCTCCAGCCCCGGCGTTTCGAAGCGATCCAACGCATCCAACACGCGCTGGCCGAAGTGGATCGTGCGATTGGCGACGGCGTCCAGCGGCCAATGCTGCGCGGTCTGCGAGAAAACCGTCATAATCCCGGCGCGCAAATCTTCCGCCACATCTTCGAGATCGTCCATCAACTGGGTGAACGTCCCGTAGTAGAACATAAATTCCCGCTGGGCCGGGGTGAGCGTCCCGGCGACAAGATAACCATCCGCCAGCACCGACGCGCCGCCTTTTTCGAAGACGATCCCCAACACATCCATCTCATAAGGCGAGGCCTTCGGGCGCAGCAGGCGCAGGCTGTTCGTCTGGGCGTAATAGATCGCCAGCAGGCTGTCGTAAACTTCTGGGTAGCACCAACGCGGGAATTGACCCTCGATCATCTCCACCAGGTCGAAGATTTTCTGCTCGTGAGCGTTGGCGGGCGTGGCCGGCTCGCCTTCCAGCCGCTGCCGGAAACGCAGGCTGAAAGCTGCCTTCGCACCCGATGAGATGCGCGGATCGTCGAGATAGTTGTCGCTGTAGGGGTAAAGCAGGCTGTAAGCCAGCACCGCCGGGGTAACGGCTACCGGCAGGCCGATCAACAGTTGCATGAAATTCATAGACCAGGCGTTGCGGCTGGCCTGGAAGATATCGGCGGCGGAGAGAGCCGGGTCGAAGCGGCGCGCCTGGGCGACGAATTCCTGCGTCGCCTCGATGAGACCATACGATCCCAGGGCAGCCAGGTGGCGCTCTTCCATGCCGAAGGCTGCGATGGCAAAGTCGCTGAGCAGGGCTACGGCGCGTTCCTGGGTTGCTTGCCGTTCGAGCGGGGTTTGCGGCAGGCGCTCCAGCTCGGCGGTCAATCCATTCAGGCAGTAGGCCAACTGGGCCTCCCGGGATTGCTTCTCCTCGGGGGAATATACCGGCCCCAGGGGCGGCAAATCCGTATCGCACGCCCACCACAAATCTTTGAATTGAGTCACCAGTTCGTGGACAACGTCTGGCATGGGTGGATTCATGACGATCACCTTCGGCGAATTGATTGTCAACATCGGTCAATCTCCTCTGCGAAAAGTATACGGGAGCGAGGACGAAAAGTTGCCCAATGCTGGTAACAAAAAAGCGACCGGCTCGCGCCAGTCGCCAATTATTCGAAGAAATTTTTGCATATCTATACGCTTGCAGAAACGCGAGGCTCCGTTTCGACCAGTCGCGCCCGCTCGAAAGCCTGGGCGGCCTGCGTCACGAAGTTTCGCAGCAGGCGGCTGTCTTCTGGCGGGAGCCAGCCGTGGCCGCGCCACAGGCGAATCTCACCCACCAAGCCGGGCGCGGCCAGGATCGGCAGTACCCGGTCGGGCTTGCCATCTTCGGCGCTGCCGGATGGCGCTCCGGCGATGATCGGTGCTGACTGGCGGTCAGGCTGGATAAAAACCTCGATCTTTGCCGCTTGCAGCATTTGCTGGAGATACCCCGCCAAAGCGTGAGCGACAGCTTCGCGAGAGCGCATCCCGGCGAGGGCATTACTCAGCTCGTACATAAAGATGGCCTCGCGCTCGCTCATTTGCGCTTTGGAAAGGCCCAACTGGATACGACCAACGACGATGATCGCCACCGCCAGAAAGATCGCCAACACCAGCCAGCCTTCCAGGTTGCCGACCGTGAATGTATTGAATGGTGGAATGAAAAAGAAATCGAAGGTAAGCGCTGCGGCGACCGCCGCACAAAAGCCGGGAATCTGCCCCCAGCGGGCGGTGATCCACCCGACGGGAACCAGGTAAACCAGGGCAATCACCGCCTCGCCGAGCGTGTCGCGCCCAATGAGCTTAAGGGGAACAGTCGTTATCGCAACGGCGATCAGGGCAAAAAGGCAGTCAAAATAGAGCTTGGTCGAAAATGAACGGCGGATTTTATCCATAGCCAATCCTGTAAAATCAAACAATAGAAATGTCAGCCACATTGATTTGCTGGCTGACATTGTACGGCAAGAGAGATTAAATTTATGGCAAGGCTTGGCGTGAGGATGTCAAGAAAGTGTCAAGATGTGGTTAGAACCCTTCCAACCTCGAAAAATCCGCTACCCCTTCGGCCAGCGCGGCGATGTGCTGCAACAGCCCCAAACGGTTCTCCCGCAAGGCGGGATCCTCCGCCATCACCAGCACCACATCGAAGAAGCGATTGATCGCCGGGATCATTGGCAGGAAGGTATCGAGCAGATCGTCCACCGAGCCGGGAGCGCGATGCGCAGCCTCGGCGATTTGGATGGCGGCGAACAGCTCGCCTTCGGGCGCTTCTGCGAATGCTGCCGCGTTGACGACAAAGCGGGTTTTCTGGTCACGGGTGATGCGCACACAGCGGGCGTAGGCTGGCAAAATTGTGCGCCAATCGGGGCGCTCCACCCAGGCAGTCAGCGCTTTCACAGCCTGCGCCGCCCCCGCCGGGTTGTAACCCTGGGCGGCCACCACCGCCTCGACCACGTCGTAGCGATTCCCCAGGTCGAGCAGCACATTGCGCAGCCGCTCGACGATGAAATCCAGGCAGGCAGCTTGATTTTCAGCGGGGATGGGCAAGAGAGCAGACGCCGATTGCAGGGCGGCGCGCAAATCGAAGGGGATAGCGTGCTCGATGAGCGGCTGCACCAAGCCAATAGCGGCGCGGCGCAGCCCGAAGGGGTCTTTGGCCCCGGTGGGAATCAACCCGGCCGCGAACAGCCCGGCCAGCGAATCGAGCCGGTCGGCCAGCGCCACCGCCAGCCCGGCCTTCGTCTTCGGGATGGGCTGGTACTGCTCGCCGATAGCCGCCGCTACCTGCGGAGCCTCGCCAGAGCGCAGCGCATACTCGCGTCCCATGATGCCTTGCAGCGAGGTCATTTCGACCACCATTTGCGTCGCCAGATCGGCCTTGCACAGGTAAGCAGCCCGGCGGGCGAACACGGCTTCATCGGCGGCGAGGCCCAACATCGGAATCAGCGCCTCGGCCAGCTTGACGATGCGGTCGGCTTTATCGCGCATCGAGCCGAGCTTGGTTTGGAAGATAAGCTGCGACAACTGGTCGCGGTAGGCTTCGATGGGTTTCTTCACATCTTCCCGGACGAAGAAATTGGCGTCGGCAAAACGTGCGTTGAGCACGTGCTCGTTGCCCTGCTGCACCAGGTCGAGGTGGTGCTCGTCGCCGTTGCGGATGGCAATGAAATACGGTTGAAGGGAACTTTCAACTTTCAACTTCGAACCTGCAACCACCGGGAAATAACGCTGGTGCTTTTTCATCACCGAGATGAGCACATCGCGCGGCAGGGACAGGAAATCAGGGCTGAAACCGCCCAAAACAGCGGTCGGTTTTTCGACCAGGTTGGTCACTTCGGCCAGCAGGCCTGGCTCGACGAGGGCTTCGCCGCTCACAGACGCGGCGGCAGATTTGATTTGCGACTCGATGGCAGCCCGGCGGTCATCCGCGTCGAGCAGGATGCCCGCCTCCCGGATGAGGTCGAAATACCGGGCCGCAGAGGGGATGGTGATCTCGGGGGAATCATATGGCCGCAGGCCGCGCGTGACGTTGCTTGCGTCCACATCCGCGTAGCTGAACGGGATGATATGCTCTCCGTACAACGCGACCAACCAGCGGATGGGCCGCGAGAAAGCTTTGTTGCTGGCATTCCAGCGCATGGATTTGTTGAACGCGATGCTGGCAATCAGGCTGGGCAGCGCATCGGCTAGCACAGCAGACGTGGCGCGGCCGGTTTGCTTGACGACCGCCGTCACGTATTGGCCGCCGTCCATCTCACGCACTTGCAGCGCGCTCACCTCCACGCCCTTGCCTTTTGCAAAGCCAATCGCGGCCGGGGTGGGATTGCCCGCCGCGTCGAACGCCCGCGCCGCCGGGGGGCCTTTGACCACGTCTTCGCGGTCGGGCTGATGCGGAGCGAGCGATTCCACAAAGGCCATAAGCCGCCTGGGGGTGGCAAACACCCTGACTGCTCCATGTTCGAGACGTAAATCATCTAACAATGCAGGCACGTTCTTCTGTAACTGCTCACTGGCTGCATCCACATCCTGAACCGGAAGTTCCTCCACTCCAATCTCTAGGATGAAGGGGGATGGTTCGGCGGGAGCAGGTGGGTTGACAAACTTTTTAGCCGACGCAAGGCCAACAGTCGAAATACCACCGGCGGTCTGCCGTCCACCGTCCACCGTCTCCGTCAACAGAGGGTATTCCAATAATTTCCTCTGCTCCAAATACGCCACCGCCACGCGGCGCGCCAACTCGCGCATCTGGCTGAAACAGGCCTGGCGCTCGGTGAGGCTGATAGCGCCGCGCGTGTCGAGAACGTTGAAAGTGTGCGAACACTTCAACACATAATCGTGGGCGGGCAGCACCAGCCCCCGCTCGAGGCAGGCTTCGGCTTCGGCGCGGAAGAGATCGTACATCTGCCGCACGCGGGCCACGTCGGCGGTCTCGAAGTAATACTTCGAGTGCTCGAACTCCTCCTGGCGGCGCAGCTCACCATAGGGTACGCCGGCCCCCCACGGCTCAGTCCAGATCGCCTTGGCGTTGTTGAGCGCAATCAGGATGCGATCCAGCCCGTAGGTCAGCTCCACCGCCACCGGGTCGAGCATCTGCCCACCCACCTGCTGAAAGTAAGTGAATTGGGTGATCTCCTGCCCGTCGAGCCACACTTCCCAGCCGAGACCCCAGGCGGAGATGGCGGGCTGCTCCCAGTTGTCTTCCACGAAGCGGATGTCATGCTGGCGCGGGTCAATCCCGATGGCTTTGAGCGATTCGAGGTACAGTTCTTGCGGGTTGCCGGGGTCGGGCTTGAGGATGACCTGGTATTGGTAGTGCAACTGGAAGCGGTTGGGGTTCTCGCCGTAGCGCCCGTCGTCGGGGCGCACGGAGGGTTCGACGTAGGCCACGTTCCACGGCTCGGGGCCGAGCACGCGCAAGAAAGTGGCCGGATTCATGGTTCCGGCACCGACCTGGGTATAGTATGGCTGCCAGATCAGGCAGCCATGATCGGCCCAGAAATGATGAAGCTGGAGGATGATGGTTTGGAAGTCGGTTGTCATTGGGGTTGTGGGGTAGATGGAAAAGCAAATGGGTTCAAGCGGGAATCTCGGCTGTGGCCAAAATCTCGTTCTTGATTGCTCTCGCCGCATACTGGAGCGCCTCTTCAACGGCCTCGTTTGTCAGTTGAGGATATGTCCAAAGCATCTCGGCACGTGTTGCACCGCTGGCAAATAACTCAACGATAAATTCGACGCTCAGGCGAGTATTTCGGATGCAAGGCTTTCCTCCCAGGATATTAGGATCAAAGGTGATATATCGAAACATACGCTACTTTTTACCAAACCGTAGAATTGTAAGTTTTCCTATACTTCATGCGCAGACAAATAGATTGCTACATCTTCAGCTGTTTTGAAAATCCGGTGGCCTGGGGCCTCGGCTAGAATATCTATAACCGAACGACGAGCGGCAGCAGGGGTTTCTGACATCAAAACGATCACTTCCACTTTCTCACCAGAACGAAGCTGAGGCGCTCGAATTTCAATCCGGCCGCCGGACTTTACCGTCGTATTTACTCTCAACGCTGTTTGCATGACTATCTCCTCAGCTTATTCAGCTTGTCGCACATTATAACCGCGACCATCTGGCTTTGGGCAAAAAACGACCGCCGCGGGCGGGCGGCGGTCGTTACGAAAAGTTCAGTCGAGAAAGGCTAATCCAGCTCGCCAGCCAGTTCTTTGTCAATCAAATCCTTGAAGGATTCGAACGGCTGCGCGCCAACCAGGGCGATACCGTTGATGAAGAAGGTGGGGGTTGATTGCACACCCAGGTTGCTGGCCCAATTCAGATCGGCCATGATTTCGTCTTTGACAGATGTGTTGGAGAGACATTCTACAAATTGGGCCGGGTCCAATCCCAGCTCGACCGCGTACACCTGATAAACCTCGGAACCCAGTGAGCTGCTGCTGAACAAGGCGTCATGGTATTCATAATACTTGCCCTGCTCGCCGGCGCAGTTGGCGGCAATGGCGGCCGGGAGCGCCTCGGGGTGAATGCTGGTGAGGGGAAAATCACGATAAACCAGGCGAATCTGGCCGGGATAATTTTCTTTCAGGAGGGGGAGCACTTCCAGTGCCCACTTACGGCAGTATGGTCATTGGTAGTCGCTGAATTCGATGATCGTAATGGGCGCATTGTCAGGGCCAAACGACGGGTCGCCATCAATCGGGACATCATAGCGGGTGGGTTTCTGCGACTGCGTCGGTTGAACGGCAGCCTGCTGGCCGGATGATTGCGTCGCCGCAGGGGGCTGCGCGGCAGACTGGGTTGGCGACGATCCCTTGGGAAATCCCCACGCCAGGAAGCCGATCCCCACGCCCATCAAAAAGGCAATCACGACCAAGATCGCTGTCACAGGAGAAAATGTCAGCGAGACAGGTTCTTTGGAAGATTCGGTCGTTGCAGAACGGGGTGATTTTTTATTCATGGCGGCGATTATATCACCAAAAATAGTCGGATTTGGGCAGGCTAATTGAGATATAATCTTTTCGTGGCTGCCTCTGCAAACCGTCAAATCGCCCGCGCCGCAGGAACGGTGATGCTGGCGTTCGT
Organism: Candidatus Aquidulcis sp.; assembly: GCA_020723385.1. Taxonomy (GTDB): domain Bacteria; phylum Chloroflexota; class Anaerolineae; order Anaerolineales; family UBA4823; genus DYIZ01. The sequence goes on from DYIZ01000048.1 coordinate 30,958, forward strand.
CATCAGCCAGCTTGCCGGGTTGGCGCGGCGGATGTTGGTGCTCGATGCTTTCGGCACATCCGCCGAGTTGGATGCTTTCATCGCCGCTAACCGCGTCTCCGAGACGCTGTTCAACCTGGTGGCGGGAGGCGCGCTCGGCTCGGCGTTCATTCCCACGTTTACGACGCTCCTCGTTAAAAACGACCGCTCATCCGCCTGGCGGCTGGCCTCGGCGGTCGCCAACCTTGCGGGATTGACCCTCACCGCGCTGGCAGTGTTGGCGGCAATTTTCGCGCCTCAGATCGTGCGTTACACCCTGGCTTCCGGCTTTTCCGACAATCCGGCCCAAATAGCGCTCACCATCTCGCTCCTGCGTATCCAGTTGGCATCGGCGGTACTGTTCGGTTTGAGCGGGCTGGCGATGGGCATTCTCAACTCCCACCAGGTTTTTCTCATCCCCGCGCTGACGCCTGCCATGTACCAGCTTGGGCAGATCTTCGGCGTGCTGGCGCTGGCCCCGCGCTACGGCATTTTCGGACTGGCTTATGGTGTGGTGATCGGCGCGGCGCTGCACCTGTTGCTGCAAGCCCCGGCGCTGCTGAGGCTGAAAGGGGCTTACACACTCTCGCTCGGCTGGGGCAACCCGGCGGTTGGCGAAGTGGTCCGCTTGATGGGGCCGCGACTGCTGGGCGTGGGCGTGGTCCACCTGAGTTTTTGGGTCAACATCTGGCTGGCATCATTCATGGTTCCCGGCAGCATGGTGGCTATCGAAAATGGCTTTGCCCTCATGCTCATGGCGCAAGTAGCCATCGCACAGTCTATCGCAACGGCTGCCATGCCTACCCTGTCGGGGCAGTATGCATTGGGCAAGCTGGATGAGGTGCGCGGCTCCCTGGCGGCCGCGCTGCGCAGCGTTCTGCTGCTCTCGGTTCCGGCAACTGCCGGGCTGATCCTGCTGCGGGTGCCGCTCATCACATTGCTCTACCAGCGCGGGCAGTTCGATGAGCGTTCGACGCAGCTCGTCGCCTGGGCGCTGCTGTGGTACGCTGCCGGGCTGGTGGGACATTCGATCATGGAGATTTTGTCGCGCGCTTTCTACGCCATGCACGACACGAAAACGCCCGTGCTGGTTGGCTCTGCGATGATGGCATTGAGCCTGGTTTTTAGCTTTGTTTTTTCGGCTTTGTTTACCCGCTTGGGCTGGATGCCGCACGGCGGGTTGGCCCTGGCGATCTCACTGGCGACAGCCCTGGAAGCATCCCTGCTGCTGATCATCATGCGCCGCCGCTTGAACGGACTGGCAGGCTCCCGAGTGCTGGCTGGCGGTTTGCAAGCCGTGGCGGCAGCGCTGGCGATGGCAGTTGCCTTATGGGGCTGGCTGGCTCTCACAGTTGGCCGCCCCGCCTGGTTAACCGCAGGCGGCGGCGTGATTATTGGTACACTCGTCTATGGGTTAGCAGCCGTGGCCATTGGCGTGGGCGAGATTCGCGGGTTGGCGCAGGTCGCCGCCCGGCGGCTCAAAGTCCTGGCCCGGTCGTAGTCATTGGGAGATTACATGTCATGAGCAGGAAAGATCACTTAGAGGTTCCACAGACTCCCCCTTCACTGTGTTTGGATATCATCCAGAGATTGCAGAACGGCGATTATAACTTTCGCCTGACCCCGGAACAGCTCGCAGAGAGTGATCCATTGGGGGCAGCCCTGCAAAACCTGGCAGGCGCGCTCGAATCCCGCCGGCGGGAGCGCCAGAAACTCGAGGCCATCACCACCCGGATCAACGCCGGTCTGCTGCTGGACGAAGTGCTGGATAACATTTATCAAGATTTCCGTGAGCTGATCCCCTACGAGCGCATCGGATTGGCTTTGATCGAAGACAATGGTCAGATGGTTCGTTCTTATTGGGCAAAGAGCGAACTGCCCGGTTTGGGACTTCAAGGCGGTTTCAGCGCTCCGTTGGCTGGCAGCAGCCTGGAAACGATCATCCAAACCGGCCAGCCGCGCATCTTGAATGATCTGGAGGCCTACCTTACCCACAAACCCCAATCGCATTCCACCCGGCTGATCGTCGAAGAGGGCTTTCGCGCTTCGCTCACCTGCCCGTTGGTGGTCAATGACACCCCGGTAGGATTCATCTTTTTCTCCAGCGTGCGGCCCAACGCCTACGCCAACGTGCATATCGAAATCTTCCAGCGGATTGCCGAGCAGCTTTCGATCATCGTCGAGAAGGGCCGCCTGGCATCGGAATTGGCCGCGCAAAAGCAGGCGGTCGAGCAGCAGAACGATGAGCTGCGGAGGTTGAACGATCTCAAAAACACATTCCTGGGAATCGCCTCGCACGATCTGCGCAACCCGGTGGGTTACATCGAAACCTGCATTTCGATCATGGCAGACCCCAGCTATGAATTTACGCTGGATGATTATAAAAATTCCTTTCGGGATATCCTGAAACAAACCAACCACATTTTGACGATGTTAGATGATCTGTTGGATGTGACTCGTATCGAAGCTGGGAAACTGGATCTGAAGCTGGAGCTACTCGATCTGATAGATTTCCTGGCCGAGACGGTGGCCCGGCACGACCGCATGGCGCGAACCAAAGGGTCGCGTGTGACCCTGGAGTCTTTGCCCGCCCTGCAGGTCACTGCCGACCCGATGCGCCTGCGCCAGGTGATGGACAACCTGATCTCGAATGCGGTGAAATACTCGCCGCCCGGCAGCCAGGTGCGGGTTGGCGTTCTGTACAAGGATGGGGTGACAAAAGTTTACGTACAAGACGAAGGACCGGGAATCAAGGAAGCCGACCGAACGCGCCTGTTCCAGGATTTTGCCCGGCTTTCGGCGCGGCCCACCGGCGGCGAGAAGAGCACCGGCCTGGGGCTGGCGATCACCCGCCGGGTGGTGGAAGCCCACGGCGGCCAGATCGGCGTTGATTCCGATGGTGAGAAAGGCGCCAGTTTTTGGTTTACGCTGGTGAACGACCCTTAATTCGGCCCGCTTCTACAATGGGGTAACACTACTCGGGAAACAGCCCGAGTCAAACTAATCTGTTCGACACAAGGAGATGATATGAGAATAAATACCAACCGACTATTGCGCTGGCTGGCGCTGCCGCTGGCGGCGCTGGCGCTGCTCGGCCTGGCTGCGCTCGTAGCGCGCCCGGTCTGGGCCAGCGCGCCGCTCAACAGTTCCGCTGACGACCTGTGGAGCGACGTTCTCGAGGCCGACATTGCCGTTCAGGGACAGCGCGATATCGTCCCGCAGGCGTACCGCACCGTCGCGGCAGATGTCGCCGCGCTCCAGGCGGCGCTGGCGCAAGCCCCGCTCGAGACCGATCCCAATGCGCTGGCGGCAGCCGTCGTTATCACCCTGCCGCTCCCGGATGGCACGTTCGAGCGTTTCCAGGTGGTCGAGGCGCCCATCATGGAGCCGGGCCTGGCGGCCAAATTCCCCGATTTCAAAACCTACGCGGTCAAAGGATTGGATGATCCCACCGCCGGCGGCCGCCTCGATTGGACGCTGTTTGGCTTCCATGGGATGATCTTTTCCACCCGCGGCGCGTATTTCATTGACCCTTACAGCCGCAACGATACCACGCATTACATCAGCTATTTCGTGGCGAATTTCGTCAGCAGCAAGACCTTCACCGAGCTGGGGTTGTTCAGTGTGCCGGATCGGCCAGCGCTCGATCTGCCCCTGGGGGTCAACGCCACAAGCGGGCCGCAGCTTCGCTCCTATCGCACGGCAGTCGCGGCCACCGGCGAGTACACACAGTATTTTGGCGGAACCGTTCCGGCGGGGCTGTCGGCTGTGATCACTTCGGTCAACCGCGTCACCGGCGTCTACGAGCGTGAAGTCGCTGTCCGGTTGATACTCATTGCCAATAACAACCTGCTCATCTATACCAACGGCGCTACTGATCCTTACACCAACGATGATGGCGTCGCAATGCTGGCTGAGAATCAGGCCAACATTGATTCTGTCATCGGAACCGCCAACTACGATGTGGGGCACGTGTTCAGCACCGGCGGCGGCGGTGTGGCCTACCTGGAAGTTCCATGCGATCCCGGCTATAAGGCCCAAGGCGTGACCGGCTCGTCTGCTCCGGTGGGCGATCCCTACGACATTGACTACGTGGCCCACGAGATGGGACACCAGTTCGGCGGTAACCACACCTTCAACAGCGTCACCGGCTCGTGCGGGGGCGGCAACCGTAATGGCCCAACA